>CAYMST010000013.1:0-12474 GCA_964393115.1 uncultured Roseivirgaceae bacterium | reverse complement strand
TTCATCTTTAAGGACTCCTAATTTATACTTTATAGTTTTTTTTCGAATAATAAATTTTCCAAAAAAAAACCTCTTGAAAGATTATTAAGTAACAGAATACCAGTGTTTAATGTAATAGTCCTGATAAAATGTTTTAGCTGTTGATTTAATTAGTGTCTCTCAATAATGTCTTGACGTACTAAGTCGTTACCCTTGCATTCGAGATCGTTAGAAAATATGATTTCTTCAAGCCTACTGATGAGGTATCGTTCAAGAAGATGATTATTAAATGACGAGTCTGATGTAAAGAAGTTACATCAATAGATTTGAAAAGATTACATGCATATTGAATATGGTGAAAAGTAATATCGCTAGTGATGAAATAGAGATACAACTAGTGGTAGAATTTTCAACAAAAGAGAATGAGAATAGATACAGAACATACAAGAGTACTTGACCTTGAGTTATCATTCCAAAAATATGTATACCAATTATAGGAGTCGCCTGTCGGCGTAAGGCTGACAGGTTGGCTAAATAGAAAAGAAATTGGAAGATTTTAGTTGTAGTTACGTAGTTAGTTTATTGTTTTAGTTAATCGAGATACTCAATGCTTTATTGTTCACAATAAGGCATTTGAGTCTCTTTTATGGAACGCGTAAAATGATAATAGAGAGCACAGAAATATATATCAATTCACCTGGTAGGAACTTCGTCACGCTGAAAATTACTACAAAAGACGGTTTAGTTGGCCTAGGTGATGCTACTTTAAATGGTCGGGAGTTAGCTGTTGCAGCGTATTTAAAAGACCATATTTGTCCCTTACTTATTGGAAAGTCAATATTTCAGACAGAGGATATTTGGCAGTATTTTTACAAAGGCGCTTATTGGAGAAAGGGTCCGGTTACTATGACGGCAATCGGAGCTATAGACATGGCGTTGTGGGATCTAAAAGGAAAAGCGCTCAATACGCCGGTATATAATCTTCTCGGTGGAAAGTCAAGAGATCGATTGTTGACTTATACCCATGCAAATGGTAGTAACTTAGACGATACAATAAATAAGGTTTCGTCATTAGTTGAAAAGGGTTATGAGGCCATACGTGTTCAATGTGGGGTGCCAGGACTAGAAAAGGTCTATGGAGTGGGTAAAGACGGATCTTATGAACCGGCTATAAAAGGGACCAGGCCTGATGAAGAAACTTGGGCGACCCACAAATATTTAAATTTTATTCCGAGCGTATTTGAAGCGGTTAGAAAGGAGTTTGGACAAGATTTACATTTATTGCATGACAGTCATCATAGGTTAACACCAATAGAAGCCGCTAGATTGGGTCAGGACTTAGAAGCATATAGACTGTTTTGGTTGGAAGATACCGTTCCTGCTGAGAATCAAGAAAGTTTTAAGAGAATTAGAGAAAAAACCGTCACTCCTCTAGCAGTAGGGGAGATATTTAATACCATTCACGATGCGCAAGTGCTCATCACCAATCAACTGATTGATTATATAAGAATGACAATCAGTCACGGAGGAGGGATCACACCAATGATGAAAGTGGCACATTTAGCAGAGCTGTATAATGTGCGCACAGGATGTCATGGTCCCTCTGACGTATCGCCTATTGCATTGGCCGCTTGTTTACATTTTGATACTGCAATTAATAATTTCGGGATACAAGAGTACATGGGATATGATGAGTTAACAGAAGAAGTATTCCCACATTCGTACTTTTTTGACAGTGGTTACTTATATTTAACCGATGCTCCAGGTTTAGGGGTAGAATTTAATGAAGAGTTAGCCGCAAAACATCCCTATGAAAAAGCATATCTGCCGGTTAACAGGTTGGAAGACGGTACAATGTATAATTGGTAGTAAAGAGATATGTACAAAGAGTTAGAGAATAAGACCGCCGTTATTACGGGTGGTGCGAAAGGAATAGGCTTAAGCACAGCAGAAATTTTTGTTAGAGAAGGTGCTAACGTCATTATTTTAGATCTTGACGAAAAGGCAGGTAAGGAAGCCGAAAAGAGATTAGGAAATAAGGCATTGTTCTTGGCGCTTGACGTAACCAAATCTGAACTTATTCAGAAGGCGATTGACAGTGGCTTGGAGCGCTTTGGTGGTATCCACTATTTGGTTAACAATGCCGGTATTATTCATTATGCGAACGCCGTAACCTGTGAGGAGAAAGACTGGGATCGGGTGATGTCTGTTAATCTCAAGTCTTATTACCTTATGGCCAAATACACCATTCCTCACATGATAAAAAGCGGGGGAGGAGTTGTGATAAACGTGGGTAGCGCACAATCTTTTCTCAGTTCCGCTAATAACATCCATTACACTACTGCAAAGACCGCGATATTGGGTTTAACCAGAGGCATAGCAGTGGACTTCGCTCCCAAGATTCGTTGCTTGTCCGTTTGTCCTGGTACCGTAGATACTCCAATGGCGAGAAATGCATGGGCTGAAGCAGCAGATCCTGAGGCTATTCATCAAGATAGCATAGGCATGCATTTACTCAAAAGAATAGCAAAACCAGAAGAGGTAGCTGAGCTAATTGTGTTCAGTTGCGGCGAAAAATGTGGTTTTATGACAGGCCAGCATATTCGAGTCGACGGAGGATTAGGGGTGGCTGTCCCCGGTAGCGTCACGGAGGACGATTTTTGATACAAATCTTCGAAAAAATTATAGAAATTACCAGCATACTAGAATTCAATAAAGAGATTTAATTATTTTCTTATGACAAAAATGAAATCGGTTAGGAGCCTTGTGTTTGTAACCCTATTCGTTTGGGCGGCGCAGATGACGTTTGCTCAAGTTAAAATATCAGGGAAGGTTCTTTCTCAAACGGATGGTAGTGCCTTGCCAGGAGCATACGTTTTGGAAAAGGGTACTACGAATGGTACTGTCACAGATTTTGACGGTAACTATTCCTTTATTTTACAAGATCCAGATAACGCAATTTTGACATTTACTTTCGTTGGATATATCACGAAAGAAATTGCCGTAAATGGGCAATCAGTAATTGATATCACACTTTTAGAGGATATTGAGGCACTTGAAGAGATTGTTATTACCGGTTATAGCACAGATTCAAAGAAGCTGTCGACGGCGAGTTACAAGACGATAAAGTCGGAAGATTTTAGCGATAAAGTAGTGAGTAGTTTCCAAGAAGGGCTACAAGGACTTGCAGCAGGTGTCGACGTTACCAGTGCTTCTGGTGCATTGGGTGGTGCTGTAAATATTAGGATTCGAGGTACGGGGTCATTATCTAGTAATGCGAATCCGCTGTACGTGATTGACGGTATCCCTTATACTTCCTATCCTACCGATGGTACAGGTAATTTTGGTACAGCGTTTAACCCGCTATCTAGTATTAACCCAAATGATATTGAGAGTCAAACAGTACTTAAAGACGCGGAAGCTACTGCCATATACGGATCTCGCGGTGCGAACGGCGTTATTGTGATTAAGACTAAATCGGGTCAAGCTGGAAAAGCGAAATATGAGCTATCATACACCGAGGGAATTGCTTCGGCTACCAATACAATTGAGCATTTGAATGGTCCTGAGTGGCTGGCTTATATTGAAGAAGGGTGGGACAATGCGGGAACTCCGTTAAATGAAAGACGTCTTCCTTTCGTAAATATTGAGGGGACAGAAGGTACTTTTACCGAGGACGTAGCTAGGTCAACAGATATTGATAAGTACGATTTGGTATTTAGAACAGGTCGCCAAAGACAAGCTTCATTGGCGGTTTCTGGAGGTAAAGAAAACTATAGCTACAGAATCAATACCACTTATGAGAAAAATGAAGGTATTATTGAGGCTAATGATTTAGAGCGAATTACGTTTAGCTCGAACATGAATTATCAGTTGAATCAAAAACTGAACTTTAAACTGAACTTGTCGATTTCTAATACACAAAACAATCAATATCCGACAAATATTTACTTCTTAAATAATCCAAATGTAGGTGGTGGTATTTTTCAGTTTTTCAGTAATCCGACAGGTCTGAACTTTATTAGACAAGCTCTACCTATATATCCTATTTATAACGAGGATGGGACGTTCTTTGAACCAACAGCTTTGGTGAATGTTGTTCCAGCTACAGATGACGATTTCTTTATTCACCAGTCTAACAATTTCAATAGTATTAATTCAGCAAACTTGGTGTATGAAATCACGCCAAACTTAAAATTGGATTCTAAAGTTGGACTGAACTATATTGGATATAATCGACAGGTTTATTTAAGCCCGTTCTTAACTACTGAGGCTACTAATGTGGGATGTGAGGATTGTAGAGGTTATGTGGATAATGCTTTTCAACAACGGTTTTTCTATAATGCCAATTCGGTGTTGACCTATAATAAGGAGTTTTCTAATCATACTTTAGACCTTTTGTTAGGGGGTGAGACGTTTTGGCAGTTAAACAGAACCATTACGTTCAGAGGAGTTGGTTTTCCTTTGACGAATTCATTGAAGACAATTGGTAGTGCTAGTGATCCTTTTGATTGGGATTCAGAAAGATCTGGAGTGCTCTTTAAGTCGGGATTCTTCAGAGCAAAATATGCTTATCGGAATAAATATTTGGCAGGCTTCTCTATTCGGGCTGACGGCTCGTCAAGATTTGGTGTAGAGAATAGATGGGGTACCTTCTACTCTGGTTCTTTAGGCTGGTTGATATCCTCGGAGCCATTCATGCAAAACTCTAAAATAGTAAATTATCTGAAATTAAGATCTAGTTATGGTATTTCTGGTAATGCTGAAATCGACCAAAACGCGTCTTTTTATAGTTGGGAAATATTAGAGTCAAGTTATGGTGGAGATCAGGGATTACGACCGCTCAGACTTCGTGAATCTACAGATTTCATAGGTTGGGAAAGAGCGGAATCATTTGATTTAGGCCTGGACTATGAATTATTTAATGAGCGCATAAGTGGAGAATTAGCGTATTACAACAAAACGAACTCTAATCTATTAGCGAAGTTAGATTTACCACCTAGTGCGGGGTTGGATAATTTTATTCAGAACTCTGGAGTACTTAGAAACTCCGGGGTTGAGTTTTCTATTAATTCTTTGAATATTGATAGAGCATTCAAATGGAGAACCTCCTTCAACATTACTTTCCAACAAAATGAAGTTAAAGAGCTAGCTGTTGATGAACAGGTGTTAGCGCAGCAGAATAGAGTGGCTTTTCCACAAATTGGTGGTAGTGTAGCCTCCTATCAAATGGTGAAATGGCTTGGTGTTGATCCGGCTACTGGTAATGAACTTTTTGAAGATCCTGCAACCGGACAACCTTATCAGTTCATTGACCCAGAGAGGCCTTCGAAGGCAGAAATGGAAACACTTATTCAAACTATTGATGGAAAGTCTGCATTGCCTAGACTTACAGGGGGATTACAAAATAGCTTTGAATACAAAGGATTTACACTTTCTGGATTATTCGTATTTAAAGAAGGTTTTTGGATTTACGATGATGAGTTAAGTCAAATGGCCTATTTGGGAAGAGGTATTGGGGTCTATAACATGCCAAGGTTCATTTACGAAGACAGATGGCAAAATCCTGGAGATGTCACAGACGTTCCTAAGGTAATCTATGATCACCCCTTTGGAGGAGCAGCACCAGATGCAGGTTCACGATCAACAAGATTTTTGTATGATGGATCGTTTATTAGATTAAGAAGCTTAAGCTTATCCTATAACTTGCCAAAAGCTTGGTTAGAAAAAGTGAAAATGAATAGTGCAAGAATTACCTTGTCGGGAACAAATTTATTGACCTTTACCAAGTACCCTGGTTGGGATCCAGAGGCAAGAAATTCTATTGCGGCGTTTAGTCCCACGGAAAATAATATCGCCCCTAGTGTGATTAGAGGGAATCCCCCACAGCCGAGAATTTATAAAATTGGTGTTAATTTAACTTTTTAATCAACTACGGAGATGAAAAGAATTTACAAATTGAAAACATATATAGCTATACTCACAGTCGCGTTATTATCTTCTTGTATTCCATTTGATGAGGTAGATCCAGACAATGAATTTCCTGGAGACGAGGTGGGTACAAGTACGCGAAATATAGAGTTAGTCATCAATCAGGCCTACCTTACGTGGGCTCGAGCTTATTGTGAGTCCCATATTCCATTATCTAATATCGTTGCAGATCATACTTCTGGTTCTCTAGATGGTGAAGGTATGGGTAGGTTCTTAGATATTTTCGAATTCACTAGATTCGAATTTAAGCTAGATAATTTATGGATAGAAGCTTATAAATCAATTGACTTGGCTAATAACGTCCTGCAGTTTACGAGCGGCGACGAACCAATAGACAACCTATATGCCACTCAGAGAGATAGAATGCGCGGTGAAGCGTACTATTTGAGGGCATTTAATAACTTTTTGTTGATTCGCTACTACGGAACGCAGTATACAGAGTCAAATAAAGGACTTCCGGGTATTATTTTGAGAACTTCACCGGCTACCGGTTTTAATTCTGGTACTAGAAGTACCGTGGAAGAAACCTACAATGCTATTATATCAGATTTAGATTTAGCTATTAGCTTTTTGCCACTTCAATTCAGCAACGCTGATCATGGTGATTTTCCTGGATATAGGAACCGCGCAAATAGAATGGCTGCTGTAGCGCTTAAGGCAAAGGTATTGTATCAAATGAACAACCTTGGAGGTGCTTATAATGAAATATCTAGATTGATTGGTGGAACACGTGGAGAGCTAACCAAAACAGAGTTGTGGGCCAGGGAGTCTTTGTCACTTCAGGATACATCTAATATACTCAATGTATTTACCAACGGCTCTGGGGATAACATTAATGATGTTAGAAACAATGCTGTAGCATATACGCTATCGGAACCTCATTTGTTAATGAGGGATATTGACCTTATCGTTCAAGCTAGTATAGAGGAAACAGGTATTTATTTGAATAAGGGGTTTATTGATAAATTCGTTAGTGAGCTGGCTACTGATGATAGTGTTCGACTTTTGGGGTATATCAAGCCGTTGATTACAGCGGGTAATGAAAAATTAGATACAGCATATGCCTTTAATAAGTTCTTATTAGATGGAGGTTCTAACACAAACTGGCCTATAATACGATTAGAGGAACTAATACTCATGAGGGCCGAGTTTTTTGCGTTAGACGGAAGTGCTTCTGCTGCAATTGATGACATCAATCTGATAAGAGCAAGTAGGGGTGCAGATTTGATTAGTACTAGCTTAACTCTGGAGCAGGCTATTGAAGCTGTTGGTTTAGAGAGAATGCTGGAGCTAGTAGGAGAAGGAGAGCGCTTCTTTACGTGGAAGAGAATGGGAGCGTATAACGCCGAAATAAGCAATGTTTACCCGGCATCTTTGTATGCTACTTATGATAGAGAAGATGCAAAAGATATTTCCTGGGATGGACCCAATACACTACTTAGAATTCCTGATAGTGAGATAGATAGAAACCCAGATCTATCACAATCTGATCAAAACCCATAATATTATAGTTGTAACATAAACTTAATAAGATGAATAACATTAATCGTTTAATTGTACTTGCCGTTTTTGCAATGGCGAGTATGGTGCCATCAACACTGATGGCACAATTTGAAATTACTGATATTTTTCCTTCGGGTGGTTTTCCCGGAGACACCATAAAAATGGAAGGACCTTCTTTGGACGCGATAACAAAGTTATCCATTGACGGTGCAGAGGCAACGATACTTGAGGGTAGAAGTGCTACAAGTTTGGACTTCATTATCCCGGATGGCGTAGACACAGATTCCATACTTATTGAAAGTCCTGATTCGGTTTTTTTAACCAGACAGGTATTTGCGATTTTTGATAAGTTCGGACCATCGGAAAGGGTGATTTATTATGAATCGATGGAAAATACTCCATTAGGTGGTGGTTTTACGAACACTACTATTGCTGAGCATGAAAATGGAACTGATGGCAGAAGTTGGTTTGATAATGATGTTCCCATGTACAGCACTAGAACCTCAGCTAAGACAGACATTATTTTTGTTGGCCCAGCTGAAGGAAGAGGATCTGCAGTAGATGATGAAACCTTACGTCATGCTATTCGACTTGAGGACGGGGGTGATTTTTTAATCTCAAATATCAATACGTTAGGTTTAGAAAATATTCGCTTGTCTTATGTAATTGGGTCCTTTTTTACGGAGATTAAGGGTGGTTTCGTCGCTCAGTTTAGTACGGATGGAGGCGATACGTTTGAGGATCTTGGTGCTGCGAGAAAGTTCAATGTAAACCACGAATTGTATAGAGAGAATGTGAGTAAGCGTTTACCGGCTGTGGCTAATCTAACGTTGAGATTCGTATTTAATCAACCGGAATCCGCTAGCCCATTATGGTTGGATGATATTCTAATAACCGCTTCGCCAGAAGGGTCCGCCAACATTTCAGGTATGGAACCTCTTGTGCAAAGACCTGGTAAGGAAGTTACATTATCTGGATCTGCGTTAACAAATGTTACTGGAGTGAAGGTTGGAGATGTGATTACCGACCAATTCACCACTGACTTAAACGGTAAAACATTAAGGTTTACTGTCCCAGCAATATCGGATATTGAGACGGAACTAGACGTGGTAGTGGTTAGATCAACGGGTGGAGACGTACCTTCTGCCGATAAATTGAAAATCACTCCGGCACCACCAAGTATTGCTTCGTATGATCCTGTTATGGCTCCCGCTGAATCGTTTATTTACATTTTAGGTCAGAATTTATACAATATAGAATCTGTCAAATTCGGGGATTTAGAGTCTTCTACTGTGAATGAAATTAATGACACGATTATGGAAGTTAGCGTTCCTTCTGGAGCTACTACCGGTAAAGTAACGGTGAAGACTGGAAACTTTAGTCGTGATTCCATTTCAGAAATTGATTTTACTGTTGACGCGACTTTTCCTACCATTTCGTTAATGGTAAGTGCTACAACGGCTTTTGAAAGTCTGGAACCTGAGATAGATGTAACAATGGAAACTAATATTCCTGTACAGAATGAGGTTTCTGTTAAGTTGATGGTTTCTGGAGAGGGCATTAGCGCAGATGATTATACACTTGACCAAGATATATTAACAATTATTGCTAGCAATAATGAGTCAGGAATTGCTAAACTTAAAATTTTGGATGAAGGTGATAATTTCGAAGGTGATGAAACGCTAGTCCTGAGCCTTGGAGAAAGGTCCGGAGGTGGTGCTGTAATTGGTGCGAATAGGTCAGCCAATATTTTAATTACAATTCCTTTGTTCACTCGTCCTGACGTTAAAGAAAGCGATAAAATATCAGTTTGGAATAAGGGTAATCAGCTATTCATATCGTCTACTGAATTTTTGAGCGGAGATGTAGAGTTTGCAATCTATGACGTAAACGGTAGACTATCTACGTTTACTACGACTAAAGCGAACGGATTAAACGCGTCTATTCCATTATCTTCTTCATTAGAGGAGGGAGCGTATATCCTTCGATTAGTTAGTGGAGATAAAACTTACTCCAAACGTTTTGTTCTTTCCAAATAAGGGAATAAAACACTCTAATAAATAGCTTAAAAGACATTCTCAAAGTCAATTATGAAAAGACTCAATTAGCATACGAGTTGACTTTGGGGATGTCTTTTTTAATGTCATATAAACTAAACTGTTCAGTTTTAAGTTGAGGTACTTTATCCTTGATAGAGTGTTTATCAATACTAATGCTGACCTATTCTTAACACAAATTTGGAAACACTAAAATGAAGTATTTAAAAGAGCTAAGCCTTGGGAGTATGGTCGTTTTGGGCTTGGTGTTGACGCTATCAGGATGTGATAGTAAACAAGCGAAAACTCCTAAGAGACCTAATGTTATTTTGATCTTGGCAGATGATATGGGGTATTCTGATTTGGGATGTTATGGTTCTGAGATCAATACACCGTCACTGGATAATCTTGCGAGCAACGGTTTAAGAATGACGCAATTCTACAATGCTTCAAGATGCTGCCCCACTCGTGCAAGCTTATTGACTGGTTTATACCCTCATCAGGCTAATATGGGCTTTATGCAAGAGGACTGTAAGCTTCCAGGCTATGGTGGACATATTCCTAATAATGCTGTTACGATAGCTGAAATGTTGAGAGACAACGGTTATAATACGGCGATGTCAGGAAAATGGCATGTTGGTAACGACGAGGCATACTGGCCAACTAAAAAAGGGTTTGATAAGTTTTATGGTTTTCCACACCATGGAGGAGCCTACTTTTATCCATTCCCTGGTGATCAGGTGGTGGCCATAGGCGATAGCTTACTTGATCACCCTGGTGAGGACTATTACAGTACCGAGGCGATTAATGCATATGCGAGTAAATTCGTTACTGAAATGAGTAAGGAAGAAGATCCGTTTTTCTTGTATTTAGCACATGTCGCACCCCATTTCCCTTTGCAGGCCAGACCTGAAGACATTGATAAATATAGAGGCAGTTATAAGCGTTCTTTTGCAGATGTTCGGGAAAAAAGATTCTCCAAGCAAAAGCAACTCGGTATAATTTCTTCTGACCATCCTATTTCGGCTATTGACGGTAAAGTACCCAACTGGTCTGACCTAAGCGAGGAGCAAAAGGATGATTATGATTTAAGGATGTCTGTCTATGCAGCGCAAATTGAATCCATGGACAGAGGTATTGGTGAACTAGTAAAAACGCTCGAAACATTAGGTGAGCTGGATAATACATTAATTATTTTCCTGTCGGACAATGGTGGTACTCGAGAAGACTATTCGTGGGGAGATGCAAGTATTCCGATCGGCCAGCAAGGATCCTTTGGATGCTATAAGCTACCATGGGCAAATGTGAGTAATACACCTTTCAGGATGTTCAAGCATTGGGGACATGAAGGTGGGGTGAGAACTCCGTTTATTGCGCATTATCCAAATATGATTCAAAAAGGAAGAATTGATAATCAGCCAGCTCATATAGTAGATGTGATGAAGACGATCGTAGATTTGTCTGGAAGTACATATCCTGAAAAGAGAGCTGAAAAGGAAATTCAGCCTATGGAAGGGAAATCACTAGTTCCGGTTTTTAATAATGAAAGCAGAAAAGCCCACGCTGGATTATTCTGGGAGCATGAAGGTAACAAAGCCGCCCGTGTGGGTGATTGGAAGTGGGTCAGTGCCTATCCAGAATATAAGGATGAACTTTTTGATCTTTCAAAGGATCCTACTGAGTCGAACAATCTGGCAGAAGATCAACCTGAGAAATTAATGCTTATTAAGTCTGAATGGCAAATCTGGGCAGATAGGGTCGGGGTTATTCCTTGGGATTCTGTTCTTGTGGCCGCTCCAGATCAAGCTAGGCTTCAAATACATTATTAGAGGTGCTTTAGCTTTTAACAAAAAAATGGCGTTGGACTCAAGTCTAACGCCATTTTTTTGTTTAGTTTCAGTCTTGCCTGTTTATTTTCTGTTGGCTAAGGGCTTTGTTATTCGTTTTTTAGGCTCAATTTCGATTTCTTCAATCACGCCGTTATCATCTATCGTCATGAGGTTGTCACAGCTTCCGTCTCCATAATTAATGGTTACAATAGATTGATCTTCACCTTCACCTTGTGTATTTACCTTCGTTCCGATAGTAGGTACAAACCGGCCATTTAGCCTACAGTCTTTTGAGAAAACGATAGGAGTAGTTATTTCCATAGAGTAGTTTAACCCTTCTCTTGTAATTCCACTTGCATTTCCGGTCTTAGTGATCGTTTTCGCTTCTCGATCGAAACTTCTGGTTTTATTGGCATCTCTTGTTATAAATGATTCATCAGGGAAAGTCAGTTTACCACCTTCGAGCGCCACTTCCCAAACACTAACGGTAGCATTTTCACTTTCGGTTTTATTAGTATGAGTTCTGGTACCTTCGACTTTTATGCTGTCGACATAGAAGTTTTCAAACATGATGCTTCTTGTCGCCCCAATCTCAAATCTTTTTAGAGAATAAGCAATAATTACCTTGCCGCTTCTTACCCTTCCTCTGAGGTCTTTGCACGATTCACCAAAATCAATCGTCACCGTGGTTACACCTGTAGTTTCATCAGTAACACGTTCTACAGACCGACAACTTTCAATTTCTTCTAGCGTACGACCATTTGAAATGACCTGGAAAACATTGTCATCTGCTAATGCGTCGATATCCTCAAATACCTCATCCGCTGCCGCTTCGCTATTGGCGGTAATAGAAGCTTCTTCTACGGTTTCTACTTCTGTAGGAGTAGTGGCAGGGAGATTCTCGTCCTCCTCACATGAAGAAATGGTGATCAAAGTGAAAAGTGATAAAGCCAATACGGTCAATTTTGAAAACTTAATATTCATCATTTTACTATTTGAAATTTGGTTCTTAGACATCCTATTGGTCAAGAGGTTTAATCATTAAGTAAAAAAACTTTAAATTTTCCATCTAAAAGTATAAATTTAATGTGGTTGAAGAGCTTTCGTTAATATTTAAGTTGTTGGTAATAAGTTTT
>CAYMST010000012.1:0-38917 GCA_964393115.1 uncultured Roseivirgaceae bacterium | reverse complement strand
ATGAAACTGGTTTTTTCTTATTTAAGGCAAAAAACACAGGCCTAGTAGCGCTAGGGCGAGGCTTGTTTTTAACGAAGAAAAAGGGAAAAACAGGAGTAAAATACACGTCACTATATAGCATAAATGGTATTCGACCTCTTAATCAAGAGCTTCGAAAAAAACCTTCTTTCTTCTGGATAGGATTTGATACGATATATACCACATTATTCAAGAATAAACTTTTGGACAATAGTTTTTTGCTTGGAGTATGCTTTTAAGACATAAGTACCATTATCTAAGCCATACTTTTTGAAATGAATAACACTATTCTTTAGCTCGGTAATGGTGATTAACTTTTTCCCTTCTAACGAAAATATGTCTATAGCTCGAACATCCAGTTTCGTTTGAAACTTCACTTTCCCACTATTCGGATTCGGCATTAAGACGAAGGACTCTCCCGCTTCGTTTTTATCTAGGCCTGCAACTACTCGTTCTTTTACACGAATGGTTATTTGATCCGACCCCATACCCTGTTGGGGAGTTACCGTAATAACTGATGTTCCAATACCTACTGCTTCAAGTACTGTATTGTTTGCAACAATCACATCTTCGTTGCTAGATGTAGCGCTGGCGATTTTCTTATTCGTAAAAAACGGACTCACATCGTAGGATAAGCGCCAAACTCTTCCTAGGGTCACCACAGAATCTTTTCTAGAAGTAATCCTAATTTTAGTGACTGTATCATCCGGAAGACTCTCCCTTACCTTTCCCCCACGTCCTATTGTCGTAAAACGCAGGTTTTTTTCGCCAGACGCCTTACATGCTGTAAAGACAAGCATCATACCCTTTTCGGGATGAGGAACCATACAAGGCGTAGCCCGATAGGAATCCCCATGAATGTTATCTTTATCGTCTACTGCCATATGTACACTTTCCTGTACATCACCTTTGAACCTTGTGAAGGTTACCTGATTATTTACTACACACCCTTTAGGTTCATTATGATCCCGATCGAGTCCTCCAGACCAATAAAGCAGGTAAACATTACTTGAATCGTGATTCTCCATCATAGGTAAACCAGCGCCAGTAGCATTTTTGTTAGTTGTAAAGTAGCGATGCGGACGAAGCGTCTTTTTGGCTCGAGAAAGTGTATTGTACCATCCAGTAGTGTAATAGTTTTCTTTATTCAACGTGCCAGCGCAGTGTATGTCTCTAAACTTATCCACTGAACACCTGCCCTGTTCACCGTGAACCCCATGACTTAGGTTATAAAAGGGCCCTTTTTCGTTGAGGTTTAGCGTATCGTGTTGTTGTAGGGTATAGTTTCTATCGCCTTTTTCTTTATTTCTACCTCCGATCCAGAGTTCACCATTCACCATCAGTACGGTTGGATTCCATACATCGATGACCTGTTTTTTCGTAATTACTGGTACTTCAGCAGCTAGGCTATCTACTCGTACTAGCCCTCCCCATCTATCATTATCAGCGCCATTTATGCCAACTGTAAATACTCCGATGTAAGCCCTCATCAATGAATCTACCCATATGCTTGGACTGGTGCATCTATTACTGTTGTCCAATTCACTGTCCCAAACGGTAAATTTATTCCTCCAATATCCACCAATTCTATTCGTGTACCAGGTATACCGATTCCTGATGTTCCCATCCGACACTACAATATGTGGGTCATCATTCTGATCCAAAAAGATTCTTGGATCATGAAAACAACAGTTTTCAATAACGGTATCAATGGTGTTAAAATTACCGCTTAGATCACCAATAGAATAAATCAGATAATCTCCTGAAACATATGTTAGGTGTAAACTGGAATCCTGTGCTATGGCCATAGACGGCATAGCTCCAGGGCCAATCTCGATCGACTCGGAATAACTGTCAGGATCCTGCGAGAAAACATAACCCAGGTTCACAAGACAGAAAAAACATATGACAACTCCTTTTTTTATGTAGAAAAATTCACGCATTAGTTAAATAGTTAAGTGTAATAATACACTTAACTATTTACAAAAAACAAAATTTTATAAATCAAAACAAACGACATCGATAAAAATAATTGTTTTCAGACACTTTTTTTAGAGTTACGCCTAACTCCAAATTTCCTGATCTGACAGCGCAAGTCAAAAACACTTGCGTCAGGCGGGGACAATATCTTTATAAACCGGTCGAGTAAATAAATCTACCCAATCCACGATAGTGAAAGTAACAAAATAGGGCTCCTCAAGCAGTTTGGCTTTGTATTTTTCTGACATATACTAAAGCTATTCGTCAATTATGATAGTGGGATATGATTAGCAGCTATTTTAGACCATAATTTCTAGCGAACTTGTGTAAACCGTGTCCAGTCTATCCCATCATTTGCCATAATAATCAGGTCATTCATTCTCTTGAATCAATGGCACTTTCACCACCGCATTACAAATGCTATTTCTCTGCAAACAACTTTAAGATAGTCACGCTTTACAAAAGCGCCAGGGGTATCATGGCTATATAGAATACGCCAAAGTTATACTCTATGGTAATCAACCTATCTTAAAATAAGGCTTAAGAAGAGTCTCAAGCCAAAAGAGCCTACTCTAGATTTGATAAATCAAGGTTACACCATTGTTTTTTCTTACCAACTCCTTTGGATACAACTACTGTACCATCATCTAGCTGCATGGATTCATCTAACCAAATTCTCTCTTTTTTCTTTTTGTTTTTCTTTATTAAAAACGTTTCACCATCTCCTCTTAATCCCAGCACATTACCATATAGAGCCGAGTACTTTTGACGCTTTTCAGGGAATAAATAATTAAACGGAATATCATTTTCTAAAAAAAGGATCTCTCCGTTGTGTAGTATCTGCATTCTACTGTAAGCAGAAGTCCAGTTATAGGATTTTACTGTCATTTGATCATTGGTCTCATCTAACCTCAAGTGCATATATCCATAATATATCGTTGAGCAATCTACAGAAGATTGTGACGAAGGGGATACTGAGATACTAAGCTGCATCCCACCGATTGGGATTGCGGCAGCATTAAGGGCAGTTGGTGATGAACATGTTGTTCGCTGATTGGAAACGATAACATGTGGATTATTATCGTTATCAAATTTAATAGGTGATATAACAGGATCAATCTTGTCCCTTTTAGCCGTCAATTTTACGGAGCTTGAACTTTCTTGATAGTACTTCTCAATCTTATTGATTACCAAGGAGTCTATTTTGACCAAGTCAAGTATCTCTTTCTTGGAGAGCACATGACTTGCCTCCTTTATACTCAAATCACTATCTATTTGATAAAAAACATTTTGGTAACGATATCTATTCTTTTCTATTTCTGAACTTTTAAAAGCGGCTAAGACAAGCGAACTATTTGAATCATACTCCATTGAGCAGTCGTGAAAAAACTCGTTTTCTTTTTTGGCCAACTGAACCTTTTCATATTCATTACCGACGGATTTAACATATATTTGATAATCCAGAAGGTCTTTATTGTACGTAATATCTGGCCCAGAATTATATCCTACCAAAACAGCTACATTTTCAACATTACCCAACTTAAAAGAGTGAAAACGATATGGAAAAACGGTAACAGACTGTGTTTCTCCACTAGATACGATATTACGCTCCCTTTTCTCATAAGGTAATGAAAGAGTATCTACATTTAACTCACTTAATTCATCATCGAAAAATTGAATTATAAATTTACCAAACTTTGGTCCCTCACCTTTAGTAGTCACCTTTCGCAATACACCAATAGTTTTGGAATCTTTACTCTTCACAACCGAAACCCAACTCGGCTGTCTATTTTTAATTTTAAAACTAGCTAGTTCAGTAGATACAACATATTTCAAATCAGCAGTCAGCTTTATAAGTTGATGACTTACCGTATTGGTTTGTTTGTTAATCAGCGAAGCAAAAACTACAACTCCACTACCGACTGCATGAAATTCAATATTCGTGAACGTTAGATGCCTAACATGTTCAGGTAATAACTTCACATAACTTCCCAACTGCTTTAAAGGTGTCTTTTGAAATTTATATAATTCATATCCTTTTTCACTGGTTTGAAAACGGTATATAAATCCTGAACCACTGAAATTACCTCTTCCTGTGGTGTAAGGAAGACGCCCCGTGAATGGTTGACAATCCATAAGAGACTCTTTTGGAATGTCTATTTGGTCATAGTACCGATAAAAGACTCCATCCGAATTGTTATCATTCTGTTTGAATGATTGCGCCAAAGCTGTGGAAGAAATAAAGATCAGGAGGAAAAGAACGTAGTTGTAGCCCATGAAATTATTTTTTGGTAAAAATAGTCAATTGATTCTATTAGGTAATACAGTATATCTCGTTAAAATTATCTGAGCTGGCTCTGACCGAATTGAAGACTTATTCACCCTAAACAATGCACTCAGTCAGTCTGCAGAAGACTTAACACTGCCGACGGCTATCGCAAAAATGTACCTCTGGCGCAAGTGTTTTTCACTTGTGCCTAGTAGATCATTGACAGACTTACCGCCTGACGCACTTTTGTGGGACTGTGTAAAAATATGATTCTATGTTTTACTTATATTTTATGGTTCTAACAAATGCTGCTAAACAACCAACTTTAATCTTCGTTAAGCATTGCCGATATGCGTAAATACATATTAGTAATATCACTAGATTATTCAAAATAGGCTATTTCAATACCTTTATCTTCTATCGATTTCATTAATTGTGCCACTTTTCGCCTATTAGAAAGCTCAGGAAGTGGGATATGTTTATTGACTTCTTTTGATTTACAAATAAATTGGACAACCAGATATGCATGTCCCCTAGCACCTCCCCTACGATAGGTAACCTTTTGCAATTCGATATTTAAAAACACCCTCTTTCTCTTAATCAGACTCATAGGATAGTTAAGAATAAGACGATCCGCGAACAGTTTAGCAGTATAATACATTTCGGTAACTAAAAATGCACAAACTACCAGTGTGGTGATTAACGAGGCCATTATATTGTTTATTAGTATCATAACTACCAAAAATGTAAAACAACATAAACCGATAACTCCAACTACCATGGATAGAAAAGACACCTTTCCTTTTACAATCAAGTTATTTTCTTTCAATTATTACCCCTATTTGATATTTCCATAAAAGTAAACTAATGCCCCGAGTTGTTCCTTTTGGTTTATACTCTGTCTCATTTGAACCATCTTTAGACTCATCGCTACCACGTCTTTCATTCCAATAATCAACTTGATCCTTTCCTTCAAGAACATCATTAATCAAGTTCAGAAAATTGTCAACCTGCGTTTGTGTAATATTTCTACCAAATGTAATTAAACCTGTTACGGCAGGTGAAGTCTTTATTCCATTGACCATATCCTGATTAAAATCTTCCGTTAATTTAGTATCAATTAGCTCATCAATTGCCAAAATTAAGTTCGCCACATCTATACTTAATATGGCCATTTCAACTAAGGTTAAGCTTGTTGAGGCTGCTATTGTGCCACCCCCAGATAAGACTGCAATTGCAGCAGTATTTTTGGCTACAACAGGCACTCTTTTTCTTGTCTCACCATCAGCTTTTGCTGATATACCAGAGTGAATTAGAAGGGAATTAGTCTCATCAACTGCATTTCGCCATTTTTTAAGGTTCATAGTATTTTATTGATCAATAATATCAGGACCATATATTAATGACGAATTCTTTTGAGTAGTAGAAAAGTACTCCCGCCTCCTGGCGCGCTTTTCCGAGGCTGTGTAAAAACGATTATCTGTTTTAAATTTAAGTCAAGCGTTTCAAAGAAGGAATAGACAGAGATCAAGTTCAGTTTTTCACCAGCCTCAACGATTTAGTTGATGAACGACATTATGTTCGATTAATAGACCTATTTGTGGATGGTTTTATGTCTGATTTCATAAGTTGTTTTGAAAAGGGGAAAAACAAACTGGCAGGAAGGCTTATCACCCAGGGATGTTGTTGAAACTATATACTTATGGTTATTTAAATAGTGTTTCCAATAGTAGGAGATTAGAAAGAGAATGTAAACGCAATTTAGAAGTCATTTGGTGGAACTGGGATAACTAATTCTTGAATCACTAGTTGCTAGGGAACGAATTTGTCCTAGAAATATACAAGGTCACTTCTTCAGATTCTTCCTCGGTAGCCGTATTAGCTTCATTCCTGACAAGAAAACGCACCTTATATTTTCGATGAAACACATTATCTGGTAATTGTTCCTCATAATCATAGTTCAAAGAACCGTCTGATCCAATTGTCTTGGTTTTATCAAATGAGTACCAATCACCATCTTCCGTCCTTCTTTGCCACCATACGTTTCGACCTGATAAATAATCGCATACGCTACCAGAAAGACTTATTGATGCACATTCTCCATTTGTGGAGAGAAAGGATAATGAAGGAGAAAGAGAGGTCGCTGGGTTCGATATTACAGTAATCGAGTTGCCAGGCACACTTCGAATACCCTCAGTAGTTATAGTCACCGTTTCATTGGATCCACCAACAATACGATTTCGAATACCCTCTAGTTCAATTTTATTGGTGAGGCAACTAAATGAGTAGTCAATAGGCGCAGCAGTACCCACTTTAATATCAATATCGATACAGTCACAATAAAAATCACCAAGAGCGTCTTTGGTATTGATATGAAAAGGTGAATTCCCGCAAATCTCCGTATTTGACATACCTACATAAGCCGGACTAATACCAAGTCTAAATCTTTTATCTGAATAACTATAGAACTTCCTCTCGCCTCCACCCTGATTATCAATCTCTTCAATCCCAGCTTGAACCGACTTATTTCCATTTATAATTTCATAAGAAATAAAACTGTAGGTATATGTTGATCCCGCAGAAGGGCTTGTTATCATATTGCCGTGTGTCAATATTTGATCCGAAAGCAAAAATGGGTTGAATCTGTAATCGCTACGAAATCCACTTTTTACAGTCATCGTTACATTCACATTGCGATAAGCAGACGTGCTACCATCTCCGGGACAGCCAACATCAGTAACAACAAACGTTGCGTCCACATAAGGTGCATTCACGGTCATCGTAAAAGTGTCAGACCATGCGTTAAAAATTATAATTTGGGTTAAAACAAATAAATAATTTCTCATTGGTTAAATAATATTTTAATATATGTCACAAATACAAAATTAAGTCAGTACTTATATCGGAATGACTGAAAAAGAAAACACTTAACACAGAGAGAACAAACATTCTAAAAACAACTCCGCCTTACAAAGGCTACCTCACTACAAACAACTTACAATAGACACGCTTTACAAAAGCGCGCAGAGGGCTTAGAACGGCGATGGAACAGTAAATTTAAGTATGTTATCACCCTTCTTGGAACACAAACAAAACTCTTTGTCGGTTTCCCAATATACTTTTCCAAGATATTTATCAAAAAATGAATAACGCCGCTTAGGTTCAATCAATAATTCTTTTATCGTATTTCCTGAACTAATCTCCTTAACATGAGCTTCAATTTTCGAAACTTCGAGATCAAACTCTAACCATATTCTTGCTTCCAGTTTTTCATTAACAGAATTACTTGGTTCTCCCCAATACGTTGCGAGTTTAATTCCATTCTCAATAGACTTAATATAAGCATTATCGAAATAGCTCTTTTCAATTCCAGCCCGTTCAGATAAAATGAGAATACCGTTATAAAGGGTATTCAAAAGCACCTTTTTTCTTTCCAAACCATCTAAAGACCAATACGCAGAGTAATCAAACAACATATAAATTGTTAATACTTCCTTTAAATCTTCTATATACCCATCAAGTTCAGGTTTATCAGTAATTGAAACAGTAAACCTCCAAATCTTACTGGTTTTAAAAATCTCTAAATGAGACGTGAAAGCCGTACTCACCACATGCGCCTCATCATTAAGTTGTTTTTGGGTATCATTAACAACATTACTTCGAATATAAACGTCCTGAAAATCTGTCATAACTAATCTTTTTGTGAACTTGGTCTTGGCAGTTTTTGCAACCTTAATTCTACACCGTTTTCCTCTGCCTCGTCTACAAGCTGTTGTTCTTTATCTAATGCTTCCTGTCTATTATCAAAGACATGCATAATCTCATACGTGTAATCCCCTTGATCGCTCCCATTGTTTAACTCTCTAACCTGACCAGCTGGCCTTGGGTTACCTAAAATCTCAGTTCCTGGGATTTTTTTATTAACATAATTTGGCACGGATGAAATCCCATATTTAAGAATTTCTCCTGTCTTTTTATTAACAATTTTATATACAATTGACGTCCCTCTAAAGTCCTTCCTATTTCTTGTATGCTGCCTTAGGTTGTACATCCCATGCAACCTCTCTGCTAAATCAACATAATCATCCAACTCATCATCTGACAACCCTTCTTCTAGAAGTTTTCGATCCAAATAATCAAAATCATACTGCATAGAACGGTTGCGGCTCCACTCTTCATGTATCTTTGATGCTCTATCATCACCCAAGTTAGCCGGTGTTAAAACAAATAAAACCGTTAAAACTCCAGCAGCACCAATTGTATTAAAGCTTCTTTTCGCAAAATCGACACCTGTTTCTGTCAACATTTCCTTAAGTGTCCAAGTTCTTTCCAAAACTCGACTAGTCGTTAATCCTATTACCGTTCCTGGAGCTGAAGCTGTAACAACTTCTTTTTCTTCCAGACCGTCAAGATCAATAGCTTGTATTGGCTTATTTCCTGCAAATTGATAAGGCGTATAAAATGGATACCCACTGGTCAACGGATCCACACTTAGGAACCTAGCTATATCGGGGTTATAGATTCTAAAGCCGTAGTCATAATGGAGTCCCACGCCCATATCACTATCCTTCTCCTTGCCGTTAAAGCCATAACGATAACTGTTCGCATAGGTCGAACGGTTCAAAATCTCTTTACCAAACGGATAGTAGTCCTTCACATTCAATACATCTGCTCGGGCATTACCGCCTTCTGCATAACGTTTATCTGAAAGGACAGCCATCACGTTACCCAAGTGATTGGTCAATTCATAACGCTTCAAACCAATACGACGCTGACCATCTACTCCTTCGCCTTCTACATAACCCAAGCGACTGCTGCCATAGATCGCCTGTTCTGACAACTCCTCATCATCATAGATGGCCATTACATTCCCACTCGCATCCCGAATGTAGTGTTTCATTTTGGCTTCCGAAGGATCGTCTTCGTGAAAGGTTTTCTTGAAGACACGATTTCCAGCTCCATCATAGCCGTATTCTACGATAAACCCTCCTTCACTTTTTACTCGTCGTACCTTGCCTTGTACATTCCATTCTACTTGGGTGCCGTCATCTTTGTTAGCGATGAGGTTTCCGATATCATCATAGCCATAATTTGCACCTGATGTTTTACCATCAGCAGGCGCATCTACGATCTCAGCGGTGAAGTCAACACCATCTCCTATTTCTGTATCAGGACCAATGATAATCGAGTTGGAAGCTCTTGTGACCTTTACTTCTGGTCCACTAAGTTTAAAGTCTTTAATCGACACGTCTGGAAAGATATCCGAACTAGAAGGTAGTCCTCCTCCATCCCTTGTATCAAAGACAGTACCTCTTCCATCCCAGCTTACTAATCGGTTATTCACTAAGTCACTACCAGATTTGGTATAGCCATATTCCAAATCACTGACTAGGTTACCATCTTCATTGTTTCGCTTTAGCGTCTCCAGATTACCATTCGGATCATAGGTGTAGGAGGCGTCATAGGCACCAAGTGGTGCATCTCGATCATATGTTCCAGAAAAACCTGAGGCGGCACTAAAGTTGGTGAAATTGGATGTTCTTTTGATTCGATTAAGCTGGTCGTAACTGTAGATGGCGCCATGCATCTGACTCGAAGCAGGTAGGTTTCGTAAATAAGTCGTCATCCAGGATATATTACCGTTGTAGAGATTATGTGCTCCTTTTTCCGGTAATCCATAATTGGAATAGGTATCAGCAAGACTTGATTCATTTGGTATAAAGTCTGGTACAGTAGCCAACACGGTCGTAGGGTCCTCACCATATATATCATGTTTATAATAACCAAGTCGTAGCGCAAATTCATCAGGCGCTGGATCAGACTCATTACCTCCCATGAAAGGTGTATTAATTCCTTTTAGCCAACCCTGTAAAGTATAATGATAGTCCAGCTTCTGTAGGTTATCATGTCCCAACTCCACCGAACGCAGTGGACCATGTACATAGTAGTTATAACTGGCATCTTGATCCCATAAGATCCGGTCTTCCGAGGTTTCTACCTTGATTATACGGTTATCGTCATCATATGTATAGCGATGATAGAAGTCATCTTCCTGATCATCACCTTTTTGATAATGTACCTCATTTACGTTACCACTGATTAGATCATAGTCGTAAGAAATAATCTTTGGTTCTAATCCTACGACATCCTGCAAAAGCTGTAACACGTTTCCATGTGGGTCATAGCTATAAACCGTAGTAGCCAACTTTTCGTCTTCAGCCCCATAGCTTTCCACTGCCGACACGCGTCCCCTGAGATATGACTGAGTAAAAAGACTTGTATCATAAGTCTCACCAGTATACGCTTCATCATAATAGGTCACCACACGGTCTACTAGCTGGTATTCGTTCACATTTGGAAAGTCTGGGTTATCCACGAGCGCGGTGTTAATTTCTGTTGTTCCACCCCCCACATCAAGATGTATTTCCCCTACTTCTATTACCCTTCCATGCGCATCATACTTAGTATAACTATAACGCTGATAATCAAATGTACACGGGCTATCTGATCCCTCATTCGCACATCTTTGTTCTGCATTTTGTGAAAGACGCAACATCCCCTTCTTATCATAATAGAACTGGGTAGTACCCGCATCAGGAGTATCTTGATTACTGAGTTGGTTAATCGAGTTATACTCATAAGTAGTAGGCATCTTGTGTGGATTCGCATCCACATCTCCCGGCCTAACCCCAGCAGGAGGAATGGTACGAATAAGATTTCCAGCCACATCATAATAATAGAGTGTATAATGATGTTCCATACGATTAATCGTGTAATCGAATTTCTCGGTCAAGGAGTCGATAATCGATGCTTGACTGGTTACTATTTCAGTAGTAACCAACTCATCGATGTACCTTTCCTTCAAATCATTGATAAGCGTATCTCTCGTGTCCTTAACTCTTTGCTGGCAACCGTCTTGTAATTCTTGAATTAGGGTAGCCTCCTCCTCTGAGGTAATCGCTAAATTTCCATCTAGCCCCACTCCTCCAGAAGGCAAATCATCGACACCAGGAACTTGTGGAATCTTATAGGCAAAACTGTCGCAAACAACATAGCTGCCTGTCTCTATGGGGTTACCATCACAATCCGTAAGTTCGAAATCAGTAATAAAGTCTACAGTCCCCTGCTTTTCAATAATGCACTCCCTAGACCCAGCAGGGTTTACCAATTCTGTAATATCACCAATATTGACAATGATTTTTTCATCGGTTTCATCATCAACAGCATCTATGATTTCTCCCTCATCCGTAATATCCTTCCATTGTAACTCATTTATAGCATCAAGTAATTCTTCTTGAGTCTCTGGTAAGTCACCATATATTGCATTGGTTTCCTCAATCACCGCATCACAGCCAGTCATTTCGGCAATAAATTCATTCCTGATTTTCAAATAGTAGGACCGGTAAAGGGTCCACTTTTTATCGTCTAATGTAAGGCTATAGGTCTCACTCTTCTCCCCTTCTTCGGCTACCGTTTCAGCGTAATACAAAACGTGCCCAATAGGTGTTGGACTCGTACCTTCACTAATCTTACCTTTCAGCCCACACTGGTAGACAAACATATCTTCGTTGTCAGGGTCTAGCAGCTCCAGAAGAGCACCTCGTCTCTCCAGATACCCTTCCTCAGAGTTACATTCTTCAGTAAAAACAGCTGGTACCTTTATCCGCAGGGTAAAATCATTGAGTTTTTGCCGCATCTTGTTCAGTGCAACTTGATCTCCTAACTGAAAGTAAGGATCATGATTTAGTAAATCGAAACTAGTACCATCCCCAAAAACATCCAGGGCCTCACTCAACCCTTTCACAGCATTCACTTCATCTTCCCAAGCGACTACTTCCACGTTACTTACACAAAATGCAGAGTCGCAACCTTCTTTTTGTCCGCATACTAATTCAGAAGAAATTTCAGCACTTCTATTTGCTTCTCGGGCTTGTGTCAGTGCATCATCAGAAACAGAAATACACCCAATGTCATCTACCGGATGTTCTGCTTGTAGCTCCAAAAACTCAGCGTTTATACTATCCTGCTTCTTTCTTATAATTTCATCTCTCAGCGCAATTAAATCAGGCGTGACAAGGGTTAATACTTTAAAAATCTTGTATACACCTTCCTCTTTAAGGTTTAGATCAAAGTTATAGGTTGTTATATCATTGGTTATACCGGTGTTAGCCTCTAGGTTCAACCTTACCCCAGTAGGAGATATCGCATATATCAAAATATCATAACTACACTCAAAACACTTAGTAGAAAAGTTATTTATCGTAGCCGAGTACGAAAATGAGTAGTTATTTCCATCATTTTGATCAGCATCGTCATCAAATAAATTGTTTAGCTGATACATCAATGTGGTTTCCCCATCTCCCTTGATGTTACCCTCTGTCAAGTCAATCACCAAATCACCTGATTGCGCAGATGGAAGATCTTCGAGCGCCTTTTTCGGTGTTTTCCCAATTAACCCTGTCGCCACTACCTTTCCATCTATATCCGTGTAGCTGACTGATTTCTGCCCATTCGGATCAATAGTGACGTTCTTCCGATAATAAGAAGAGTTTCCAATTTCACTACCAAATAAATGTTCTAATTCAGTCTTACTAGCAAGACCATAACTCTTATTGGTATTTCGTTCGCCTTCTTGAAATGCCTCTCCTACACCAGAGTTTCGGATGTCACGACCAGTGGCATCACGAGTCAGTGTTTTGTAGCTATATGCATAACCATTAGCATCAGGCACAAAGCCTGGTAGTAAACCGCCCTCGCTATAGTAAAGTCCAGCTCCTCTTCCTTTTTTCAAGGGAGCATTTTTCATTAGTGGTCCGTTATCGTAGAGAGCCTTTCCGGACAACCCCGAAAATATTGGGTCTACACTTCCATCAAATTCATTAAATTTTTTATTGTAAACTAATGAATCTGATGTACTTGGAGCTGGAAGCACGTCCAGTACGCTTCGGCCTTCATAGTCATAATGGCTCTCTGCTACTAACGTCTTCCCCACAGTAGACAAATTGGTTAATACTTGCCTATTCTTCCCCATGCCATCAAAATAGGATACGACATGTTTCTTCTTACCTCCTTCAGCAAAAGTAGAAACCGACTGCCAGTTGTGATTTGCCTCCGCCAAATCTTCGTTCATGTCTATCTTTATGACCATACTCCAGCCACTATAGTTCGCTACTATTCCTTCAGGATCATAAGCGATAGCCCTTACTCGTAGATAAACCTCTCCCTCGGGATATTTAGGCGTAAAAGAATAGTAAAGCTTATCCGTACTTGCGTGTACCACTGGATAACCGCTTCCTCGAACAAATAGGTCGTCAACATTTGTCACTGAACTAGTTTCTTCCCGATACAACCATTGAACCTCATACTCATCAGTGCACTGCTCATCTTCCCAACTAACCAATGCAGTTTCTTCTCCATATCTCAAGTTGGAGGGAGGGTTTTCTGAAAAACAGGTATTGGTACGTGGATAGTAAGTTTGAACTTCAAAACTCAGAGACTGGATAAAATCATCTAAATCGTCTACACCTTCTACTTGATAACTCTTTATTTTAATATGCGCATTGGTATTACACACCACGGGATCGATAGTAAACTGTACAAGAGACTCCACTGTAAAGTTTTCTGAGCGATCTAGTTCGACAGTTTTTTCTATTTTATTCGTTGTACCTCCTTGAGGATAAAACTCTAGATTAAGTGTTAACTTCCATCCATCTTTAATTTCCTTTGCTCCTCCTACATGATTGTACTTCACCAACAACAGAAAGTAGTGTTCCATAACCCCGAATTGGCATGACTCAAATAGTTGGATATTTTCTCCATTTTCAAGCACCTGGGGCGTAATCACTTTTGGACTTACTGGCGCCAACCACATCTCATCAGGATCCGGTAATGCTATCTCCTGAGCGGATACAGCACCAGACCACAATAATGACAGGCCGCATAAAAACAAGAATACACCCTTACAGAAGGGAAAGATGTTTATTAATTGTTTCTTTAATGCATTCATACTATTCAAGCTGTAAAGTGTGATTTATGATTCGTTCAAAAGGTTATTACTGAGTTTTCGTATGGGTAACCGATTCTTGAATTGTCCGTATCCCTTTAGCTGTCTCTTTATTGATGAGCCTTAGATTTCCCTCCTTGTCGTATTCATAATACGAAGCAAAATTGTTTTCATCTAACTCAGATATCAGACGGTAACTTTCTGGATCATAAACAAAACTCTTCATAGATCCTTCTTTTGGAAAAAACCTCAAATCATCTATGTAAATTTTACCTACTCCACTTCCGAATGCAATATCGAGTTGCAATTCAAGGTCGCTCACAGAAGCTTGGTCATCAGCTATCGAAAACTCTACTTCAGCACGTTGCCACCCCTCTATAACTGCTCCCGAAGGGTTGACTGACTCTATGACAATTGGTGAACCCGGCGTAGCCTTTGGAGCCACCTTAGCCGTGATATTGATTTGACTACTATTCGGTCTGTCTCCCATTCCACGAACCCACATACTCATCACATAAGTTTTACCTGCTGATAAGGCTAATAAAGGCTGCCTGACATTCCAGTCACCATCTATCTCCAGACAGTATTTTCCACTATGCGCCAAAACTGAACTGGTAATATTCTGATAACCATCACCTCCAACAGCATCGGTACGATAAAAGATAGAAGCCCACGTTAAAGGCGACTTTTCCGCAAATGGTCTATCAAACTCGAACAAAATCAAGTCTTTAGAAATCACTTCTGTCGGTGGACATACTAAGTTCGCATACGCCTGTGTCCCTTCAAAACCACCCGTGCGAGAGTTGATTTTAGCTCCGTTTATTCCATAAAATATACCCTCAGTGGTAAACCCGTCAGGCAAATCGGTTAACTCCAAACCTTCCAGTATTATAAATTGAAACTTCGAATGCATATCCTGACCAATATCTGCTCCGATAACCTCATATCTCGCTTCAGTACCTGCGCCATCAATCACCCAGTTGCCTAATGAGTAACCATCGCCTTCTGCAAGTGCTCCACTACCGTCAAAAACTTCGAAGCTCGTAAAGGCCATTTCATTTTTTCGCATATTCGTCCCCGTAGCCACTGGTAACTGGCCGTTATATCCATACAATGCTGAAGAATAATTATCAAAGATATCTTTTGACTCCTCGGCTTTTCCATACCCGTTGTATCTTGTAATCCTCGACATTTCTTTCCAAGCCCCGTAATCGCCTGATCTCCTAAAATCGAATAGGTCCATAGAGAAGGTGCCATTTGTTGCTAGCGATTGATTCTCATAAACTCTGTTTGATAGATGTGTGTAAGACGAACTTGGACGCCAAACCCCTCTAGCTCCATTTTGAAATGGGTTATCCTTAAGGACGTCACTAGCCAGCGAGTTTCTCCTCACCACTGGCCAATTACTATTGTACGTGGAGACACTAGCCTCTACCACACTACTCTTAGAATGAATGATATCAGCTTCAACCCGGTCCAAACGACCTAGTACATTTTCTGAATAGTCAACTCTTTTTTCTACGTCAGTATCGAAGCTCATAGGACAACCCGGATAAGTGATGCTAACATCTAGCGTAACATCACTATCAGCTTTCCCAGCAGATTTTATGAACCCCAGTTTTACCTTGGTATCCTCAAACTTGAAGTCACTATCGGCATCACTATCGGTCCATGTATAATCATACATCAAAAAATCTTCCTCATGAAAAGTATTGAATGAGATTTCCGAAGTATTTCGAGGAGTAGATGCCTTATAAGGCACAAAAATTGATGTACAAAACCCAGAATAGACTTCAAAATCAAGTACTTCCTCTTTGTAATAAATAATCTCTGCTCGACCTCTATCTACCAGCAATTCTTCTAGTGGGGATGATGCACTCCGTCTATAGTCTCTCTTAAACCTTAGAAAGTACTCATATCTATAATCCTCTTGAGATCCGTCATTTTCTAAAACTATTTGAATAGAAGTTGGAGCCAATCCCTCAAGAGGAACCCACGGATCCGATGCATCAATTGCTTCCGGTTCATTCCATTTTGCTTGTTCTTCATCGTAAGTTCTATAATACCACTTATAAGCCCAGTTTTCACCTTCCAAACCTGCTAATCCAGAACAAAGCTCTGCGGTTAAAGAAACCCTTTCATCAGGTAAAAGACATCGTTTACCTTCTGGAAAAGAAGTGCTGCAAACATTTACGATGAAGGTCCTCGTAGTAGAACAACTTCCATAATCAATCTCGACCACATATGTTCCTTCCTCGGATAGCCTTCTGGTGCCTAATGAGTGGGATTCGCTAACGCCATTCTTAGTCCAACTGTAACCATCTGCTCCGGGGTTGCTGACATTAACATATTCCGATTCTCCTTTAATTAACTCTATAGTTCGCTCTAAGTCCCCTTCCATCACATAAATATTCATGGTTACCATCACTGTAGCATCTCCAATACTAGGTTCAGAGACATCAGCTGTCACAGAGACACAATAAGTACCTCCACTGGAAAAATTATGCTGTATATGCGCAGCCATATTGTTGGTGCTTGCGGTACTACCATCACCGAAATCCCATCGTAAGTTCTGTGCCGTCAAATCTCCCAAAGACGAGCTGACCGAAAAATCAACTTGCTCAGAAGGACATACCACATCATGGTTTACTACTATTTCAAAAGTCCACGAAGAAGTATTTTCAATAGTAGCCATGTTAATGATCTCTTCGGAACCTGTTACTTTGGCATGTAATTCACCTATCCCAGCTATCAGGATCAACAAGGCAACTAAAAAAACAGATACGCTATGTTTCATAACTTCTAGGAATCTATTTTGCTCAAATTCAAAGATCAATAGTGCTTTCATCGTTCCTCAACATATTTATAGTTCATCACATCTACTTGCAGGTGGTTTCGACGACCAGACCTTATGATCTTTATATTCCTTGTTTCCCCATCACTAAGCCCCTGAAAAGAGCTATAGAAGGTTGGACTTCCACTTTCCTTTCCTAGATAATAGCCTTTGCCTACAGACCTGTTATTACTATTAAAAATCACAAACTCATCGCCGGGAAACATGTATTTATTTACCCCGGCAGATGTAAACCGGTAGCGTGTAAAACTGTTGGGATCTCCCTCGTCCTTTTGAATCACTCGTATATTGCTAAGTGACATTTCTATACCTAAATTATGAAACGCAGGTCCCATACCGTCATAAATAGAATATCCGGGCACAACTCTATCCATAATAAAGGCCTTCTTCCCATAGTAAGATGGCGTTTCTGTTAATATTGGTCTTCCTGTGTAGCGATCATACTGCTTATAGGAATTCACAAATAGTGCCCCTTCATTTGTAGTCCTTACCTCTTTTAGTATTCCGTTGTATGCGGTAATCTTGTTGGACACAGCCGTTCTGACGAGTTGTTCTTGTCTACTCGCCCCACTTAAACCTGCTTGTTTGATTTTACTTGGAACGGGAACCGTTATCGCCCCGAATATGAACAACGGTACTACCACCATATCTATATTTCCACCGAAGCCACCCACGGTGGTCACTGAATAACTTTGTCTCACGTCAACAAATACCTCTCGATTCATCCCCAATCTCAATGGACCATTTGGGTCTTTAACCAGTACTGGGGTACCTTTTTCTAAAACCTGACTAAACGCATTATCAAGGCGTCTTACCGATTTGTTATCCCTTGTATACGTCTTGTCCCAGTAAATGTATTCCGTGGAGTTATAAGGCAGTACTTCATAGCTTCCATCAGGAAGCTGACGATAGCTCGCGTTGCCTTTCGGTTTACCATGCATATCATTAGTGACTGCGGAGTAGCCCTGTGTTGCCGTGTAATAATCCAAGTCGGTACTGTATAAGAACGCCCCTGCCCTAAAGTTCCAACTTCTTTGCGTCTTTCCTTTATCGGTTTCAAACATCTCTACAGGATAATCACAGGCTGTATAAAATTCCTGCTCGGTATAGCCAGTCGTTCCAAAGGCCACATCTGGAAACATAGCTGTGAGTTCGTCATCTTGGAAATCATACTCAGGGTCAAAAGCTGCCGTTGGCAAACTTTTAATCGTCACGCGGCTATACCCAACAGAACCACCGGGATAATACGATTCATTAATTGGGTACTCAAAAAAGAACTTTCTGCTGGACTTAAACGCAGCATTTCTGTTATAGAATTTAGGTCGGACAAAAGGATTTTCTTCTTTACCTACTGATGGCTCAAATGTCGCTACACCACTAGAGAGTCCATCCTTCGTTGTGTATTCATATACCGATCCATATTTTACAGTTTCGGCATTTGACGCGTCACCAGCAAAATTTTCATGATACTCTACGCGTTTGACCCGAAGTCCACCACCATATTTAGCTCGCTCTTCGGTAACGGGAACTTGCACGCGTATCCAAGACTTCTTTTCATTACTTTGTCCAGGAGCAATTTTGGGTCTATTATGATTTGCAAGGTAATATCCTTTATACAGTTCCTTAATAGTCCCCACAGTTTCTAACAGTTCTTTGATCTCATCTAAACCAAAACTCTTGTCTGATCTGGTATCTGAGGTTAACAAGTACCCTGCGTTATTCCTAATCCAATCCAGTGCCCTTATTTTAAAAGGGTGTATTTCCGCCTTATTTCCAGAACTTCCGAATTCACTTTTCAAATATATTCGAGCATAATTACCGTTGGCTTCTTTTTCCAGGCGGTCTACCTCAACATATCCGGTGACGTAATCATTCTTGCCGTTCGCTTTAATCCGATAGAATATTTTAAAATACAGCTGTTTTTCATCACCCAAATAAATCCTGGCCAACTCGGAAGCCGTTTTATCTTTTACTTCCTCATCAATTAGGAAACGGGCATAATGGCGATAGTTATTACCCGAACTTTGAGTGGCAAAGCTCTCTAACTCGATAAATTTCATAGCTCGCCGATGTTGTACATAGGCATAATCATCGGACTCATATGTCACTTCAATTCTGGATCCTTGCGGTAAGTTAATGGCGTTCATGCTCCATGCCGACACGTTGCGATCTACTATCCTAGGTTCAGGATCATCGTCACTACCGGAAACCGGAGTATGTGCATAATTTTGATCAAGATATGGGTAATAGCGATGATAGTTACCTCCAGCGTATGTGCTACTCAACTGATCATTATAATAGCCCCAGGCGTCCATATAATGCTCCGTATAGTTCGGGTTATAACCATATTCAAATATATAGGGCCGTAGTGTTCCTTTTTCGCTGTCCCCGTTTACGATCACAACTTTTGTCAGCGTTAATTTGCCCGATCCGCGATTTTTGGTGGCATCCAAATCTTTCCAGACATCAGCTCGTGCACAATTCGAGTTAGGCGACCCTGCCGAGTTACTAGGTTCTCCCTGACAGAGGCAGTAATTATACGAAAACCGCGCTGTTCTGATATTATGCATATTTGATGTACTAGCCTTATAATTTTCAAAGCCCTGTCTAGCCAATAATTTTACACTATCAAGCCTCATCGACTCTTGGCTTCCATTGAAGCGGCCACTATTTCCTCCTTTTATTGCTCCATGAGCATCATTTCTAGGAGATGAAAAGTATTGCACTACATGCGATTTAGTCGCTGCATATTCGAGGTAGTAAACTTGTTTTTGACCTTCAGTGTACATCACTTTATCATCTTCAGGCTCCAACACCTTCATTTCCTGAAACATCCCCCCCACATAAGGCGTCTTCCAGTCCATTTCTATGGCTTGTTTATAATCAAACTTTACCCAGTAGCCCTCATCATGAAAACTCGCTCCATTATTGTCTATATCAACATAATCCGGACCAACAATAGCAGTAAGAAGGTAAGAGTGAGCATAAACTGGCGTTACGGTCTCTTTGTAGTAGTCTCCACCATTACTCCCACTGTTTCTATTTCCCTTATCAGGAATTCTATTGACCAAGGAACTATTTGTGGTTTTCTCTCCGTTTTTCGTATAAAAAACCCGTTCAGACGTAGAGACATTAAAGGCTGGTAGACCAAATACGTACCGAATGCCATTCTCATCCGTCACTATAAATCCCCCAATATGATGCCCAATAAAGTGGTTTCCGGTTCGACTTGTGATGTTGTCAATATTAAGTAATTCAAGTCCACCATTAATAATCTCATCATTGGTATAAGCCTGAATACCAACAGACCTTGCCACACGTCCAGAAACACTTGAACTAGTAGCTCTACGGGTACCGTTATTCATAGAGGTAACTCGAGCATCATCATTTTTTCCTTTTAGAGCAAGGGTAATTGGCGAGTCTCCCGTAAACCCACTTAAATGGTCGTCGCGTATGAAGGCTAGATCATTGGTACATTTAAAATAATATGGTTCGTAATCTGAGTTTTTAGACCAGTTAGTAAAATCAAACCCTCTATTCAACTCATTACCTAAAACCCACTTACTAGATTTTGAGCTCCCAACTCTTATCTCTAAATTGGCCCCTGCCTTGGCCATTAAAGGCCCAACATCAACTCCCAAACTTCCAGCCTTTGATTTTGACTTTCTGGAAGCATTATGTAACATCCCTACGTCATTACGATAAGCTCTAAAACTTTTACCTATTCCATGGGCCTGTACTGTGAACATATCGTACGTCTGGATGGGTATGGGCAGATTTGGTATTTCAGAAGAAATAATTCCATCCCTTTGTCGGTTTAGGTCCATCGCATCATCCTCTCCGGCATGTTGATGATAAAAATACCCGAAAGCTTTTGTATCAAATTGTCCTTTAGCATTTTGCTTGACATGCTCCGTGGATAAAAAAGCTCCTACCTCACCATATGGAAATGCTCCCCACCAAGCTCCACCTCCTTTGAAATTGGCATAAATGGAGGTGCTGCTCATAGGGATTTCAATCGATGGTGTATAAGCGTTTGACCCAAAGGTTATCCCTACAGATTTTGATTTCTTAGGCTTACCATAACTTAGATCTGCACTTATGCTTGCCAAGCCTTGTCTTGAATTGTAAGACATCCCAACAGAGGCATTCAGGGCACTTTCAACTTCGAGGTCCTTATTGGTAAGTCCAATACTTGTTTGAAGAGAAGCACCATTGTCAGAGTCCAATGAAATACCAGCGTTAGCATCAACAGCACTCACAGAGCTGACAGAGGCAGTTAATCCCATATCGCCCGAGATCTTATAGCTAAACCCATTATAGTTATTGTATATGATACTACCTCCAAGAGAAGCTTTTCCTTCTATGCCGGGAATTTTACCAAAAAGTTCCACACCGGCACCCGCAGAAGCTCCAATAGTCGTGTTGGGCTTCATATGGAATTTTGTAACGATATTATCGCCTTTGAAATCATCAGGAAATCCTCTCATGGACCTGGTAATTGCACCTGCACCATTCAGTGACCATCCAAGGCCGACCCACGAGGCCTCTTGCTCTAATGTTATACCAGATTGATAGGATAAATTAATGGGGTAGCCTCCATTAGGTCCGGGTAATTCAAAAAGAGGAATATTGTACTTAAAGTCACCGGAAAAAGGATCAACAAGTTGTGTATCTCCAACTTGAGCAAAAGATTGAACTTCAGGTTGTGAAGGCCCTTTCGTAGCATAAGAGGAGGCAGGCAACACAACATTCAAGATCATTATGATCAATAAAAGCCTGGCTATTTTTACTCTGTTATTTTTCATTTCAATGTGGTTAAAGTTCTACCGAGATAATCTGCTTCTATTTGAATTACTTCTTCTGTTATCTTCTTCTATGAAGAGTACATTTCGATGTTCATTGGCCTCCTGACAGTTCATAAACAGCTCCTTTTCACCAATTCTGCCACAAGCGTCTTTAACGAAAAGATGGACGGTATAATCAAAGGCGTTCGTTACCGTCAACTTGGGTGTTTGCACAGTATCCCTGAGAATAGAAACCATAGGCTCATGCAAGAACTCAGTCTCTGACTTACCTTTAAATACTTCCCACCTCACCTGATAAGGAGCTTGTCCGTCATTTATCATACCATAATATTCAGCTAAATTCTGCTGGCTTAAGTCTTCACATGAAGCCACTACAGGCACAGGTATAATGGAAATATCCAACGCTTCCTGATCATCATCCATTTCTCTTATCAAGTTTAACACCTCCAACTTAGATTGATCCTCCCTACATTTAGTTACCCGATAAACTCGATCATATAGTGGCATTGCATCGAACAAGGGGATTTTTAATCCGATGGTTCCTGGTCTATTCTTTACTGCAATAGTCTGTTCAAGCAAACCATAGTCATTTTTGAAAATAACATAGCTGTAACCATGAGATAAGTAATCATGATACCTCAGATAAAGGGTGTCTCCTTTTACTATATTCGTTCTTTTTTGCGCTGAGTTAAATGACCAGTAGTAGTCATGTGACATAGAACTAGCACTTTCTGTTTGAATGATCACGAGGCTCTTTGATTCGGAGACCTGTTTGTCTCCTAAAAGTCGAAATTGATAATACTCACCTGGTAGTACACCTCTAATAACGGCATTAATCCCCTTCGATTCGACATAACTCCATCTCTCACTGTCACTATGCTTATACTCTAATTTAAAAACAGAACTCTGACTTCGATTCAGTCTGACCACAAAGCATATCTCATCATCTAATACTCGAGGTTCGACAGAAGTAATTCTAATGTCTTCTTGGCTAAACACTATCCCTACCTGTAGGCATAGTAAAATGATAAATGAGATTAATTTCCATTTCATAATCTAGTAGTTTGATACCCTATTGCAGTTAGAATACAATTCCTAAACGAATCCTAATATTTTCGGCCGAGAAAGCTTCATGATGATTGATACCATAAAGTAATTGTGCATCCAGCCCGATTCCTCTAACCATAATCCTATGTCCTAATCCCACATACCAATTGTTCTTTTGAACATTTGTATCAGGTACCTCGTCATCATTAATGTCGGAATCACCAAAAATCCTCTGATACTCAAAGTGTAAGTAGGTCACCTCTTTGATCACGTTATATTTATGAAAAGCCCGAACCCCCAACAATTCAACTTCTACCTTTGACTTAAATCGACCTTCGAGGACTAGGCCACCACCTACAGCCGCTTTATCAGAATAGTTATAGCCCATAGCTGGTGTAAGGCTTACTATTCCGTCTGATGCCTGACTTAAATCTAACACTCCATCAAAAAAACTTCGCTCCCAAAATGATCTTTTGGCTTTCATTTTGTATTCATCTACTTTTCCTCGATGGCTTTTATATTTCGAAACCAGTTTATTATCCTTATTTGCAAGGCTCGATAGGCTATCCAAGAACTTCTTTTCTACATGACCAACAATTTCAGCATGTGCCATGTTGTGTGCCGCAGGAAGGAAATCACCTTTTTTGTATGTGCTAATATTACCATTGATGCTATCCAAAAGCGCTTGTTGTTCTTCAATTCTTTTCTGAGCCAAACGCTTGGGACTATATAGAGCCTCTGCTTTGTTCTTGATTTTATTCAATGAATCCGTATACAACTGCTTTTTATAGCTATTAAAATTTTCTCCTGAACTTTTATATGCTTCCCAAGTGCTAATAGAATCAGTGAGCTCTTTAGATATCTGGCCATAATCATCATTTAAGTGCTTACCCTTATTTTTTACTGATTTAACTCGTTTAGATTTTTTCCTGTTTACATCAAATACCGAGTCTTTCTTCGCAGTAAACCTATTTATGGTTCCTTTTTTTCCTTGAAGGCTTTCAAGGTCAGCGGTGTCATTTTTTATTAAAAAAGACGATGTAGCCTCTCTCAAGGAGTCTAATAGCTGCTGTTTATTTACAGGTATGTATCCATCTTTTTGTTTTTGAATTCCAACTCCCTGTTTTTTAAGCATATTTAAATTATTGCCAGCTTTGACTCGAGCTTCTTCAACTCGCTTTCTTTTCTTAAGTAGTTTCTTCCTTTTTTTGGAAACATTCTGATACGATTTCCTAAGGGAATCTTGACCCGAATAATCTTTTAGCCATAATGTATCTGGACGCTGATATAAGGAGTCAATGAGTTCTTCACTTGATTTATTACTTTCTACCTTCAGGTCTTGTCCTAAGAGTTGAAGTGTAAAACCCAAACATAAAACGATCATAAAGGGTCTCAGATTCATCGGTCAAATTATCTATGAATTAATTACATCGTCCTTTAAAAACTCGTGTTTTAGCTAGCAAAGGCTTCAGGTATTCAAATCTTAATTTAATTATGCTTATTTCAATTATTGTCATTTAATATGTTACTTCCGGTGACCATCAGATTCACTTGATTTGAAGAAGACACAAAACTACCCGCTTGAAAAATATCAAACTTCACCTCGTAAGTTTCTTGGTATTTATCGCTTGGAAGAGTCACAGGCATATCAAAGCTAACTGCCCCATTAACTCCTACATTCGTTGTACCAACCGGGCTTCCCCATGAAGAAGTTCCCTTAGCGCGAAGGTACCATCGCACTTCGTAATCTTGAAAAGAAGAACAAACGGTAGATTCAAACCTGAAATTACTTCCACAAGAACCATTAACTAAAGGAGCATAACCCCAATTAGGGAATAATCTATTTGTATTTGATAACTCGGGAGACACGCTAACGACAACAGGAGTTGATGGGACGGTTGGGGAAGTACAATCTTCACAATCTAAAACTCGCCATCGCACGTCGTAACTAATAGTCCCCGCCAGTCCAGCGAAACTGTGATCAAACTCTGCAGCAACTGAACCTCCTATGTTGGAAGTCTGACCTGTCATAACGGTCCAAGGTCCTGTTGAACCTCTCCTCCTTCTCTCCCATTGTATAGGTTTGTCTGCATACCCTTTACATACCTCACCAGATACTACAGTTTGTAAAGGACAGATCGTACCACTCATATTTCGCTGATAAAGCGAGTTTGATACTTCAATATGAGATCGACAATTTACCGCGTCTTTGTAAAACATCTTAACAGTTTGAATTTTACTGTCCAGACTCAATCCTTCAACCGTGTACTTAAATTGAACATTAGTATTATTAACGAACGGGTGGATTTGGTCACGAGGAAAATTTAGATATGTTCTACCGCTCCCTCCGGACCATACGCTTGTAGTAGCAATACTACTCCACTCACTTCTCCATCCCCCTATCGCTCTTCTTGACCACCATGTAACCTCTCTTCCTTCATAAGTAGGCAACACGTTCCCTGATAAAAGCAAACTATTTCCGCATTCGCCACAGGAAGAGTAAAAACTACGATTGGAGGATAATGAAAAGTTTTTCTTTAGCGTTTTGTTTATTTCATCACTATATACACCACCTCTATGATTTAACCTATATGAAACCATTACATCACCATCATACGTATCTATTCCACTAATGTCATCTGTTACTTGTCCGCCAGATAACGACGAATTAACGGTTTGCCAACTACCGCCCCCAACCTTTCTCTCTAATGACAAACAGCCGTGATCTATTTTATATCCTGAATTTTCAAAGTTTAATGTAGTTTGACTTTGGGCATCATTAACAACCGCTGATGTAATGTCTCTTTTATGTCCTATTCCCCACATATATAATGGCGGTGGGGTTTGGCCGTCAAGTTCCTCATTATCAACCCGAAGTGAGAAATCACTAAATGGTACAAGCGTGTATTTTCTTGTCTGAACCGCCACACCTCTGACGAAAGCTTCGTTATTAACCGCTACGTCGGACCAACATCCTGAGCAACCAAACTCGCCCTGCTTAGGTTTAGATTGAAAGGTAATGGTAATTTCCGTACCGGGACAAGCATTATCTCCAGTTATCGTCCAAGGGTAACTCCAACCTGAAAAACCGTATTCACCATCTCCACTAACATCTAGAGGAGATTGAGCTTTCAATGCCGAACATAAAAAAAATGATATAGCCACTAATGTCGCCAATTGATGGAATGTAGTTTTCATACTTAAAGTATTGAAATCGTTCAATTTATACATACAAAGTAAGAGAGAGATTGGGAATAAACAAAACTAGACGTTTGAAACAATGCATTAGTATCATTTTTTCATTGTATTTAACTAAAACCTTTGAAAAACAATGATCTGAATGAAACCTTTTCAGACACACTAGTGAATATCACTTCTTGTGTATATCGTCAACAAAGTCTTCATGTTTTTTTCCAAAAAGAATAGATCAAGTCAAGACATCAATTCAAGAAAACAACAAAACAACCATCACAATTACCTACAAAACAGAATAAAGACACCACTCAACGCAATAAAAGTACATTTTCATTAACAAACTGCTAAAAAGCATTTTTACTTTTCAGCAACCATTATACTTTTGTAAAAAGGTAATATGGCGAGCAATCTTGACAGGTTTTCTACCTTGATCACTACTAAATTATCAACAAAAATAGCCGGGTAGTCTAATGCAGGACGTGAGTTTTTGGTACTTGAGGTGGTGGTTCGAATCCGCCCCCGGCGTCTATTTTTTGTTTAGGCACCACTCCTCTATCTTTTTTCATATACGCCATTCTTTTGTTGAATCCCCTCTACGTAATTCGCTCCTTTTTCTACGTAGATTTGCTTATGGGATTTTAAGGTATATTTTTGCGGACGAGAAATTTCTCTCAATTATTTATTCTTCCAAACATTCATGAGCGTTTTAGTAAATAAGGACTCAAAAATATTGGTACAAGGTTTCACGGGTAGTGAAGGAACCTTTCATGCAGGCCAAATGATCGAATACGGCACGAACGTTGTCGGTGGCGTTACGCCAGGTAAAGGAGGACAAACACATTTAGATAAGCCTGTTTTTAATACTGTAGCCGAAGCGGTTCAAGAAACTGGTGCAGATGTCTCTATTATTTTTGTTCCACCTGCTTTTGCTGCTGATGCGATTATGGAAGCCGCGGACGCAGGTATTAAAGTTGTCATCACCATTACAGAAGGTATTCCTGTAAAAGACATGATTTCCGCTAAGTCTTATATTAAAGACCGAGGCGTTACACTAATTGGACCAAACTGTCCAGGAGTGATTACCCCAGAGGAAGCAAAAGTCGGTATCATGCCAGGTTTCGTTTTTAAAACAGGTAAAATTGGTATTGTTTCAAAATCTGGAACATTAACTTACGAAGCTGCAGACCAAGTCGTCAAAGCTGGACTAGGGATTTCTACAGCGATTGGAATCGGTGGTGATCCGATCATCGGAACTTCTACAAAGCAAGCTGTCGAGCTGCTCATGAACGATCCAGATACTGATGGTATCGTAATGATCGGTGAGATCGGTGGTCAATATGAAGCGGAAGCAGCAAAATGGATCAAAGAAACGGGCAATAAGAAACCTGTAGTTGGGTTCATTGCTGGACAGACAGCTCCTAAAGGCAAGAGGATGGGACATGCCGGTGCTATTATCGGTGGAGCTGACGATACTGCTGAAGCTAAGATGAAAATTATGGCAGAGTGTGGACTTCATGTGGTGAAGTCACCAGCTGATATTGGTGAAACAATGGCAAAGGCCATCAAATAACAAATACTTAACATAGTTAAGACAGAAAGCCGCTAATGCGGCTTTTTTTATGCCTCTGAGTTAATCAAACTTCTTCAATTAGCGGACCTTTACCATCACGCCGTCCATTGAACTAAGAACAACGACTACACTAAAGTCCTCATAATAAGACGAATAATTTTGCTGAGATAATTTCAACAATTAAATAAGATAGATCAGTGATAAGCTATTCGCCATACATATACAGAAATATCGCCTTAATGTAACAACACATTTGATAACAAAACCTATATAAAACCCTTTCTAAAAAACTAATAAAGCAGATATAACTTACAGAACACAATCTTTAGAATTTGATATAAATCAAAAATTATCCATATTTATAACATGAAACACCTATGTCATAAACTCCGAAATATCAGTTACACCACCTATGGAGGAATTGCCTTTATCGTTATGAGTGCACTGACACTAGTACGCGCATCATTCTATATCCAGAGCATTTCATCTCAGAACTTCCCAAACTTAGGACTCATATTCTTATCAGTTCTGGTCGGTTTTTTTCTTATTATTGGAATCACTTTGATCAAAATTGGTGTAGACATGAAAAAAGTGGAGCAACAGTAAACGTGCTATTTTTTACGGGTAAGATTATCGATGATATCACCAATCTCATTAGCCCGGGTCATAAAAGCCTCTAGTCCCTCTAGGTTCTCCTCATCAAGTAGCTGTTTGAATGCCTTAAGCTGATTGATATAACTGCCTATTGCTGACGAAAGGTTAGTTTTATTATGCATGAATATCGGGTTCCACATGGCAGCATTGCTTTTTGCTAAACGAACCGTACTAGCAAATCCTGACCCGGCCATAGCAAAAATGCTTTTCTCATCCTGCTCCTTTTGAAGCACCGTGGTACTAAGGGCAAATGAGGTTACGTGCGATAGATGTGAAACATAAGATAAGTGTAAGTCATGAGCCACTGGATCCATTTTAGTCATTTTCATGGCTAAGTTTTTACATAGCTCTTTAAAAGCAAACAATTTATCAGGATTAGAGCGCTCCTCTTCGCATAAGATCATAATTTTCTCTTCCAAAAGCTCCGCGAATGCGGCGTCAGGGCCAGAATATTCTGTTCCTGCTATCGGATGTGCGGAGATATAGTGAGATCTTTTAGGATGATCTTTCACCGCTTCACATATCGGTGCTTTTGTGGAACCAAAGTCTACTACGGCGGTATGATCCCCTGCCCAATCCAATAGCCTTGGTAACAACGAAGAAATAGCGTTTACAGGAATTGCCAAAACCAAAAAATCACAAGTCCTCGCCGCTTGCTCTAGATCCTCTGAGCCATCAATAATCCCTAACTCCTTAGCCCTAGCCAAGTTTTCAGTGCTTTTATCGATACCCACAACTTCAATATTGTATCGTCTCTTCTTGATACCCAAAGAAAACGATCCTCCTATTAACCCTATTCCTACGACACCTACTTTCATGTGTATGACTTTACCTATAATTCTAATCCAACTGGTGGTCCGATGGAGCTTGATAAACTATCTGTCCTCAGTTAGCACTATTAAGGACTCTAAGCTCATGTTCATTTCATTATTCTATACTTTTTGTCCCACCACTCTTTCAAGAGCTTTTGAGTATAGCTCTTTCGGCGAGGACAGCGATATGCGAGCATAACTGTTGCCTTTCTCACCAAAAACAAAACCTGGAGTTAGGAAAATATGCTTTTCCTCGAGTAACCAATCCGTAAAACCAGCGGCATCTGAAAAATGCGAAGGAATCTTCGCCCATTTGAACATCCCAACCTGCTTTTGAAAACTTGTACACCCCAACGCATTAAGTAATTCACTAGCTAATTGCTCACATTCGCGATAAACCAAGTTGTTAAGAGCAAACCACTCATAATCTAGCTTCAAAGCGCTTACAGCAGCTTTTTGTGCCGGTTTAAATTGCCCGGAGTCGAAATTACTCTTGACCCGAAGAATTAAATCCAAATAGTCTGCGTTACCACACACCCAACCAAATCGCCAGCCCGCCATATTGTGCGACTTACTCATTGATTGTAATTCCAAAGCCACTTCGCGAGCTCCCTCTACATTAAATATCGATAACGGATTATCATTCAAAATCAAGCTATAAGGATTATCATGACATAGCAGAACTTGCTTTTCTTTAGCAAAAGCAACAAACTTTTTAAAAAGCTCTTTGGACGCCGGTTTCCCTGTAGGCATATTAGGATAGTTGATCCAAAGCAACTTTACGTCAGTACAGTCTAGACCATATAAATACTCCCAGTCCGGCTCCCAATTCTCCTCTTCTAAAAGTGGAAAACGGATGGCTTTTGCCTTCACCATATTCGCTGCCGCGGCATATGCCGGATATGCCAACTCAGGAACTAACACCTTATCCCCTTCATCTAAAAAAGCCAAAGAAATATGCATAATACCCTCTTTAGAACCGATCAACGGTAAAATCTCCGAAGAAGGATCAAAATGTTGGCCGTAGATACGGTGCATCCAGTTCGACATCTCCTGTGAAAGCTCTGGAACTCCTTTATAGGGTTGATACCCATGATTGGTTGAGTCCGCAGACTGTAAGTGCAACTCAGTGATGACAGAAGAACTAGGAGGAAGACTAGGATTGCCAATGGCCAGGTTAATAACATCTTTCCCGGCAGCCATCATCTCCCTTATTTCTCGTAGTTTCGTGGAGAAGTAGTACTCTTTCACCTCTCCTAGCCGCTTTGATGGAGTAATAATCATTTAATAAGGTATATAAGTGCTCAAACTACCCATATATAAGTGCTCAAACTACCCATCAAAAAATTACTTTAGGGTTTGAGCAAAAGGTTTATCAATTTTTAACTCTATTTATTTCTGTCGAGCTGTTCAATAGAATACACTAACGGCTAGACAGAAACAATTTCACTTTTTCGGTATTTCCTATAAGAACCACCAATTTGATCAATTTAATAGAATCCACGAAATAATTCCAATGTGCCTCAGCATAATTCCCATAGTCATCTCACCGCAGCTGTAATCAGGATGGTATTCGCTATCAGCTAGAGTGATCCCTGGTTCTTGCTTATTTCTAGGCAAGTCAGGCTATGTAACCAAAATCAGATTCATGCCCAAGCATTGTTTAATGAGATCATGCTATGAGACCATGAGCTAATAAAAAAAAATCCGGCCGAAGCCGGATTATGAGCTATTCGCTTATTGCTTCATTTTTATAAATGAATTACCTCATCATAAGCAGCAGCTGCTGCTTCCATCACAGCTTCTGACATTGTTGGGTGAGGATGTACCGACTTTACGATTTCATGACCTGTTGTCTCCAAGTTCCTAGCGACAACTGCTTCAGAAATCATTTCCGTTACGTTATTACCAATCATATGACAACCTAACCACTCGCCGTATTTAGCATCGAAAATAACCTTGACAAACCCGTCAGCTGAACCTGACGCTTTCGCTTTTCCAGACGCAGAGAACGGGAACTTACCAACCTTAATTTCATAACCAGCTTCTTTAGCGGCCTTCTCCGTCAATCCAACAGAAGCAATTTCTGGATAGCAATACGTACAGCCTGGGATATTACCGTAATTCAACGGATGTACCTCCATACCACTGAATTTCTCCACGCATATAATTCCTTCCGCAGAAGCCACGTGAGCCAAAGCAGGACCGTGAACAATATCACCAATTGCATAAACACCTGGAACGCTGGTTTGGTAGTAGTCGTCCACTACAATTTTTCCTCTTTCAGTTTTGATACTCAACTCTTCAAGTCCCAATCCTTCAAGATTCGTCGCTACGCCAACAGCTGAAAGCACGACATCGCAGTCTAGCTTTTCTTCTCCTTTGGCCGTTTTTACGGATACCACACAACCTTTGCCCGAAGTATCAACATTAGTCACTTCCGAACTGGTCATAATATCAATACCCGACTTCTTAAAACTTCTTTCTAGCTGCTTAGAGACATCCTGATCTTCTACAGGGACTATATTTGGCATGTATTCTACTACCGTCACCTTTGTGCCAATAGAATTGTAGAAATAGGCAAACTCAACACCGATAGCTCCTGACCCGATAACCACCATAGATTTTGGTTGCTTCTTCAAGGTCATGGCTTCACGATAACCAATGATTTTCTTACCATCTATTGGAATATGCGGTAATTCTCTTGACCGTCCACCGGTTGCTAATATGATATGATCAGCCGAAACATCAGTCACCTTGCCATCAGCATCAGTCACTTCTACGGTCTTTGGAGTCTTCAGCTTACCAAAACCGTTGATCTGGGTGATTTTATTTTTTTTGAATAAGAACTGAATGCCCTTGCTCATGCCGTCTGCAACATCACGGCTACGCTTCACCATACCTTCGAAGTTAGCAGAGTATTTATCCACTTTGATCCCATAGTCATCGGCGTGGTTAATGTATTCGAATACCTGTGCACTCTTCAGTAATGCTTTAGTTGGAATACACCCCCAGTTAAGGCAAATACCACCTATCTCAGCCTTTTCCACAACGGCTACGTTTTTACCTAACTGCGAAGCCCGAATTGCTGCCACATATCCTCCAGGACCACTCCCTATCACTACAACATCAAATTTCTCTGCCATATCTCAGCTAATAAGTTAAGTTTGAAAGCTCAAATTTAATCCTGAAAAAATTTAGAATTCAACCATTTGGTTTGATTATTAATGATAACTCAAAGGAAACACTCAGTGCCACCGATTCATTTCTAAATATATAGCCTTACAAAACCTATTAAGTTATTGTCAGAACAGTACATTGCTTTATTTGATAGAGGTAATCTCAACCGAATGTATATTTTTGTCAGCCGTTTAATCAATGGAAAAGGAAAAACGTATTGAAATGAACCTACTTTCAGGAAAAAATGCACTGATCACTGGTGCTTCAAAAGGAATTGGAAGAGCTATCGCTTTAAAATATGCCGAGCAAGGAGCTAATGTTGCTTTCACCTATCTATCGAGTGTGGAGAAAGGTCAGGCTCTCGAGCAAGAATTACAGGAAAAAGGGGTTAAAGCAAAGGGATATCGATCAGATGCTTCTGATTTTGCTAGTGCAGAAGCTTTGATTAAGGATATGACATCAGATTTTGGAAGCCTAGATATCCTTATTAATAATGCGGGGATTACTCAAGACACTTTACTAATGCGGATGACCGAAGAGATGTGGGACAAGGTAATTCAAGTGAACTTAAAGTCTTGTTTTAACACAGTAAAAGCGGCTACGAGAACATTCCTAAAACAAAAGTCAGGAAGCATTATTAATATCACTTCCGTGGTAGGCATTAAAGGAAATGCTGGGCAAGCTAACTATGCAGCCTCAAAAGCCGGAATCATAGGTTTTACCAAGACAATAGCACTGGAATTTGGTTCTCGTGGGATTCGAAGTAATGCCGTGGCTCCTGGGTTTATTGAAACCGAAATGACAGCTGTTTTAGATCAAAAAATGGTAGACGAGTGGCGAAAAGGAATTCCAATGAAGCGCGGAGGGCAACCAGAAGAGGTCGCTGATGCTTGTGTGTACCTGGGGTCAGATATGTCTACATATGTATCTGGACAAGTAATCCAAGTAGATGGTGGTCTATTGACTTAAAACGAGTCGTCAAAATGATTTTTAAGGTACCACAATTCAGTACCTCATTTATATAATATTAGTAAATTCTGCATTTTGCTCAATTCAGTTTTAGTTATTTAAAATAGTAATTAATATTTGGGTTGAGCACCTTGCTCATTTCACAGTTAAGAAGGTTTATAATTTAACATGAGAGATATAGACTTAATATTTCATTATCCGAATTGGTACCTTCTCTTATGTTTCCTTGCAAGCATTCTTTTTTCGACTATCCTTTATGCTAAAAAAGGACCTTGGCCAAAAGGCGTGCGATGGATGTTAATGGCTTTTCGGTCCTTAGTATTTTTTATTCTTTTTTTACTCCTTCTCAATCCCTTTTTAAGATCTAACACAAATTTCGTAAAAAAACCGTTAGTTGCTTTGGGTATTGACAACTCCTCATCCATTACCCTCCAGGATCCAGACTCTATCGGTAATGCTCTTCGAAAATCGTTCATCGGGATTGAACAACAACTAAAAGAACAAGGCTTCGATGTGATCAAATCCACCTTAAATGGAAGGCTCGAGTCTATTGATTCTGTAAGGTTTGATCACAACTCTTCTGACCTATTTTCAATTGTCAAAAATATAGATCAACAGTCCAAGAATCAACCTCCAAACTCAACAATTCTCTTCACTGATGGTATTTCAAATCGGGGAAACAGCCTAGCGTATGCCCAATATGATTACAAGATTTTTACCCTCGGGCTTGGAGACACTTCAATTCAACGAGACGTGTTTATTACTGGTCTGGAATATAACAAGTTGGTATATCAAGAAAATAAATTTCCTCTGGTGGTAAAAATTGGAGCAAATGGTTTCGCAGGACAACAAAGAAAGATCGTAATCTCTTCCAAGGGAAAAATAGTTGCAGAGAGAAAAATCACCTTTTCTTCAAACCAGGCTTTTCAAAAAGAGAAATTCATCATCAACTCCCCGAATAACGGCGTTCAACGATATCAAGTAACCATTCCTGCTACGGAACAAGAACACCTTATAGCAAACAATACGGCCAACGCCTTTGTCGAGGTAATCAATACCAAACAAAAAATATTGATTATGGCTCCTGCTCCACACCCGGATATAAAGGCATTGGCGTTAACCATTGAGAAAAACAAAAACTACGAAATTCATTACTACCTAAGGTCGGCAAATCAGAAGCTTCCAACCACCAAATTTGATTTAGTAATATGGCACCATGCTTTTGATGCCAGAAACAGCCTCACAAAAGCCTACCGAAAGTTAAAGGAAAACGAGAACACCTCTTTTCTCTACGTACTTGGTAGACAAACCAGTGTCAGAAATCTTAAGGACGACATCAAGTATTTCACCTTAAGACCACGAGCAGGTAAAACCGACCAAATCACTGCTGATATAAACCCTAAATTCAAGGTGTTCAAAACTACTATCAACCAGTATGACCTACTCCGAGAGGCTCCACCAGTGCGTGTCCCATATGGTGACTACCAAGTTCAAAACCACAATGATGTATTGCTATACCAAAAAATAGGCTCAGTTGTAACCAAGCGTCCTTATATCATGGTAAACAACCAAAACCGTAAGACTGCTGTGATTTTTGGAAATGGATTTTGGACATGGAGGATGCATGAAATCGCAGAATCAGGTGGGCCAAAGGCGTTTCAGGAAGTTTTTGGAAAACTTATACAATACTTAAGTACTAGAGAGGATAAGAGAAGGTTTAAGGCCTATTCTACAAAAAAGGAATATTCAGAAAATGAATCAATCATCATTAAAACGGAGTGCTACAATAAAATCTACGAACCTATCTATGGGCAAGAAATATCGTTATCATTTACCAATCAAGAAAGTAATATTACCAATACAAAAAACCTGATTACCAGTGAAGACCATAGCTCATTCACGATCAATAACCTCGCGTCGGGAGTCTACGACTTCGTAGCTTCTACTAAGCTCGATGGCAAAACCAAAATAGTGAAGGGACAGTTTAGAGTAGCCAGACTAAACTTAGAAGCACTTAATGTGCAAGCAAAGCATAACCTCCTCAAGCAAATAAGCCAAGAAAACGGTGGTAAATTCTTTCACCACTCAAAGTTGAGCGATTTGACTAATGAAATAAGGAACTGGGAAGCAATCCCTACTATTCATTCTGAAAAACGATACAAAAAACTCATAGACTATGAATGGTTAGTTGCTGTGCTCATTCTTTTATTGTCGTTAGAGTGGGTCGCCAGGAAGTATTTTGGTAGTTACTAATACATTTTAGCCATGCTCACGCTCATATCATATCGTTACAGACCTATATCCTGTTAGCTAATCGAAAGATTCTACTCATTTGCATAACCAAAATTCTTTATCAGCAGAAAAAATTACCTTTGTAGCAAACACACTATTTTGGTAGCACTTGTACGAACTAACTTTATACTGATTGTTTGTTATTTTTCTTTCTTTTTGGGACATGCCCAGCAATCAGCTGATGATGCCGTGTACTACGAATCGATACACGAAAAACTGATCATCGATAAAAATCTAAAGATTACATCCGAAAAAAAGGAGCGACTCCATTTTAACGAAAGTAATCATATTTATTCCCAAAAATCAATCTACTATACCCAGTTTGATAAAGTCATATCCATCAATGGATACACCGAAAGCTTAAACGCAAAAGGAAAACTGAAACAGTACCCCATCGAAGGCATACAAACTAATGATGTGATGGTCCGTGGTATCTTTCATAGTGGAACCAAACGAAAAAAATTCACTTTCTCAAACATTGAAAAGGGGGCTAGAACTTTTTTGAATGTTAAAATCGAGAAAACAGACCCTCATTTCTTAAACCCAGTTAACTTCCAACAAGTAATACCGGTAAAAAAATTCGTCTATACCATCGTATACCCAGACCATGTCAATCTTGATTTTCGCGTTTTTGGAGATTCCATTCGAGACTTAACATTCGTGAGAAAAAAAGATAATTTAGGGAATCATATTATTGAATGGACAGCTAAAGATATTTCGCCACCGTACTTCGAAGAAGGGGCCCCAAGAAAATCTTATTATGCCTTTCACATTATTCCGTTTATAAAATCTTATTATGCTAATGGAAATAAAATAAATGTTCTAGAATCCATACAAGACTTATACGCTTGGTATGCTGAATTTATCAACCAAATCCCAAATAACCAGCTCAGTCAAAGCGTGAAAGACATTATTGACAGTGAATTGATCGTCAATGAAAACCCAAAGAAAACCACGTTGAATATTTTTAATTGGGTACAAAATCATATTCGCTACATCGCCTTTGAATCCGGAATGGAAGGATTTATCCCAAGAAGTTCGAATAGCGTCTGCGAAAAGAAATATGGTGACTGTAAGGACATGTCAAATCTCTTGGTTCAAATGTTGAAACACGCCGACCTTAAAGCATACCCAACATGGATCGGTACTAGACACAAGCCTTATGCTTATACTGACTTACATACACCAATGGTTGATAATCATATGATTGCAACCATTGATTTAAATGATAGTCTTATATTTCTCGATCCAACAGGAAGGTTCGTCAATCTTGGTTATCCCACTTCCATGATACAGGGAAAACAAGCATTAATTGGTACCTCAAGTGATTCCTATAAATTGGCTAAAGTACCCCAAATACCTGCAGATTCTAATGTTTTACGATATGATCTTAAAATGGAAATTCAGGATAATAACGCTGTATCAGGAGCTGCTAACATCTCTATCTCTGGAATTCCTAAAACACATTTCGATCATCATTTCGTAAGAGCAGAATCAGATTTAGAGGATGTTATGCTCAGATTCTTTAATTTCAATTCTGACAATTTGCTTTTATCAAGTCTTCAAACGAAACGAGTAGGTGTCATCGATCCTTCGGGACAAGTATCGTTTGACTATTCTATAAAAAATTATGTCAAAGGGTTTGACGGCACTTTGTTCGTAAAACCTTTTCTCCTCGCCAATCCGCTTGAAGTGATAAAAAGCGAAAGGAGATTGTCACTAGAACAGAAATACACTTACAACTACCAATATCAGATGACATTTGAAATACCTCAAGGGTATGAAATTGAATTTATTCCCAAAGACACAAGAGACTCCAATGAATTAGCTGCTTTCCATGCCCAATACAGCATCAGTCAAGGAGTAATTGAACTAAACCTCGATATACGCTGTACTACGCTAATGATAGAAAAAGCACAATTTACCAAATGGAACCAGATAGCTTCAGCTCTTGGAAAGACAATCAGATCGCAAATAGTCCTGAAGAAAACATAATCAAATGAGCGCAATACCATTTGGATAGCACATTAAGCATATTCAAACTAAAAATATTTTATAAATCATTGAGTAAATGAAAAAATCCATAACCCTTGTACTGATCCTTTTTCTTATTGGACATATTACTTCGGCCCAACGGCATGTTGAGTTTACAAAATATTGGTCCGACTCCATAAGTATCTTTGAACCATCTGAAGAGGAACTTAAAAAGAAGGGACTGGTTTTAGAAAAAGCCACAGAATTAAATTATGATGTAAGCATATACGGGTTTAGTAAGTATATCAACAGCCGGACGTATTCGATTTACAAAAGAATATGGATCAATGATGAAAGCATTATAGATTCCTACAATAAGGTATATATACCAAAAAGCTCCTTCGGAGATGTCTTTAACCTAAAAGCACGATCCATTACCCCGAAGGGGAAAGTAACCACTTTGAATAAAAGCAATATACGGGAACTGAAAAATATAGATGGTGCCGGTAACTACCAAATATTCGCCATAGAAGGAGTCGAGCTGGGTGGCGTAGTAGAATACACCTATACTATCAAAGAAAAACCTGCACACTCGGGCAGCTTATACCTCGATGATAAGATTGAGGTAAAAAAATCAACCTTTAGGCTTGTCGTTCCTACAAAATCAAAATCGAGAATTAAAACATATAACGTAAAAGCTCAAGAGGAGACGGAAATAGTCAAAAAGAATAAAATATATTGGGTAACCGCTAATGATCTTCCCGGCGATGTAGAAGAGGATTACTCCAGAAGAAATGCAACTCGACCAAGGGTTGAAATATTAGTAAATGCCATTAACACTGGTTACGTTTCCAATCTTCTAACTTGGGAGAAAATAGCTAAAGACTATCGCTATCAGGTCTACCAGTTTAATCGCTTTGCAAAAATTAAAAAACTCTTAAAGGGAACGGAACTGGAAAGTATCCAAGACCTAAGTCAAAAAATTGGTGTTCTTGAGGAGCTTATCAAGGAAAACATCAACATCTCAAGACAGCATAACATTCACGATATTAAAGAAGTGCTAAAATCAAAAAAAGCGAGTTTCCTGGGGGCTATCCGACTATTTGGAACCGCATTATCTTTTGCGAACATATCACATGAGTTAGTACTTTCATGCAGCTATTATGAAAGAGAACTCGACCCAGACTTTCCTTCGTATTCATATATATCTGATGTATTATTCTTTATACCGTCTTTAGATAAGTATATCTACCCTTTCAGAGCTGACTACCGATTTGGTGCTCCTCCTGCTT
>CAYMST010000011.1:0-39713 GCA_964393115.1 uncultured Roseivirgaceae bacterium | reverse complement strand
AATGAAATTTTTGTCAAAAATGTTTGAAACCCTATAACTTAAAAAATGGAATTTAATTCAATATTGTCAAAACATTTTTTTTAATATAACTTCCGATTAATATTTATAGAAAATCGGAATTAAATGGAAGTTGATATTTGTGTAATCGGATGTGGAAGTGGCGGGTTGGGGGCTGCAATTACAGCAGCAAAGCTTGGAAAAACGGTGGCTATAATAGATCGGATGCCGAGCCCCGGAGGACATAGTATTTTCGCTTTCGTATCTGACTGGCCGGCAGGGCCTGCTGAAACAGTGGCCAAGGAATTGTATGAGGAGATGAGTACCAATCCAAAATATAAAGATCATATACGGATAGCTAAGCGCTATAGTAATGAAGACACAAAGCATGATTCCTTGGGACTATGGTTTGACGACCCCAATGGTACTTATGACCAGACCTTAAGCAAATACGGAGTCAGTAAGGATGATCAGAGAATAGTAGTTTTTGACCCTTCGTATATGACTCAGGTGATGGAAGATCAATTGAAGAAGCTCGGTGTTCACTGCTATTTCAATACCACCTTGTTGGACGTGTCTACTACCGTCGATGCTAAGGGTGATGATGCAAACACAACAATAAACTATGTACAAGGAATTGATAATCAGGGAAATTTAATCGAGATTTCGGCTCAGGTATTTATTGATTCTTCCGCTAATTTGGCACTTGGTAGACTTGCTAGTTGTGATGTGGCTATTGGAGAAGATTCTCAGGCCATGTATAATGAACCTAATGCCCCAGAAGAACCAAAAATGATACTTAATGGCATCTCTTACTGCTATAGAGTAACCTTAGATGGAAAAGGAGAGGATAAATCATTCTGCTGTACCGATTTTGCGAGAAGTGGCAATAGTGCATTTATTACGGGTATTATGAATGGTGACATCATTATTAATCCATTAGGCAACTCTGTTTTAGATGGGAGCTCTTATGTACCGGCGACTGAAGCTGAAATAATCTCTTCAGGAGAGGTTTTGTCAAAGTGTCATTGGTCCAGGTTAAAGCCTTTATTCGCCACAGGCCTTGGCTTTCCAAATCTTCATCTAGAGGATTATAAGTTTGACAGTTTCGCCGTTCTTCCAGGAATTCGAGAGACGTATAGGCTAGTTGGAGAATATGTTTTGAGGGAGCAAGATTTAACCAGCGGATATAAGGAACAGAAGCACGATGATATGATTGCTTTGGTAGAGCATCCAATTGACATTCATGGAGGTCCTTATGGCAATGAAAACGAGCAAGATGGTGAAAACCTAGATTTCCCTACTGTAAAACCCTACGGAGTACCTTATAGGTGTTTGATTCCAAAGAATACAACTAACTTATTAGTAGCCTGCCGGGGTGCTAGCTTTTCACATATAGCGGCATCAAGCTGTCGCCTGTCTAGAACTATGATGGGACTTGGTCATGCTGCCGCTTTAGGGGCAAGTATGGCTATAGCGAGAGCTAATGGAAACCAAGTTAACGTAAGAAATGTCAATACAGAGAAACTAGTAAGTAAAATGCAAGAAGCATACGGCACAACTTGGTAATTTCTTTTAGCTTAAGTTGAATTATCAAAATTGGAATATGATTTCAATTATTTTATTTTGGCGGCCTGATGGGGTCTCTTCGACAGAATGTCGTAAAAAATTGAATTCATGCTCTTCAACTCTGTTGAATACTTAGTCTTTTTTATAATTTGTTTTTGTGTTTACTGGTTTTTTCTAAAGGAAAAAACCAAAATGCAAAATCTATTTCTTCTGACCGTTAGTTACGTCTTCTATGGATGGTGGGATTACAGGTTCCTATCGCTCATTATAGTCAGTTCTTTACTAGACTACTTAATTGGAATAAGGATAAGCGAATCTCAATCGGCGAGAAATAAAAAAATATTTCTGGCGATAAGTTTAGCAGTGAATTTAGGGTTTCTTGGGGTTTTTAAATATTACGATTTTTTCGTTGTGTCCTTCACTGATATGCTTGCCAGTGTAGGTATTAACGAGCATATAAGGACCATCAATGTAATTCTTCCTGTTGGTATTAGCTTTTATACCTTCCAAACGCTAAGCTATTCCATTGATATATATAGGAAGAATATTAAACCGTGTAAAGATATAATCGCATTCTTTGCGTTTGTCACTTTCTTTCCACAGCTAGTGGCGGGTCCTATCGAGCGTGCTGCTAATCTTCTCCCACAGTTTCTTCGTAAAAGAAACTTCGATTATCATCAAGCTATTCTTGGTTGTAGACAGATCTTATGGGGCTTCTTTAAGAAAGTAGTCGTAGCCGATAATTGTGCCATACTTGTCGATTGTTTTTTTGAAAACTACTCCGAGGTACATGGCCCAATATTGTTCTTAGGAGCCGCTTTTTTTGCGTTTCAGATATACTGCGATTTTTCAGGGTACTCAGATATCGCTGTAGGAACCTCACGGTTATTTGGGTTTAACTTGATGCAGAACTTTGCTTATCCCTATTTTTCTAGAGATATAGCAGAGTTTTGGAGAAGGTGGCATATTTCCCTGACTACATGGTTTAGAGATTACATATATATACCCTTAGGAGGAAGTAAAGTAGGTCGCATTAAAATGATTCGGAATGTATTTATTATATTCTCAGTGAGTGGTATTTGGCATGGTGCAAATTGGACATTTGTCATTTGGGGCTTTATTAATGCTCTTCTTTTTGTCCCACTAATGTTGAGTCAACGCAACCGTAAAAACTTAGGTGAAATAGGTCAAGGAAAGATTTTTCCAAGTGTTAGTGAAATCTCTAATGTTATACTGACCTTCATATTAGTATGTTTCACTTGGGTATTTTTTAGAGCGGAGTCGTTAATACATGCTAGCACCTACTTGTCACATCTTTTTTCATTCGAGATATCGAGTCCAATGATGATGATCAAGAAACTCAAGATAGAGTTTTCGGTGCTTTTACAAACATGTGCTGCCATCACCGTACTTCTTGTTGTTGAGTGGACGAATCGAGCGCACTCCTTTGGTTTAGAGGTTATTAGGGGAGGTAGAGCGATAAGGTTTATAATATACATTCTGCTTACATTAGTGGTATTAGAATTTTTTAGTGCAGAGCAAGACTTCATATATTTTCAGTTCTAAATGAAATCGTTTTTAACAAATCTGGCTCGATATCTTTTTTTTATAATTGGTCTTTTGATCATTACGCATACTACTACCCCTTTTGATTGGGGAAATGAAGGAATAGCGGTAAAAAGGGCGTACCTAGATGAAAAGGGAAGAGATTCTAAGAATAATCAGTACAACACCTTCTTTTTAGGTTCTAGCCGAACTTACAGACATATTATACCTTCACTTTTCGATAGTATAATTGGACACACTAAGTCATATAATTTCGGAATAAATGGACTTAGTAGTCATGAGTCCTATTGGATCTTAGAGAATCTGTTTAAAGGATCTTATTTTAAGAAAGATGATGTAATATTTCTGGAATTGCAGGCGTTCAAAGGCATTCCCGATAAAAACCTTCACTCTGTAAGAACGAAATATTTCTTGAACCTTGAAAACCTCATTTTTGCCATAAGAGTATTACTGAATGAAGAACATCAGGGCATTGGAAATCACCTAATTAGCTACTGTGAAAACGTATTGAGGATTGGGATGGTCAAAGCCTATGTTGATCATATATTCCTAAACAATATTTCGGCTAAGAAACGCCATTATCTCGGTCCTAAAGGAGACGGCTTTTATTCGTTGGATGAAAACCTGATACATAAAGGAAAGGGGTATAAAAGTTTGCAACAAAGAAACACTAATTTTAAACAAGACTTTAGAGTTCTAAAGAGCAGAAAGAAGAGCATTTCTAATTACTTTAAAAAGGCATCATCTAGCACTTCTTTTAATCAGGCTCATCTCAACAAGATATTACAACTGATAGACTTAGGAAATAAGCAAGGTGTTAAAATCATTTTCTTTTATCCCCCTAGATTGGAGGATGATATAGTAGAACTATATGACTCTATTCCCTTACCCAATAAAATAGAATTAGCCAATCCAAACAAATATCCTGAGTTTTACAGTTTAGACAATAGCTTTGATGTTGGCCACCTGAATCGTCGAGGGGCTGAGGTATTCACAGAAGCACTCACCAAAAAGGTGAATGAAATTAAAGTCTATTCTCTGGAATAGTATTTTTTATATCTCCAGGTTCCAATTGTAGTTGAAATAACATAAACCAGTATTGATGCCTTGGGATTAATATCTAATCTAAGCATTTTAGAATTTACTTTTTCTTGATCAAACAATAACTTTCCAGATAGGTCAAATATTCTACAACTTTTAATCAAGAAGTTTGGAGAATTCAGGAATAATCCGTTCTGCTGAAATAAGACCCTCTTGACTATGGATCTTGTACATACAAGTTGTTCCGCAGAAGTTACGTCCGCGAAAAAATCAATTGAGTCTTGTGAGGTGAATTTTTTTGTTTCGGTCCAATTTGTTGATGAAAACTCGGGATTTAGATAGGGCAGTAAACCTCTGTTTTCATCTATGAGCGCTTTAAGCTCGTCCAACAAGTCACACGTGAGACTTGGCATGTCATCCTTAAGGTTTCTCTTTTCAGACTCATCATCTTCCAAATTAAAGAGTTCTAGCTTGCCTTCCAGGACTAACTCACCGAAAGGGTGATTCAACATAGGTGTAAATCCAGATGAATTTAAATGATCGGCATAATAATAAATAAGTTTGTAAGGGTATTTAAGTATCGCGGAGGATGGCGTTTGTCCGAACCTCGGAGAATAATCTGGGAAATGCCAAAAGATTGACTCTCTTGATAGTTGATGATTTACTTCTGAGAAAAATGGTAATAGGCTTTCTCCATCTATTTCACTACTCTCAGAAGAGGAGACCATTTCTGCGATGGTAGGGTATAAGTCCATTAAGTGCACTGGTTCTTTGCATGTCGTAGCCGGGGTAATTCCATCAGGCCATTGAATAAGAAGAGGTACTCGAATACCTCCCTCATATAATGTAGCCTTTCCATTCTTGAGTGGTGAGCTGTCCCAGACTCTGTTAGGAGCACCATTATCTGAAGTAAAGATGATCATCGTGTTGTCAAGAAGGTCGAGTTCTTCTAGTTTATTCACCAAAACGCCAATAGAGTTATCCAGGTGTTCAATCATGGCCAAATAGTCGGCAGATGGAATTTCCTCATAAACCCCTTTATTGGTAGAGCTTTTTTCGAATCCAAGGTCGACGTACTTATTAATCAAACTATTTGGAGCATCAAAGTTGGTATGTGGAGTAAAATGAGAGGCAAAAGCGAAAAAAGTTGTGTCTTTATGGTCCGTTATGAAATTAATGAGATCTGAAGTAATAGCATTTACAGCCTTATCATTTGTATTTCCCTCCCGTGCATTACTTACGTAATCAAAGCCTTTGCTCTCAAAATAACTATGTCCCAAGGCTTGGTTTACTAATACACTGGCAATTTGATAACTATGACCTAAGTGCCATTTTCCAGAAATACCATTTATATATCCAGCACCTTTAAGTAGATGGCTTAGCAAGTTGGTTTCGTGGTCAATAGTTGACCTATTAGGTGGAGTCCTAAGAAAAGCTTTGGTGTAAACGGGGGCTTGAGTAGTCCCAGTAATACCCACATTTGTAGCATATTTACCAGTCATAAGACTTGCTCTAGTAGAAGAGCATACTGGGTTGGCATAAGCAAAATTAAACTTTAAGCCTTTTTCACCAATTTTATCAATGTTGGGGGTTTTCAAGTAGGAGTTACCATAAATACTTAGACTATTCCAAGCCAAGTCATCGGTAAGAATTAATACGATATTTGGGTTAGAGCTGGCAAATAGAGCAGAAGAAAAAAAGCTTAATAAGTTAATTAGAAGCCAATATGCCAGTTTATTATTGAAATTTGACCTTTTTGCTAACTTCATTTAAGCTATTTCCAATTTTGATGATAAAGGTTCCAGGTAATAGGGTTGTTGCGAGTCTAATGATAATTTCATTTTCTCCACTAGGCCAACTGATGTTTTGACTATCAATAAGTTTTCCGCTCAATGAAACTATTTGATAGTAGGTCGGAATACTCCCTGAACAACGTTTAATAACTATATTTCTTTCTGTAGGATTGGGGTATAACAAAAAATCTAATGTTTGATCTTTCGAGAATAAAATAATTTGACTTGAAGTACTATTTCCCAGTTCGAAGAAATCAACTGAGTCTTGTGGAGCGAATTTTTTTGTTTCGGTCCAATTTGTTGATGAGAACTTAGGATTAAGGTATGGCAGCAATCCTTTATTTTCGTTTATCAAAACTATCAGTTCATCTAACATATCAGATGTGAGGTTGGGCATGTTATCTTTAAGATTTCTCTTTTCAGACTCATCATCTTCCAAATTAAAGAGTTCCAGCTTGCCTTCCAGGACTAGCTCACCGAAAGGGTGATTCAACGTAGGAGTAAATCCGGATGAATTCAAATGATCGGCATAATAATAAATAAGTTTGTAAGGATACTTAAGTATCGCGGAGGATGGCGTTTGTCCGAATCTCGGAGAATAATCTGGGAAATGCCAAAAGATTGACTCTCTTGATAGTTGATGATTTACTTCTGAGAAAAATGGTAATAGGCTTTCTCCATCTATTTCACTACTCTCAGAAGAGGAGACCATTTCTGCGATGGTAGGGTATAAGTCCATTAAGTGCACTGGTTCTTTGCATGTCGTAGCCGGGGTAATTCCATCAGGCCATTGAATAAGAAGAGGTACTCGAATACCTCCCTCATATAATGTAGCCTTTCCATTCTTGAGTGGTGAGCTGTCCCAGACTCTGTTAGGAGCACCATTATCTGAAGTAAAGATGATCATCGTGTTGTCAAGAAGGTCGAGTTCTTCTAGTTTATTCACCAAAACGCCAATAGAGTTATCCAGGTGTTCAATCATGGCCAAATAGTCGGCAGATGGAATTTCCTCATAAACCCCTTTATTGGTAGAGCTTTTTTCGAATCCAAGGTCGACGTACTTATTAATCAAACTATTTGGAGCATCAAAGTTGGTATGTGGAGTAAAATGAGAGGCAAAAGCGAAAAAAGTTGTGTCTTTATGGTCCGTTATGAAATTAATGAGATCTGAAGTAATAGCATTTACAGCCTTATCATTTGTATTTCCCTCCCGTGCATTACTTACGTAATCAAAGCCTTTGCTCTCAAAATAACTATGTCCCAAGGCTTGGTTTACTAATACACTGGCAATTTGATAACTATGACCTAAGTGCCATTTTCCTGAAATACCATTTATATACCCAACACTTTTAAGTAGATTGCTTAGCAAGTTGGTTTCGTGGTCAATAGTTGACCTATTAGGTGGTGTCCTAAGAAAAGCTTTGGTGTAAACCGGGGCTTGAGTAGTCCCAGTAATACCCACATTTGTAGCGTACTTACCAGTCATAAGACTTGCTCTAGTGGACGAGCATACCGGGTTGGCATAAGCAAAGTCAAACTTTATACCTTTTTCACCAATTTTATCGATGTTAGGTGTCTCTAAGTAGGAATTACCGTATATGCTTAAGCTATTCCAAGCCAGATCATCAGTAAGAATTAATATGATGTTTGGGTTAGAGTTGGCAAATAGAGTAGAGGTAAAAGAGCTTAATAAGCTAATTAAAAACCAGCATGCCAGTTTATTATTGAAATCTAATCTTTTTGCTAACTTCATTTAAGCTATTTCCGATTTTGATAATATACGTTCCGGGTAATACTGTTGTCGAGGGTTCAATGGTAACTTCATTTTCCTCATTGGGCCAACTGATGTTTTGACTATCGATAAGTTCTCCGGTTAATGAAACCATTTGATAGTAGGTCGGAATACTCCCTGAACAACGTTTAATAACTATATTTCTTTCTGTAGGATTGGGGTATAGTAAAAAATCCAATGTTTGATCTTCCGAAGATAGAATAGTTTGATTTGATTCAATATTTTCCAGTGCGGCCCATTCTCTGAGAACCCCAGCAGCAGGATGATAAGCTCCTTGTGGAAGCCTAGCGTGCCAATTCAGTAGTTCTGAACGCATTCGAGAAGATGTTTCTGTAAGTTGCCGAGATAAATTATTTAATTCCAAAAAATCAGTCTGTAAATCGTATAACTCTAGTCTTTCAGGTTTCCCTTCGATATTAGACAATAACTTATACTTTCCTAAGCGCATAGCTAATATTGGACTTTTATCTATTTCTCTACCCAGAATGTTCTCTCTGAACTCCCAAAACACGGGAGTTGTCCTAGTAACATTCTGACCCCTAAATGCTTCGATGAGGTTTTCTCCGTCTTGAGTTACATCTGACGGGATATGACCCTTAATTAATGATCTAAAAGTAGGCATAAGATCAACAGATGATAATATTGTTGGATTAATTGAGGCATTTGGGGTTACGCCTTTCCACTTTACTATAAAGGGTACACGTATACCTCCTTCATATAAGCTTCTTTTTTTTCCTCTGAAAGGGCCTGCTGTTCCTGCCGCACTATGTCCTGCACTTTTAGCCGACTGTGTCTCGGGACCATTGTCACTGGTGAAAATTATGATAGAATTCTTGTCTAGACCTTTGGTCTTCAAGTAAGCCATAAATACTCCGAGTTGTCTGTCCATTTCGTTTACTGTGGCGTAGTAGACTTCTTTAGAGCTATGATAATCAATTGGTTTTGAAGAAGGATGAAATTGAGCAAACTTTTTAATCTGTTCATCTGATGGGTTGAGTACAGAGTGCGGATCATTCAGCCAGACCTGTAAGTAAAATGGTTGATTCTGATCGTCGCGTACATCTAAATAATTCATGGCCTGTTCAAAAATAACCTTAGAACTTACAGGTCGATTATGTCTTGCCCAAATAGCTCCTTTGAAGCCTTTTGAAAAGATGGTGTCGTGATTAAGGTCACTAACATGATAATCAAATCCATATTCTGAGGGAAGTGGAGAGTCAGCCGATGCGCCAAGGTGCCACTTTCCAATGTGTGCTGTCGCATAACCGGCGGCTTTAAACATATCACCAACAGAAAATAAAGCTGAATCAAGAAAATTAGGCATACCACGTTCAAGATTCTTCTTGGAGGTTCCGGAAATATGTCCATGTATACTTAATCGAGCGGGATACTGACCGGTAATAAGAGCTGCTCTAGTTGGCGAACAAACACTTCCGGAGCTATATGCTTGGTTGAATAGCATTCCCTCAGCGGCCAGTTGGTCTAAATTAGGTGTACCTATTTCTAAGTTTCCATAACACCCCATGTCACTCCAACCCAAGTCATCGGCCATAATAAAGATGACATTAGGTTGACTTATGGCTTTTAAACCACTAATCACTGTTAAGATTAGCAGAATTAATATTTGCTTTGACCGATACTGTGTTATTTTAGAGGTAAAATTGATTGAAGATAAACCTGGTTTTCTCATGAATAACATTAGCGGGTTGTTTAAATATTTGATTGTCTTTAGTTGTTTAGTTGCAAGCTCAGCAAACTTGATTTTTGCAAGTAATTTAGACAAATATAATGTACTCTTTATATTGGTAGATGACTTGAGGCCCCAATTAGGATGCTATGGAGATCAGTTAGTTAAATCCCCTACCATAGATTCCCTGTCTAATAATGGGGTTACTTTTGACCGCGCCTACTGCAGTCAGGCAATTTGTTATCCTTCAAGGGCGAGTATGCTGTCAGGGTTGCGCCCAACTACCACCAACATTATTAATAATGGTACACGTAAACTAAGGGATTTTGACCCTAACCTGGTAACGTTGCCTCAGGCCTTTAAGAATCAAGGTTACTTATCATATTCTTTTGGCAAGGTCTTTCATAAAAGTGATATTAGTTCTTGGTCAAAAGTACCCATTAAGAGAACTAACGACCCTACAAGATACAGAGGCTATTTTGATTCTTTAAACATAGCTATAGCGAGTCAAAATTCAGCGAGAAAAGGTAACCCAACGGAGAGCCTTGAGGTTGACGATACTGTCTATACCGGAGGCTGGAGTACAATGAAAGCGATTGAAGAATTGAGATCCCACCCTAGAGATAAGAACTTTTTCATGGCTATGGGGTACTATAAGCCACATTTGCCATTTGTGGCCCCAAAGAAATACTGGGATATTTATGATTTTGACTCTATAGCTGCTACTTCTCTAACGGAACTTCCGCTAGATATGCCGCCTATTGCTATGACGAATTCAAAGGAGATGAAGGATTACCCCTCTATAGGACAGAAACAAATTGGAGATTCAGTACAAAGACATCTCATACATGGCTACTTGGCTTGCATTAGCTACGTCGATGCGCAAATAAATAAGCTCATGAATACTGTCCGGGAGTTGGGTTACACGGATAACACTATTGTTGTCTTTTGGGGTGATCATGGCTTTAAATTAGGTGAGTATGGTGCTTGGTCTAAGCATACTAATTTTGAGATCGATACTAGAGTACCGTTGTTGTTTTCTGTTCCTAATAACCCTTATGCTGGTACAAGGGTGAATACAATCGTGGAAAGTGTAGATATTTACCCTACATTGTGCGATCTGGTGGGCATAAAAAAGCCTGACAACCTTGATGGTTTAAGTTTTTCAACTTATTTCGGTACAAAACAAATCCCTTGGAACAAGCCTGCATATAGTATATTTCCCAAGGCCGATGACATACTTGGCCATTCAATACGCACTCCCTCTTTTAGATACACACAGTGGGTTGATCAATCATCCAATACCATTATTGATGAAGAGTTTTATGATCATAAATTTGACTCGTTGGAGAGATTTTCTTTGGCCAAAAAATTTCCAAATAATGAACAACTTGTCTCTGCCAGGGAAACGCTGAGGCGATTTAGAGAGTCTAATGGTTCAATACAATTGAAAAATTTCGATACGGCTTGCCACAGCCCACAAGTGGAGCGCTTCAACATAGACTATTCAAATTGTGATGGCTCACTAATAGCATCCATACCAGATTCTTTACAGAACCTTAATAAAGTCTGGGTACAGAACGGGACTATAATTGAAGACTCAAATACCTTGGAGCTTGAAAACTTTGAGGGCTCACTGTACAGTGTTCTTTCAAATGGTGAATGTTTTGTTTATTCAGACTCTGTTATGGGTGATGCAGAGGCTGCCAAATCTAAATGTGTTATTAGTGCCCTGGAATCCCCATATCCAAAGACTAAAAGTCTAGAGATCTATCCGAATCCATCTACAGGTACTTTTAATTTTTATTGGGACTCTTCAACATCAAAAAAACTTACCATTTCAATATTCGGCCAAACTGGCCTAATGGTTTCTAGAAAGTCATTTATGGCTACAAGAGGAGAGAATAAACTTGAATTCAATAACCTGAAAAACGGTATTTATTATACCATGATAAATGATGTTTTCGAAGGAAAACAATGTTTATCATTTAGAAAACTAATGGTTAATCACTAATTCAATGGTTTAGACAAAACTATTGTTATCATTTGATTTGGTATCAAGTAGTTTTTGGTTTTAATAGCTGGTCGAATGAACAAAGTTTTTAGTTTTGTTAAACTTATAAATAACAATGAAGAAAGCACTTATAACCGGAATAACCGGACAAGACGGAGCGTATCTAGCAGAGTTGCTCCTGTCTAAAGGATATGAGGTCCACGGGATAAAACGAAGATCATCATTATTCAATACTGACAGAATTGACCACCTCTATGAAGATCCACATAAAGAAGGCGCTAAAATGTACCTACATTACGGTGATCTAACAGACTCCATGAACCTAACAAGGTTGATTCAGGATATACAACCCGATGAAATTTATAACTTAGGGGCTATGTCGCATGTAAGAGTCAGTTTTGACTCACCTGAGTATGTGGCAAACGTAGATGGTATTGGTACTTTAAGAATACTGGAAGCCGTAAGGTTATTGGGTTTGACAAAAAAAACTAAGGTGTACCAGGCATCAACTTCGGAGTTATATGGATTGGTACAGGAGGTGCCCCAAAAGGAAACAACACCTTTTTATCCGAGGTCACCTTATGCAGTTGCAAAATTATATGGCTATTGGATTACAGTTAATTATAGAGAAGCCTATGGTATGTTCGCCTGCAACGGAATTCTATTTAACCATGAATCACCGCTTAGGGGAGAAACGTTTGTGACAAGAAAGATTACTCGTGCTGTGGCCAAGATGGCACTAGGCTTACAAGAATGCGCTTATATGGGTAATTTGGACTCCAAAAGAGATTGGGGACATGCTAAGGACTACGTTGAAGGTATGTGGCGAATGCTGCAGCAAGATGTAGCAGAGGATTTTGTGCTGGCAACGGGTATAACCACTACAATTCGAGATTTCGTAAGAAAGTCCTTTGCTAAAGTTGGGGCCGACATAGAATTTAAAGGTTCTGGAGTAGAAGAGGTTGGTGTGGTCTCGGCTACAGATGGGAAATATGAGGCAATACGAATTGGTCAAGAAGTAATTAAAATAGATCCGAAATATTTTAGGCCAACAGAAGTGGATTTATTAATTGGTGACCCTTCTAAGGCACATGAAAAGCTGGGTTGGAAACCGTCTTATGATCTCGATGCTTTGGTTACTGAAATGGTTGAAGAAGACATTAAATTATTCGAAAAAGACAAATTTTTACTCGAAGGTGGACACACAATACTCAAGCAGGAGGAATAGTAAATGAACGTTTCAGATAAAATTTATATTGCAGGTCACAACGGCATGGTAGGCTCGGCAATCAAACGTGGCTTAGAAGCGAAGGGATTTCATAATTTTATTTTAAGAAATTCTAAAGAACTGGATTTAAGAGAACAAAAGTCTGTGAGTGATTTTTTCGCAGCAGAAAAACCAGATTACGTTTTTTTAGCGGCAGCTAAGGTTGGTGGAATCCATGCTAACAATACGTTTCGAGCTGAGTTTTTATATGATAATCTGATGATTCAGAATAATATTATTCACCAGGCATATATACATAACGTAAAGAAACTTATGTTCCTGGGTTCATCTTGTATTTATCCAAAATTAGCACCTCAACCTCTAAAAGAGGACTATTTGCTTACAGGAGATTTGGAGTATACTAACGAACCATATGCGATAGCAAAAATTGCTGGTATTAAACTATGTGAGGCCTATCGGGATCAATACAATTGCAACTTCACGGCTGTAATGCCTACAAACCTATACGGTCCAAATGACAATTATGATTTAAATAATTCACATGTTTTACCTGCATTAATTCGTAAATTTCATGAAGCTAAAGTAAACAGTAGTCCACAGGTTGAAATATGGGGATCAGGTAGGCCGAAGAGAGAATTTCTTCATGTAGATGATATGGCTGCGGCTTGCATCTATCTTATGGAAAAGTTTGACGCCATTCCTTATTCTAAGGACCCCTCTTTTTTGAATATTGGATGTGGTAGTGATATTTCCATAGCCGATCTTGCTCAATTGGTAAAGAAAATTGTTGGTTATGAAGGTGACCTTGTTTTCAATACCGAAAAACCAGATGGTACTCCACGAAAGCTGATGAATATAGAAAGATTGAGAGAGGCGGGATTCGAGCCTCAAATAACTTTGGAGCAAGGAATTAAAGATACCTATGAGGATTTTAAAACTTTGAACTCAAGATATGCTGAGGTTTGATCAGTATTTGAAAGAGGTAAAGTACTTTAGATAAAATTTGCGAAATTTCGCAATAACTGAAACACCCGTGTCGAATAAACGATTATCCACCTATTTTCCAATATTATTTTTTTCCCTAGATATTCTTTTTTTGAATGTCTCTATTGGTTTGGCCAACCTAGACCGGTTTAACCAGTTTTTATATACTCAGGGCAATTATGACTTGTTACTGATTATTATTAACGTAGTTTGGACCGTAACATTCTTCTATTCGAGACTTCATAAACTGGAGCGCAACGATTCAATACAAGAAACGGTTAATAGAGTTGTGCTGGCAATTACCGCTAGTCTCGCAGTAATATTTGCGATATGGGTTTTGGGAAGAACCTATTATTTCTCAAGAGAACACCTGTTTTTCACCTATATCTTATTTAGTACTTTAATCATTGCTTGGAGAGTAGTATTCATATTACTAATAAGATATTACCGAACTAAGGGTTTTAATATTAGAAATGTCGTATTGGTGGGTTCAAATGATGTAAGTAACGCACTGAAGGAATATATGATTGTGAATCCTGGTTTTGGTTATGTGGTCAAGGGGTTATTTACCCAAGATCAGCATGATGACAAGACAGGTGACGTAAACGATGTATTTAACTATTGCCAGCAAAATACCGTAGATATAATTTTTTGCTGTACTACGGAGTTAACCTCCAATAAGGTTCGGGAGATTGTAAACTATGCGGAGAATAATTTAATAAAGATTCATTTAATCTCTAGCTTCAGTAGGTTTAGTGCCAAATCAGTGGCAATAAATAAGATAGGTGATATCCCAATAATAAATATTACCTCAATTCCTCTTGACTCTAAGATAAACCAATACGTAAAAAGGGCATTTGATATCATATTTTCGACTATAGTCATGATAACTATCCTTTCTTGGCTTATTCCACTAATCGGAATATTGATTAAGTTAGAATCTAACGGTGGCATATTTTTTATGCAGAATAGACATGGCAAAGACAATCAGCTATTTCTTTGTTATAAGTTCAGGACTATGGTTGTTAATAACCTATCTGATTCTAAGCAGGCAACAAAAAATGACCCTCGAATCACTAAGGTTGGGGCGGTTTTGAGGAAAACAAGTATTGACGAAATCCCGCAATTCATTAATGTCTTTCTAGGTGATATGTCGGTTGTAGGTCCCAGACCGCACCCAATAAAACTCAACGAAGAATTTGCAGGAAGAATAGACCGGTTTTTCCAGCGACACGCCGTTAAACCAGGTATAACAGGTTTGGCGCAGGCAAAAGGCTTTAGGGGTGAGACATCAAAATTTAATGATATGTACGGTCGTGTCAAATTGGATAGATTCTATGTGAAAAACTGGAGTCTTTTCCTTGATTTGAAGATTATCCTTTTAACGATCATTTCCATCATAAAAAATAACGAAAACGCCTATTAATAGAATTTTATTGTTTAATAATAGGATTTATCTTCTGCAAAACAATGAAATTGATATATTTGTCACATACAGCTATCCAATGGGACAAATAACAGCTATAATACTTACGTCTTTTTCATTAACGTTTATATTCTTCCCTTTTCTCATAAAGGCCCTTCACTATGTTAACGTTTTGGAGTCGCCATGTGAGAGAAAGGTGCATACGCAAAAAACTCCCTCAATGGGAGGTCTCGCTATTTTCCTAGGTTTTACAGGTGCCATTTTTTTATGGTTTCCTTTGCAAATTATTGCGGAGCAAAAATACCTTCTTGGTGGTCTATTCTTTATGATGCTTTTAGGTTTACGTGACGACCTAACCGTTTTAAGAGCAAGACAAAAGTTAATTTGGCAGTTACTGACTGCATTAATGTTAGTAAACATTGCCGGAGTTAAGTTTTCTAGCTTATATGGTTTATTCGGAATAGCTGAGACTTCCGACATTCTGCTCACGGTATTGTCGATTTTTACGCTTATCGTAATTACCAATGCATTTAACTTGATAGATGGGATAGACGGATTGGCTGGTTGTGTTGGAGCCCTTATTTTAACAATACTAGGAAGTTGGTTTTATTTAAATGGAGATCTCTACTTCGCGTATCTTCAGTTTGCTTTAGCAGGGGCGCTGATCGCTTTTTTAAATTTTAACTGGGAGCCTTCAAAAATATTTATGGGTGATACAGGTTCTTTGATAGTCGGTTTTTTAATTGCCGTAAGTACTGTGAGGTTTATTGATGCAAACTACTACCTGATGGAAAACGGAGGAGATGGCATCCTCACATTTAATGCTTATATCACAACTGCCATGGCTGTTCTCATTCTACCACTTTTTGATACAATAAGAGTTTTTACTCTTCGCGTGTCAATGGGAAAATCTCCACTTGATCCAGATAAGAACCATATACACCACATACTTTTGGACATTGGCTGCAATCATTCTCAAGCGTCATTGGTACTTTTCGGACTAAATATTTACTTCGTAGCATTAGCCTTCTACCTAAGAAATCAATCCGATTGGTTGGTTTTTGCCCTCATAGCTTGTTCATTATACGTTTTTATGACTATTCTTAAACTCTATAAATCTGCAAAGTCTAATGAGGCAAAAGGAGGGAAAGTGCTTTCCCTTTTCTGGAAATAAGACTCTGGTTTCATTGGATATGATTGGCTAGCTTTGTCTTCTGGTAAATAGACAAATGCATGTTCGAAGCTGCTAAAAAGATAAAATCAAAAATTGAGTCTGAGTCAATTGATACTAAAGAACAACTTGAAAAGTTTCGGTTGGAGTATATTGGCAAAAAGAGTGTCATAAAAGGTTTATTCGAAGATTTCAAAAATGTTCCTGCAGAACTAAAAAAGGAGTACGGAGCTTTACTAAATGAAATTAGACAGTTAGCGGAAAATAAATTTAAGCTGAGCGCCGATGTCATTAGCAGCAATGAAGCTATTAATGACTTAGACACCGTAGACTTATCCTTACCAGTAAATGAGACTAGATCTGGTGGTTTGCATCCATTAACCTTAGTACGAAACAGAATAATACAAATTTTTGAGCGTATTGGTTTCAAAGTGAGCGATGGACCTGAGATAGAAAACGATTGGTATAATTTCACGGCCTTAAACTTTCCTGAAAACCATCCAGCCAGGGAGATGCAGGATACTTTCTTTATTGAAAGAGATCCTGACATTGTTCTAAGAACACATACTTCGAATGTACAAACCAGAATCATGGAGGCCGAATCTCTGCCTATTAGGTCTATAATGCCTGGAAGAGTATTTCGAAATGAAGCTATATCTGCTAGAGCGCATTGTATTTTTCATCAGGTTGAAGGACTTTATATTGATAAGAATGTTGGCTTTAAAGACCTAAAAGATACTTTGTATCATTTCTCAAAAGAGATGTTTGGTAGTGATACTAAGGTTCGTTTCAGGCCATCATATTTCCCTTTTACAGAACCAAGCGCAGAAATGGATATTTCTTGCTTTATCTGTGGAGGTAAAGGTTGTAAGATATGTAAGGGAACTGGATGGGTTGAAATTGGTGGAGCAGGCATGGTAGACCCAAATGTACTTGCAAATTGTAATATTGATCCGGAGGAATACACTGGATTTGCATTCGGTATGGGTATTGAACGCATTACCATGCTTAAATATAATGTTAAGGATATTAGACTCTTCTTTGAGAATGATATAAGGTTCCTAGACCAGTTTTCCGGGGCATAATAGACACCATGATGACTCGGTTTTCGGTTTCTGTATATTGGTTATTTTATTTATTAATAGGTGCGTCTGTACATCTAAGCTGTGAACCGCAAGATCCATCGGGCGAAATAGTTCCAGTACCGGTAGATTTCGAAATCACCTTATCTAGACCTGATTTCTTGCCATTAAGAACGGTAGGTGGGGCAATGATATATAGGGGAAATACATCAAATGCTTTGGGTGTTAGAGGATTCATTTTGTATAGGGCGAGTGACCGAGAAATAATAGTGTATGATAGGAACTGCAGTTACCAACCGGAGATGACTTGCTCAACGGTTGAACTTGGTCCAAACAATCAATTTATACATGATCCAGCATGCTGTGGCTCGGTTTTTAGGTTATCTGATGGATCACCTTTGAACGGACCAGCTAGAAGGCCTCTTTACAGGTATCTAACATCGCAAGATGGAGATATCTTTAGAATTTATAATGAACTTTAGAGTAGGCTTTCTATGATTCCATCTGAAGTTATACCATTTGCTTCGGCTTTATAATTTCTAAAGATTCTATGCCGAAGAATTGGTTTAGATATAGCCTTTACGTCTTCAATATCTGGTGAGTATTTACCCTCCAGAAGTGCGTTACATTTAGAGGCAAATATTAAGTTCTGTGTTGCTCTAGGACCCGCGCCCCACTCTAAGTTTTCCGTAACTATGGAAGGAGCTAACTCGCTATTTGGCCTTGTACTCTGAACTAATTTTACGACGTATTCAAAAACATTATCAGCAACAGGAACACGTTTGATAAGCTTTTGAAACTCAATAATTTTATTTTGATCGAGTACCTGATTCACACCTGGAATGGATCCAGATGTAGTTCTTTTGGCTATTTCTAATTCCGTGTCATAGTTTGGATAATCAAGATGAATCATGAACATAAAGCGATCTAGTTGCGCTTCAGGCAGAGGATAGGTACCCTCTTGTTCAATCGGGTTTTGTGTAGCAAGTACAAAAAAGGGTCTATCAAGTTCATGCTTTTGACCAGCCACGGTAACAGAATATTCTTGCATGGCCTCAAGTAGTGCCGATTGTGTTTTAGGTGGTGTTCTATTGATTTCGTCGGCCAAAACTATATTCGAGAATATAGGTCCATGAATAAACTTAAAATTTCTTTCTTGATCGAGCATTTCCGAACCAATAATATCAGAAGGCATTAAATCCGGCGTAAATTGAATTCTATTGAATTTTAGGCCTAATGCTTGAGAAATGGTTTGTATTACCAAAGTCTTGGCTAATCCAGGTACTCCTACTAGCAGCGAATGGGCTTCGCAAAACATAGAGGTTATCAACAGATGAATAACTTCTTTTTGGCCATATATTACCTTTCCAATTTCCTGTTTAAGCTTTTCATAGGTGGCATTTAAATCATCAGCCAGCTGGACATCTTGGTTGTTGCTCATATGTTATCGCTTCTTAAGTATATTGCAATATTGATAATCCGAATCAATTTCCACGAATACTTCATCTTTTATCCCTTCAAACCATTCATTTAATACTCTATCGGTTTCTATTTTTTTTGCGAGGAATCGCAGCTTTTGATAGTCCAATTCAAAGTTAGCGACATGTGGAGGAAATTTATCTTTGTAATACAGAATTCGAAATGCCTTTGATCCATCAGGAAGCTGATATTCCATTGCATTAGTTATTGTCCCAGTTGCCATGGTATCAAGCGTAAAAAATGTAGCAGGGTCCATTTGCTTCGAATCAACAGCAATTCGACTAGACCCTGTATCATCAATTAGATACCCACCTTGTGAACTCGTAAACTGATCATCTGAAAACTCTTTAGCTGCTTTTTCAAAAGAAATGGAGTCAAGTTCAATAACCGATTTCAGGCTATCCAAATAATTTCGAGTTAATTCATAATCTTCCTCTGAAGGTTGAGGTATTATTAATATATGTCTCGTTTTAAATTGATTTCCCTTTCTGTCGAGGAGTTGTACGATATGAATACCAAACTGTGTCTCAAAGGGCATGGATACCTCGCCTTCTTTAAGTCTCAATGCCGCAGATTCGTACTCTGGTGCTAGTTGTCCTCTACGATTATAACCTAATTCGCCACCATTATTTCTCGAACCAGGATCCATAGAATATTTTTTTGCTAAATCACCAAAGTCCTCTCCCGCTAAAATCTGATCTCTTAGCTCGTTTAATTGTGTTTTAATCTGAAGTTTCGTCTCTTTATTAACTTCTGGGTTCTTGACTATATGGGCAATCGAAACCTCAGCGGAAATATATGGCAAACTATCTTTTGGAATTCTTTTGAAAAAGCGTTTAACATCTGCAGGAGTCACTTTGACGTCAGATGTAATGTCTGCCTGCATCCTTTGAACAAGCAGCTGCTCCTTGAGTTCTCCGAACATTTCAACTTTAAATTGCTCTATAGACTTATTGTAATATTCCTCTAGCTTTTCTTCGGAACCGAATTGCGCTATAAATTGCTGTAACCGTCCTTCCATCTGTAAGTTGACCTCCTCATCAGAAACAAGAATTGAGTCGATTTCTGCTTTAGCTACCAGTAACTTATTTACTATTAATGATTCTAGAAGTCCACATTTTGGATCACCAAGATCGAAGTTTCCTTGTGATAAATATTGTAGATAGGCTTTGTCGAGATTGGATTTTAAGACAATATGATTATCAACTTTAGCAATTATTTTGTCAACAGTAGTTTCCTGCCCTTCAGCTAGATTACTGAACAACATGACAAACAATACTGAGCTGAATATGCTACTTATAGATTTCAAACTCTTCATTAATTTTCCCCTCTTCAAATATTTTATCTTCTAAATCTTGTTTCAACTGAACTTTTCGCTTACTGATTATAATATTCTTAATATCTTCTTTCACAGATTCTAAGGGAGATACCTGATCTGGAAAGCGATATTCCAATATCTTAAGTAAATAGGTGAATTTCTCATCTTTTTCTTCGATATAATCATCGTTTTTTAGAAATTGAACTTTATTGTGTATAGCAACCAATGGTGTGTTCATTATTACTTCGTCAAATGGTAACCATAAGTCAGGATCTAAATAAGACTTATCCGCAAAACGGAAACAGTATGACTTTATTTCCTCCAATTCATTTTGTGAATAATTTTTAAACTGGTTGATTACCGTACTTCTATGTGGAGCCTCTTTAGGTAATTTGGTGAATAGGCAGCGAACAATAGTCTGTTTCAACGTAAAGTTTTCTATTTTTTCTTTATAATAAGCGGATATTTCTTCTTCGTCCACCTGCTCATTAAGCTTATTCTTTATGTATATTTTTTGATATTCGTGTACGATTAATGCATATCTATAGTCTAAAAGCTTCCGTTCGATTTCCGCTTCATTTATTTCGATATTCTCTAGAGCTTTATTGATGACCAGCTGTTTTTTTACCCAACTCTTGACATAACTGCTTATTACATCATTACTATCACGATCTTTGGTCATTAGACCATTTAGGTCTCTTAAAAAGAGCTTACTATTTCCTACTTCTGCTATTATCTCACCTTCTTCTGGTTCTGAGATGCTATTGGAAATTTTAATCTGATCGCAGCAAGTCAAGAATATGACTAGCGAAAAGCTAACGATAAGGATGAAAAAGCTACTAAAGGGATTTGGAGAACTCATTAATGGCCTTTTTATTAATTTTGACCTTATATTTTTTTCTTAGTCTTTTTACCAGCTGGTCTTCTAGAAGTTCCTGAAAATCAGAAACCACACTGCCTCTGATATCTTCTAGACTTTCTTGGCCGTACTTTTCTTGATTCTCTGTGAAATATGTTTGAAGTCCAACGGAATCCAAGGAGGCTTTATTCCATACGCTATCCTCCATTAGATCGAACAACATAATACCATCTCGGTACTCTCCAAGTAAGTAACGTAGCTCATCATTGTTTTTATATATGATGGTGTTTCTTTCGTATTCGAAGATCATGGACTTCTCAAAACTATCTAGCAAGCTATCACATCTTATAAGATTGGCAGGAAGTATATCTTTATCCTTCAAGTAACTTACATAATCACTACTGAAGAACTCTTGACCGTCAAATTTGAAAATGAGATTATTTTGTTCGCTACATGGGTCTAGGTTTTCTAGTCTTTCATATCCATATTTTTGCTTTAACTCTTTTAGAGCAGCACTTTTCATAGATTCAGAGACGTTGTATCGCGCTAGATGAGATTTAATTTGTGATATCATTTCAGACTTTGGAGGTCTACCTTCTGAGTCTATTTTTTTTACGATATGCCAGCCACTACCTGACTTAAAAGGCTCAGAAATTTCACCTTTTTCTAATGAAAAAGACACCGCTTCAAAGGCTTTATCGATTTGACCGTGACCGAAAAATGGCATTTCGCCGCCTTTGTCTTTCGAATAACCATCTTGAGAATATATTCTACATAAATCGTCCCAGTTGGCACCTGCATCAATTTCTTTGTAAATGGAGTCTATTTTGTTCTTATCTGATAGGTCGTTGCTACTAAAACGGATCATAATGTGTGCAACCTTTACCTTACCTCTCGATTTTATTTTATCTTCTAAGTAAATTAGATGGTATCCAAACTGAGTTCTGACAGGCATCGACACCTGATTTTTGTCAAGGCTAAAAACTGCTTCTTCGAACGGAAGAACCATCTGTAAACCACTGAAGTACCCTAAGTGTCCTTTGTTTGTTTTTGCGGAAGGATCCTGTGATTGCTCATAGGCGATCGACTGAAAGGATTCTAAGTCCGTGATTTTATTTCTCGTCTCTATTATCTGCTTGTACAACCTAGCCGTATCTGCAGGTGAGGCATTTGGTCTAATTTGAAATAATATGTGCGATGCAGCAACCTCGTAGTTTAAACGATCATATACTTCTTGTATCTCTTTTTCTTCTGCTCTGTTAACCGTGAGGTATGGTGATTCGAGTTGTCCTTTGTATTGTTCAAACTCTTCCTTAAAAGAGTTTAACGTATCTATACCAAGTGATTTCGCTTCTCTTACCTTTAACTTGAAATTTACGTACAGCTCAAGGTATTCATCGAGCTCTGCTTTACGGTCAGTACTATCGGAAAGACTATTATTTTTAAGAAATGCATATTTGAACTCATTCAGATAGACTGGATCTTTATCTACTGTAAAGACTACTTTATTGGGGTCATTTTCTGAAAGTTGAGAAAATGCTAATAGGAAAGAAATTACAAAACTGTAAACGGCCATTTTACTAATTGATAACAACCGCAATGTTAATAAAGAAAAGCCTAAAGAGGGTTTCCCTGTTTTGTTAAAGTTTTTTAACTAATCGACATACGTTGAAGTCGTTCTCTTTCGAATATTCTACTTGGTCCATGATTCGCCGAACCAGGACCATTCCAAGCCCGCCTTTACGTTTTTTCTTGATCAAGTCTGGAAGTCTGGGTTCGCTATATGCGTTAGAATTGAAGGCAACTCCTTGATCAAAAAACACAAATTCTATGGTGTCTTCATTGTTTACTCGTACTCTAAGCGTGAGTTTTTCTTCTGGATTGCAGTTATTCGAGTGTACTACAAGGTTTGTACATACCTCATCAACAGCAAGCACCAATTCGTAAGCCTTTTTCTCTGGAACCTTATGCTTACGTAAGACCGTCTTGACGAAACTTCTTAATTCGCCTAGATTCTGCTTACTACAAGATATTTTGTGTTTATACTCCATTTCCAGCCGCTTTCAGGTCATTGCCTCTGCTAAACTTTTTTCGATTCTTAGCACCTGATCCATTCCTAGTATCTCAAAAACATGATATACACTTTCTTTCAAACCAAATAAGGCGAAATGAATTCCTTCTTCCTTAATCTGATCAAGATACGACATAAAAACACCCAACCCTGCGGAAGAGATGTACTCCAAATTGCTCAAGTCGACCAATATGATTTTATGCTGCGCAACAGCCTCTTCTAGGGCTTTATCCAGATGAATAGAAGAACTAGCATCAACCTCTCCAAATACTTGAAGCACTATCTTCTCCTCATCGACTTTTTCTTTTATTTCAACCATTGATCAAGTATAACAAATTTTTTTTCTTATAAGTTCCTCAATAATAGTGATTTATCTTACCTGAATTTAACGGTAACCAAGGTATAATCATCATCTATATCTATATTTCCACAAAAGTCTACAAGGTCACTTTGAAGCTCTTCGACGATCCTTGAAGCCTTTAACTCACCGTAGCGTTTTAGTCCATCTTCCAGTCGTGAATAACCAAATTGTTGATTGTTGGAATCTGTGGCTTCTATTACTCCGTCAGTGTACAACAATAAAACGTCATTAGGTGAGAATACCAACTCATTTACCTGCACGTATTTATCGAAAGAAGAGTTACGTAAAATACCTAAACCAAGTCCTTTGTTTTTGTAGTATACTGTTTGTTTGGCATTGTTGTTATAATATAACGACGGACAATGGCCGGCTCGTGCAAACTCTACTGTATTCTCGAAAGTGTCGATAATGAAATACGATACGGTAACAAAAGAGTTTTTATCTAGACATCGCCCTAAAGCGTCATTAGCATAAATAAGAAACTTCTTTGGGTCTAAATTCAACTGAACAAGACTGTGAAATATGCCTTTAACCTGGGACATATGAAATGCCGCGGAGGTTCCTTTTCCAGATACATCACCTATAACTATGGCATAACGCTCATCAGAGAGCTTAAAATAATCATAGTAGTCTCCTCCAACTTCATCTGCAGCCATGGAAATAGCGGCTAACTCGAAATGATCATTTTTGAGCTGATCTTTTGGCAAAAGGCTTTCTTGAACCTTTGATGCAATCTTGAGTTCTTCTTGGTAGCGCTCATTTTCTAGTGCTTCTGTTATGAGCCTAATATTCTCAATTGAAATACTAGTTTGATTAATAAAAGTTCCGAGAATATCGATCATTTCTCGATTGAAACTGTCCTCGACGTCACCAACCAAGGTGATGTAACCGATCTGTTTACTTTTAATAAATATGGGGTAAAACAAGACTGTTTTATAACGTTGGCGTTTGATATTTTCCAGAAGAGAAGTGGCTTTTAATCGATTTTCCTGTGCGTTAAAGCTCATGACATCTTTTAAATGGCCATTTTTAATCGCATTCTTGATGTTTAGTATACTATGTTTTTCAATATTTCGATTAAATATTCTGGTTTTGCCGGTTAGGTCATCGATTACCTCAATCCATCCAGCTTTTGCGAATAAAGCGCTAAGCGAACTCTCCAATAGTATTTCGTAAACCTCATTTTCGTTTTTTCCATTTGGCGCCGATTGACTGAGTCGCTGAAAACTAATGATTTCTTTGAGCTTACCTTCAAATACCGATGAAGTAGGTAGATTAAAAAGTACTACTAAAAAGGAAGTTATTGAATAGCTAAATGTGAATCCAAACAGCGATAATAAAGCCAAGCTATTACTAAAATCTATTATAAGCTCGGGATTTTGATTTTGATTAAAAACGCTGTCAATAAAATAGGCCATATAAATGATGACTAACACAATGAACATCAAACTTTTCCACTTTTGGCGGAAATTTAAATAGGCCACCCATTTGAGGTTGAAAGACAATACAAGTCCGTATAATAAACTGATAACCAAGGGAATTAAAAACTCTGTGTCTCCAAGTCGATATCCAAAAAAATCAAGTGAAAATAAGATAATGTAGGAATACTCATAGTATTTCCATGTTCGAATTAACACCTTACTTTTTTGATAAAGAATAAGTCGTTTCCAAACGATCAAGGTCGAAATCAAAAAAGTGACAATTAATCCAGAATTGACCTGATACAATAGGTTAATTACAATGGGGTTTTTGCTAATTGCATTATTTTGAAAGGCAACGAAAAAGAATTTTACTAATAAAGAAACTATTGTGGTAAGTAGACCCGTTACAAACACTCTCCATAAAAGGTCTGTGAAATTGAGCCCCTCAGTTGTTGAAATTCGATGTTTAAAGAAGACAAACAGACAAGCAGAGAATAGGAAATAGAAAAAGGTAGGGAAATAATTAGGGACTGAAGTTACAGAACCGAACTTAGAATTGAATATAATAGAAAGCCCTGATGCAAATTGGGCAACCCAGAATATTATCGCAAAAACTAAGGTGATTCGAATAATCGCTTTGGAACGCAACGTTGATGAATTATATATTGGTCCAAAATAAAAAAAGCCATAGTTTTTATTACTATGGCTCTCGATTTTTTTACAAATTACTACTGACTATTCTTTAGATTCAGCACTTGGTGGGGTTACTCCTAGCTTTTTTAATACCAAATTAGAAATATTGTCTTCATCTCTAGCATAAAGTAAAATATTTACTGCTGCCTGACCAGCACTAAATACGTGTGTATAACCGTTTTCTTTAGAAACATCCTTTATCGCTTTGTCCACTTTTTCAATCACTGGAGCAGACTCCTCATTCTGTCTTTTCACTAAAGAGTTTTGCGCATTACGTTCCATATTCTGAATCCTCTCTTGAAGTCCCTTTAGCTCTGCCTCAGCGTCAGCTCTCATGATATCGGTCATCTTAGGAGCACTTTCAGAGTATTCTTTAAGTTTTGCTTGGTACTCTTGTACCTTGGCTTGAAGCTGGTTTTGAAGCTGCTTCTCATATGCCTGAAGATTAGATTGTACCTGCTTGAATTCCGGCAAGGAACTCAAAATGTAATCAACATCAGCATAACCAATCTTTAAACCTTGTCCAAACGACGTAAAACTAGCAATAGCAAAGGCTACAATTAACAAAATATTTCTTTTCATTTTTTTAATATTATTTCCAACGCTCTCAAATTATGAAAACTACTTTAGCAAATAGCTTGCCAAATAGTATTTCTTCATACATTACTTTTTTTCCTCTTCTTTTTTTTCGGCCAACCCCAGTTCTTCAAGTACAAACTCTGTATAGTCATGAACGGGATTCGTATAAATCATAACAAGCTCTCCAGATTTATCAAAAACAATTTGAAGTCTTTGTTTTTTTGCTACCTTTTCGACCGCTTCAAAAATTTTATCCTGAATAGGCTTCACCAATTCCTGTTTTTTGAGAAAAAGTAAACCTTCGAATCCAAATACTTTACGCTGAAACTCTTTTAGCTCTTTCCATTGCTCCTCAATGGCTTCGCGCTTTTCTTTCTTTAATTCTGCTGTTAACAATACTTCTTCAGCCTTATATTGAGCTTCCATGCTCTCTACTTTGACGTAGAGGTCATCAATTTCTTTTTCCCAGCCTGCCGAAAGTTTATCTACTTCCTTTTGCGCTTCATGGTACTCAGATAGCTTACTCAATACAAATTCGGTGTCAACGTATCCGAATTTTTGTGCAAAACTAAAATTAAATAATATTAAAGCAACAGCTTGTGAAATTATGAGTTTGGTTTTCATTTTCGAATATCCTTTTCTAAGAAGCTAATGCTTCATTATCTAAGTGATTGATTGATGGAAAAGTGTATTTCCCATTGGTTACTACTAAAACGATCGCCAAATCGGTTATCGTTATCATATCCATAAGCTGCATCAATTCCTAATAGACCGAATGCAGGCATAAATATCCTTACTCCAAAACCGTTAGACTTAAGAACGTTCGTAGGGTTATCGTTTTTGATTTCACTCCAGTTATTTCCTCCCTCCGCGAATGCAAGTGCATAAATAGTTGCTGAAGGATTGAGAGATATAGGATAGCGGAGCTCAAAAACATATTTTGCAAACGCCGTGCCGCCTCGAATTCCGGACTCCGAAGTCGATACAGGATTCAAGGAATTATCTTGATAACCCCTTAGTCCTATGATATCACTACCCAATACGAAGTTTTGACCTGTCAAGCCACTACCTCCCATTATAAATCGCTCGAATCTTACTGGTCCTGCGTCCGGGCTGTAGTTCCCAACGATACCAAAGTGCGCTCTTGTTTCTAAAACCAAGTTGCCAACTATATTCAGGTAATTTTTGGTATCAAACATCCATTTGTGATATTCTATAAATTCATCGGCGCGATCTCCTGCAAATAATGAATATGGAGGAGTCAGTGCTGTATTTAAAGAAATCAAAGAACCTCTTCGTGGAAACATCGGATTATCTATACTGTTTCGTGATATGGTATGATTAAATACCCAGGTATTGTAATTTCCTTTAGGAAGACCAAAGAAACCCTGTTCGAATGTTATATCATATCGTTGAAACGCAAGTGACGTGCTTTGTGTGAAGTAGTCGTCAGGCCAAGTAAGTCTTCTTCCTAAACTTACTGTAATACCATCTAACGTCATTCTTCCAGTTTCTGTGTTATCTGCAAGTATGCTGGCTTGTCGTGTATGGTTATAGCTTAGACCGAAAGAATTTGGCTTTTTCCCACCTAACCAGGGTTCGGTAAAACTTACCGAATAATTCTGATATCGTGGACCCTGAGCTTGCGCACTAAGACTGAATTTTTGCCCATCACCGACAGGCAAAGGTTTCCATTTTTTGAAGTTAGTAAGGTTACGAGCCGAGAAATTATTAAAGGTAAATGCAAGTGTACCAATAAAGCCATAAACACCCCCATAACCACCTGAAAGCTGTATTTGATCGTTGTGTTGCTCTTCTAGCTCCCACTTTATATCCACAGTTTCATTGACGGGATTTGGGATAGGAATTGGATTGATTTTTTCAGGGTTAAAATACCCTAATTGTGAAAGTTCACGTTGGGTTCTAATTAGCTTCGACCTGCTGAATTTCTCTCCAGGAATTGTACGCAACTCTCGATAAATCACGTGATCGTTTGTTCTATCATTGCCTTCTACTATTATCTTACTGATAGTAGCTTGTCCTCCCTCGCGAATTCGCATTTCGACGTCGATAGAGTCTCCAATTATCTTTGTTTCCACTGGATCAACAGAGAAGAAGAGGTATCCATCGTCCATGTAAAGTGAGCTAATATCAGTGCCGTTGGGATTGAAATTTAGTTTCTTATTAACCAATTCCAGGTCGTAAACATCCCCTTTGGAGATACCCAATATCCTCTCTAGCTTATCGTCATTGTGGACATAGTTACCAGACCAGTCGATATTTCTAAAGTAGTATTTTTGTCCTGGATCAACTTTCAGTTTGATATCTAACAAATTTTCTGAGGAGGAATAAGTGGAGTCAGATATAATAGCGGCATCGCGATAGCCTTTCGAGTTATAAAAAGAGATAAGATTATCTAGGTCTTCATCAAACTTCTTCTCAAGATACTTGGATGATTTGAAAATGTTAAGCTTGACTCTACTATTCAAATACTCCGTAAATTTCTCCTTGTCCTCATCTTGTTTTTTCGCGAAAAATTGAGCGACTTTTTTAGGTTTAAATAGTTTTGGAAGAGTTGCTAAAAGGTCCCGGTGTAAATAGAAACGAACGTGCTCAGACGTGTTTTTTAATTTCTTTTTAAGCTTGCTGTGTGCGAAAATAGAATCACCTTCGATTTCTATGTTGTGAACTTTGACTTTTTGGTTTTTCTTCACATCAATTTCCAATATTACACTGTTCTTAATCAAAGTGTCTTCCACTTGCTTCATGAAAACTTCGCAGTTCAAAAAACCTTTATCATACATATGTTTGGTGACCGCAGATCTAGTATTCTTGAGCACAACATCAGTTAATATTCTACCTCGTATTAAGTCAATTTGGTCTAAAATCTCTGATTCTTGAGTTGAGTTTAATCCATAAAACTCGATTTTAGTCAATCGAGGCCTTTCTTTGATTTTGATAAGTAGGTCAATGTTGTCACCCTCTATTTTTGATATTAAAATCTCAATGTTGCCAATCAGTCCTTGCTTCCACAGTTTTTTGATCGCGTTACTTATACCATCACCAGGAACTTTTATTTCATCCCCCACCTTAAGTCCAGAAATTGATTTTAGTGCGGTTGGATCCAAATACTTATTTCCTTCGACTTTAATAGACGATATTTTGAAAGTCTTAGGTTTCGAATAGTTTAACTCAAATGACGAAGTGTTTTTGTAACCACTATTACCATATCTTAATCCCACTTGACTATAGGAATAGGAATACCCAATAATCAGGCACAGTAGTGTGAAAACTACTCGTGTATTTTCAAACGATTCAACTAATTTGTTCACTAGTTTTTCCAAATCTTCTCTCTCTTTTTTGGTATGTACTTATTGCTTCCAAAAGATCTTTTTTTCTAAAATCGGGCCAAAGAATTTCCGTAAAGTACAATTCTGAATAGGCAATTTGCCAAAGCAGAAAATTGCTGATACGCATTTCTCCACTTGTACGAATTAACAAATCAGGATCGGGGATCTCTGAAGTTTCTAAGTAAGTACTGATTAATTCAGAATTTATTGTATTGGATTGAATGTCATTAGACAATACGTCTTCACAAATTCTTTTGACCGCTTTGGTAATTTCCCATTTACTAGAATAACTCAATGCCAATATGAGATTGAGACCAGTATTGGATTTGGTCGCTTCTTTTGCTTCCCTCAGTTCGTTTTGTGCTTTATTCGGTAGTTGAGTGATATCTCCAATTGAAGAAAGTCGAATATTGTTTTTTTGTAAAGTTGGAAGTTCAGACTTAATCGTCTTTATTAAAAGACTCATTAAAGCGTTAACTTCCTCTTTTGGTCTATTCCAGTTTTCCGTGGAAAAAGCGTAAAGGGTAAGAAATTGAACTCCTAACTCAGCACAACCTTCCGTTACATCTCTAACAGCTTTTATAGCATTACTATGACCAAAAATTCTTTTGGCCCCTTGCTTTTTGGCCCAACGACCATTGCCATCCATTATTACAGCAATATGGCAAGGCATTCTTGATCTATCCAAGCTTTCCATTCATTCTAAAACAAACCGCAAATGTGGGGTTTTTGATTGAAAATCCCTATTTCAAAATAGATTCATTAGGAATATACCTGAATGGGCAAGGAATTTTGTAGATGATATAGCTTAAAGAAATTCCAAAATATGTATACCAATCTTGGTCACTCGGGTTGCCAAACTGTGCATTTTCAGATTTTTGAAATTTGTGATCCGCATCTGAAATACCATCAATGTTGTCAGCAAAGGTCTTTTTAAAATTAAAATCTAGAGAAGCAGCGAAGCGTTTGCCTAACAGGTGTTTAAATCCAACACCTATAGGTAGTACAGGTCTAAGTGGGCTATCGATACTCCCTCCGGCGTTATCTTGATAATTGGATAATCCGTAAAACCCAACTCCTAAAGAGAAATATGGGCTCCATTTAACAGAGGAATATTTATTTAAGTAATCCAAAAAAAAGTATTCAAAGTTTATAGAGGCTTCTGTTACTCTTGCCGAAAAGTCATGGTTTCTAATACTTCCTAAGGCATCAATAGGTTTTGAGTCATTTCCAGCTATTACTCCGCTAGTAAGATTATATCTGATGGCCACAACGTTGCTCATATTCATCCTATGATAAATATTAAACCCCGGTCTAAATGATTTACCAACCAATCCTTTAACTAAATCGCCATTATAACTTGTTACACCGATGCCAGCTCCAAATTCTAGAAACTGAGCTTTAGTTATAAATGTAAGAACTAAAAAAAAAGCAGAAAACCATAGTTTCCTGCTTCGATATAAATACTCTGTCTTTTTAAAATAATTCAATATTATCTAAACTTTGCTCTACTACTGCCTTTACCTCCTGGTAAAATGTAAGACAGTCTAATTTGTGAGATGAAATAAAAATCATTTTGTTCTGAACCTCCTCGAATATCACCTTCTTCGTATTGTGTTGTGGGGTCTCTTTCCGATAATAATACGGCTATATCACCATTTTCTTGTCCCGCTAACAAATTAAAATTTGGGTATGTTGTACTAACATCGTCTAAATAGTCGGTAAAAGTTATTCTAGGACTAAATTCAGCTGCTACCTCTAATTGGCCTGGGAGTACGAATTTTACACCAAGACCTATCGGGATGATCGAATACCCAATATTACTGTAGACCTTGTCTTCATTTCCCGGATGGTTTTGTCCTTCTGTACCAAGAGGCTTTAAATTAATCCATTCACCCGCATTTGGAAAGTCCACTGCATCCAACGTTTCTGGAAGCTTAGCCTGAGGTTGATGATGGAATATTGCACCACCAACTACTAGATATGGGTTTATTACAGGTCTTCTGCCCGCGCTCTGAATGGCGAATAAGTTTATTTCTAATGCAATAGACAACTCTTTTATGGCGTTTCTGAAACTAAGACTTCTGTTTCTTCTACCAATGGACGAAGGATCATCACCTTTTTGATTGGCATCATCTCCACGTATTCTACCCCAGTTAAAGGCAGCTCTAACGGCTGTGTAAGGTGAAAATTGATATGCGTATTGAACACCAATTCCCGGTCTAGTAAATGAAATATCTGTTCTACCAAAACCATTAGACGGAGATAAATCTCCGAAATAATTCATGGCATTCAAATTAATACCAACGGTCGAGAAATTTCTGGCGTTTGATCCACTAAATCTTGCGGATGAAATTCGAGATGAGCTCCTGTAGCGCGAGTATCCTTTACCACGCCCAGTGGGTGTAGCACGTCTCTTTCTTGCGTAGCTATTGGATCGCTTTCTACTCGCGGACTTACTGCGGCCTCGACTCGATTTTCTACTCCCTTTTTTGTAAGAGTATCTTTTAGGTGATTTGCGGCGTTGAGCTATAGAACTCTCAGGAATAAAAGTTCCTAAAAGAAATATAAAAATACATAGGCTTACGAATTTCTTCATGTTCATACACAGTTTACCGAAATTCAAAGGTAGTGAAAGTAGAAAGACATTAAAAAGAAAAAGAACCTAATTTCGACTATCAAGTCCCCAGTTCAATTTGTTTCTTAATGTATCAATGAAATTCAACCCTTGAATTCTGATTAGTTTGACTTTAAATGATTCTTTTTTGACATATAGTTTCACCGAGCTATCAACTTTAAAGGACCTGGAGTCAAGTGACACTAAAAAGTTGCGACTACTGCTCTCAATACTAAACGATAACAAACTATCGTCGGGTATGATCATTGGGCGAACGTTCAGATTATGCGGACTAACGGGTGTTAAACAAAAGGAATTGGAGTCGGGTAATATCACAGGACCTCCGCAACTCAACGAGTACCCTGTTGATCCCGTAGGGGTAGATACCATTAAACCATCTGCCCAATATGAATTTAATAACTTATTATTGATAAAGCAATTAACCGCAATCATGGAGGAGGTGTCCCGCTTCATAATGGCTACTTCATTTAACGCAAATTTATATTGGTCAAAGAAATCTGGTTGATTGGTGTCGAGGTGAAGTAAGCTTCGCGATTCAATGTCAAACTTATTTTCCAGAAAACAGCGCAGCGCATTGTTTATGTTTTCTTTGGCAACATTGGCAAGAAATCCAAGTCTGCCGAGATTTATGCCTAATATTGGAATTTCCTTTGCGCCTATGTGCGTTACGGTATCAAGTAAAGTACCATCTCCACCTAAGCTAAAGAAATAGTCGAAGTCAGCTAGTTCATTGGTATTGTAGGAATCATAACCTGAAACATCTAACCCTTCACAGTCACAGAATTCCTTAAAGTAATTTGACAGCAATACCTCAATATTGGCATCTTGAAGACAATTTAGCACTTGGAGAATATACTCATGGATCTCGTTGCCAAATTTTCTGCCGTGAATGCCAATTTTCATAATTCGGTTAAATGGATAAATACTTCATTAGGATATCAAGCCTGTCTTGACCATCGGTTTTGGAGGTCTCGTTGCCGAATTCTGACGTAATCCTATATCCAAATTTTTCCAGAGTGGCATTTATGTGAGAAAGGTCATTTCGGTTAAGCTTCAGCGTAACCTTCAACATCTTAGGATCATTGTCTGCGGCTGATACATAACTTGCCAACACTTTGGCATCGTTGGACTCAATTAATCTACAGATCTCACTTAATGAATAATCAACGTCCTGCAAGAGCAATTCGATTATAGCACCATCAGCGCCAATTGCGGAGGTCTGCGCAAAGGCATTAACAATATCCTCAATCGGTACGCTTCCAACATAATGACCGGTTTCATTGACCACCGCGACCACTTTGACCTCTTCTTTATGTGCTAACTTTAATAGATCGTAAAAGTGTTGATTTTGATTAATAGATGCTTTTTGCCCTATGAGAGGGTAGTCTTCCACTTTATCATGCATCAGATTAGCATCCAAAATCGTATCTTCATTTATCAACCCAAGAAAGTTGCCTTCATCAACTATGGGCAGTTCAGCTATCCTCAGTTCGTTCATCCAGGATTTGGCTTTAGTCACTGGATCAGATGGCTTAAGCGGAGGTACCATGTAGTTAATGAAATCTTTTGCTATCATGCTGCCGAAGATAATGGGCTATGAAGAAAAGAATCTAAAATTTCGTTGAACTTATCTGGATGTTCCATCATTGGCGCGTGGCAACATTTATCAATGAATCGCAACTTAGAATTTCCAATAAGACGATTAAATTCATGCGCAACTATTGGAGGCGTAATGGTATCATTAAGGCCCCAAATAAGTAACGTCGGCGTCTTTATTTTTGGTAATTCGTTTGATAGATTATGCCTTTGAGCACTTTTGGCAATGGCTATAATTCGCATACACTTTGGTATGCTATTGACCGTGTTGAATACCTCGTTGATGTAATCATCGGTAGCCGTATTGGGGTCGTAAAATGTGTACCGAGTTCTATCCTCTATATACTTACGATCTCCTCTTTTTGGGAATGAACCGCCCATTGAATTCTCAAATAAACCACTACTACCAGTGAGCACGAGTCGCTTCACTTTTGATTGGTGCCTAAGGTTGTAGATTAATGCGATATGTCCACCTAAAGAGTTTCCCATAAGGTTAAAACTCTCAAGACCTTTCATTTCAATAAAACCTTCTAAAAATTTCGTCAATCCTTCTAAACCCGCCTGTTTTACAGGCATTTCATATATAGGTAACATTGGAATGATGACCTTATACTGGTGACTAAACTTATTAATTACGCCTTCCCAGTTACTTAATGCACCAAATAGTCCATGAAGAAGAAGTAAAATTTCTCCTTCTCCTTCTTCTATATATTTAAAACCTTTTTCTTCTTTAATTTGATACTTAGTGTCCACTTTAATTTGAATTTCTCGTAAAGTATTCGCTTTTATTGCTAACTGACTGCCAATATTCATCTAATCCTTCGAAGTATGGAAAGAAAAATGAAAATAAATTCACTAACATTGGGATAAACGCTCGGATATGTGGTAAGATGACCGATCCTTCGGATAGGTTTTTGGGTAGTTCCCCAGCCATGCCTTCGATAGCCCAGACAACAAGACTGATGATTAGCAGCCATTTCAACCCGCCAATGGCTGCCCCCAAAATATCGTCCAGGCTTCCTAATAAAGTCATATCTAATACCTTCTTAAGCGACTTTCCGATAATGTTCAAAAGAAGTATCGACCCGACAAAGAGTATTAAAAATGATATAACTGGAATAAAGGCCGCAAAATCAGGAAATGTTTCTTGCAAAATCTCTGAAGTGATTGGGAAGAAGTTAATACTGACAATAATGGCAATGAAAAAGGAGCTTAAACCGATAAGCTCCATCATCAACCCCTTTCGAAACCCTTTATAAATCCCGTATCCGAGAATTACTAATATGACGATATCAACAGCTTTCAAATTAGCTCAATAATGCTTTAACAGAAGAAGAAATAATTTTCCCATCAGCCTTCCCAGCCATTTTTTTGGTAGCAACTCCCATGACCTTACCCATATCTTTCATAGTAGAGGCGCCAACTTGAGCTATTATGGCCTTCAATTCTTCTTTAATTTCCTCTTCTGACAATTGCGCTGGCAAAAAGCCTTCTATTACTGCTAACTCTACTTTTTCTTTTTCGGCTAAGTCTTCTCTTCCTTCTTTGAGATAGATATCTAAGCTATCCTTTCGTTGTTTAGCTGCCTTTGTGAGTAGCGCTAATTCTGCTTCTTCAGTAAGCTCGCCATCTTTACTCCCTTTTTCTGTTTCAGCTATTAGAATTAATGATTTGATGCTTCTTAGTGCTCTTAACCTATCTTGATCTTTGGCCTTCATGGCCGTTTTGATTTCTTCGTTGATTTTTGATTTCAGGCTCATAAATATTTCTTGTTTGTAAATTTGCGTCCGTTTTTCAGGTGTAGATGATGACTGACATTAATCAAATGCATCCAAAGCGTTCAAATTTATATAATTGAGAGATAAAAGAGCTAATGACTCGACTGAGTGTTAACATTAATAAAATAGCGACCATAAGAAATGCGCGAGGTGCAAATAATCCAGATTTGGTAAAAGTGGCCAAGGACTGTGAAAGGTTTGGTGCTGAAGGTATTACGGTTCATCCTAGACCGGATGAACGACATATTACCAAAATCGATGTTTTGCAACTTAAAGAGGTCGTGACAACAGAGTTTAATATCGAGGGCTACCCTGATGAAAGATATTTTGAAATTATTGAAGCTGTAAATCCAACACAAGCAACATTGGTTCCTGATGCTCCCGATGCCATTACATCGAATGCTGGCTGGGATACCATGGAAAATAAGCGGTTTTTACAACCAATTGTTGAACGGCTAAAGAATTATTGCGATCGCGTTTCCATATTTGTTGATGCGGATATCAAAATGGTAGAAGGAGCTAAAAGCCTGGGAGCGGATCGGATTGAACTGTATACCGAACCCTATGCGTCAAAATATCATGATAATAGAGAAGAAGCGATAAGCACGTACATTAAATCAGCCGAATATGCCAAGGGGATTGGTTTAGGGGTGAATGCTGGGCACGATTTGGACCTAGAAAATCTTGCTTTTTTAAAAGAGAAAATCCCACACTTGGCTGAGGTATCTATTGGACATGCTTTGGTATGTGATGCGTTATACTTGGGCTTGGAAAATACTATTGCTCAGTACAAGAGAAAACTTGCAGAATAACTCAACTGGTTCTATTTCTTCGAAAAATAAATTATGAAACTGTATCATAGGATAATAGGAGATGGAGAGCCATTAATAATCCTTCACGGTTTATTTGGCTTTTCTGATAATTGGCAAACACTGGGGAAAAGGTTTGCTGAAAAAAATCAGGTAGTTTTGGTGGATTTGACCAATCATGGTCAGTCACCATGGTCTGACCAATTTGATTATTCATCGATGGCCAGGGATTTAAACGAACTAATCACTGATTTAAACCTAAAATCTCCTTCGATACTTGGTCATTCAATGGGAGGGAAGGTTACGATGGAGTATGCTGTAACTTTTGGGCAACTAAGTAAGATGATCATCGCTGACATTGGTCCAAAGTTCTACCCACCGCATCACAATACCATTATTGAAGGCCTACAAGCCATTGACTTAAAATCTTTAAAGTCTAGAGGAGAGGCTGATAAGCTCTTAGGACAATATGTGTCCAACATGGGCGAAAGACAGTTTTTACTTAAAAACTTAAAAAGAACACAAGATGGGTTTGCTTGGAAGATGAACTTGAATATGATTTCTGAGAACATCAAGAACGTTGGGCAAGAAATTGTATTTTCTGAAAAACCATCTGTTCCAACGTTGTTTTTAAGAGGAGGTAACTCTAACTATATCCTAGATGAAGACATAGCGGTCATTGAAAACCTTTTCAATGAGGCGGTTGTGAAAACCATTCCGAAGGCAGGCCACTGGTTGCATGCAGAACAACCGGAGGTATTCTATGAATTGGTTGATAACTTTCTAACAAAATGAGTATGACGGAGTATGATACTAGAATGGGTACGTTATATGTACTTCCCTCGGAGATTTCATTAAAGACGGGCATTTCGTGTATTCCTGATGGTACTAAACAGGTTTATAAAAAGATTAGAAAATATCTTGTTGAGGATGTACGAACGGCAAGGCGGTTTATAAGTTCATTAAAACTGGGGTTGACTATTGAGGAACTCGAGTTCGAAATCATCAATAAAAAAACAAAATTCGAGGATCTCCAGGAACTTATGTCTCCCTTATTAAACGGCGAAGATATGGGGGTCATGTCTGAAGCCGGGTGTCCTGGAATCGCAGACCCTGGTGCATTAGCTGTTGAGTTTGCACATCAGTTTAATATTAGGGTGGTCACGCTGGTAGGGCCATCGAGCATACTTTTAGCATTAATGGGTTCAGGTTTGAATGGCCAGTCCTTCACCTTCCATGGTTACATTCCCATAGATAAGACAAGTAGAATAAAAAGAATAAAAGAGCTTGAAAAACTGTCTCTTAAGCTCAATCAGACTCAAATTTTTATAGAAACTCCCTACCGCAATGAGGCGTTATTTAATGATATTGTAAAAACGTGCCAAAACGCCACAAGACTTACAGTAGCTTGCGACCTTACAGGGGAGAATGAGCTTCTTAGGACCTGGACCATAGGGACTTGGAAAAAGCAAAAACCTGATATTAAGAAGAGGCCAACAGTATTTCTGATTCACGCTTAAAATTTTTGTTTTCTTCTTTCGTTTTAACTTATCAACTAATCAACACATGCAAAGAATTCTAACTATCACCGTTTTTTTAGCCTTTGGTCTTTTGGTGAATGCGCAAGGCTATGAAGATCAATTTAAAGTTGATTATGATACACCTCTGACTATTGACTTAGAAAAGGATGAGATTGAGCTTGAAGAAACGGTTTTCTTTGGAGCCAAAAAGAAAAAGAAAAACGTCTTTTATGGACTTCAGACAAGGAAGGGGTATACCAAAACCATACGAAGAAGACATAAAATAATAGAACAATTTAGGTTTCTAAAAGAGTTTCAAGAACCTGATGAGTATGCACAGAACGTCTACTGGTTTGACTTTAAAAAGGCAAAGATTGTGAACTCCAGAAAACCTGAACCAGGAAAGAGTGGCATTTTACATGGCCCTTACAAAAAAATGGTTGATGATCAAGTAGTGGAGCAAGCATCTTTTTACAAGGGATTAAGACACGGTAGAAGGTTAGTTTGGAATACCAAAGACATTCTTCAAGTAAAGGAAAATTGGTATAAAGGGTGGCCTAGAGATGCAAAGGTCGATTACTACAACAAAGAAAAGAAAGAGCTAAAAGAGGTAATTCCATACCAGCTTGGAGAGCTATCAGGGGATTATTACAAATTTTTCTCCAATGGTATTGTTCAAATTAAGGGAAAGTATGAGCTAGGGCAAAAAATTGGTTCATGGAAAGAATATCAAGTTAGAGCAGGTAGGCGAAAGATTAAAAAGATTGTGAACTACCCCAAGAAGCCTTTTATGGATCAGGAACCATACGTATTCCGAGAATGGAATAAAAAAGGAAAGTTAATCTACGATTTCAAAAGAGATAAGAATAAGCCTCGACCTGTGGTCCCGAACTAAAAAGCATCTTCAAAATGGAGTATGTCTAGAGAAGGCTTTTTGAGAACGGAAAGAATATCAAATCTGATTGGTCCATTCCAGTTCTCATCTTCCATATATTGTTCTGCAGCTTGTTGAATACGTGCGATTTGAGATTTAGAAACAAAATCCTCTGGCTCACCATAATGGTTATTTTGTCTCGTTTTGACTTCGACAAATATCATTAGTTTTCCGTTGGTAACGATTAGATCTATTTCATTTCTGCGAAAGCGATAATTTTTTTGCAGAGTCTTGAATCCAAGATTTTGCAAAAACTTTTCAGCTATTGCCTCACCTTCATTACCTGTTTCTTTATTCTTACTAGCCAATTATTTTAAAGAGGATTTGAGATAATCATGAAAATCATCTACAAATCTAAGGTTTTCAACATCTCTACTTTCGAAATTAAATAGTCTAAGCTTTTTCTTGTTCTTAAATTTTAAAACTATGTTTTTGATATAGACTTTGGAACCTTCATCAAAGGCATTAGCGTCTGTATTCAGACTTACATTTTCTATTTCGATATTTTGAATATCATCAATGTTGTATCTCTTTCGCACCTTATATCCTAGCAGGCTGGACTTTTCCATCATAAATGAACCTTGCTCCTGAAATATAGTTATCGTGTCAAAACCCTTGAATAGTGTTGTCCAGATAGGGCCTAATAACACAAGAATGCCAAGTACAATAAACAACAGTGTCCCAAAGAACTGTTTGCTTGGATCAGCCCCCATAGTTGAGGCACTGTAAGAGATTAAAAACAATAAACTGGCACAAACAGTGAAAACGACAATTTCAAGAACAGCCTTTTTTTTCACTTTTGAAATCTGAATTGTTTCATTTAGCTCGCTTAAATAATAGTGATACTTAGGCAATACATGACTAAGCTCCTGGTGACGTGACACATTACTTTCCATGGCTAGTATTAAAATAACTCTTTATTCTTTCTCTCATATAATTTATGAAAAAATAACATCG
>CAYMST010000010.1:0-41810 GCA_964393115.1 uncultured Roseivirgaceae bacterium | reverse complement strand
TAAAAACATGAATTCGTCAACACCTGAAAAGTGGGAACAGGAACTCGACAAGGCAGCTTTTAAGTACCATAATATCTGCATTTGGGTGGCTATTGTGTTCAACACCGTATTTGCCGCTACCGACTATATCAACGTTCAGGAACACTTCGTCAATTTTCTTATCGTACGGGTGTCAGGTTCTGCGATCTTCCTTTTCACCGTATTGCTTCGTAAGCCACTTCGGATCTCTACATCGATATTGATATTTGTTCCATTTGTGTACATCACCATTCAAAATGCGTACATGTGGAGTGTCATGGATTTTGCACAATTGCAGCAGCACACCCTCGCCTATATCGCTTTGTTTATTGGGGCCGGGATGCTTATCCTCTGGAAAGTTTACTACTCCTACATTATCGTTGGTATTTCTATCGTAGCTAATATTTTCTTCTTGAGCCAAAACTCTACGCTGAGCACAGAAGAGATATTTGTTGGAGGTGGACTGCTCACCGCTTTCGTGGCTATCGTTTGTATCATACTCATTCAAAACCGATTGAGTCTTACCAAAAAGGAAATCATTGCCCGATTAGCACTAGAAAACTCCAACATCAAGCTTAACGAACAAAAGCTTGTCATCGAAAAGAACAACGAAGAAATCACCTCCAGCATTCGGTATGCGAAGCGGATTCAAGATTCGATTTTGCCGGCAGAAGCCAAAATTGCGTCTTACTTCAAAGATTTCTTTGTGCTCTATGAACCTAAAGACATCGTTTCAGGTGATTTTTACTGGCATGAAGAGATCAATGGAAAAGTATATCTAGCCGCTGTTGACTGTACTGGTCATGGAGTACCAGGGGCTTTTATGAGTTTGATCGGTAATACCCTGCTAAATAAGATTGTAAAGGACCAGAAAATATCAAATCCAGCAGATATTCTTTTTGAACTTCGTAAGCAGCTCATCGAAACACTCGCACAAGATGGTGAAACAGAGAAAAGAGACGGGATGGATATCAGCCTCTGTATGATCGATACAGATATTGACCAAATACAATTTGCCGGCGCATTTAACCCTATGGTGTACGTCAGAGAGGAAGAATTAATCGAGGTCAAAGGAGACCGAATGCCCATTGGGAATTTGGACGGAACAGACAAGAAACTTTTCACCAGCCATTCCATTAGTTACCTTCCGAACGACGTATTTTACCTCATCACCGACGGGTATCAAGACCAATTTGGAGGACCAGACGACAAGAAGTTCAAAAAACGACCATTTAATACGCTGTTAACTGAAATATCTGCACTTTCCCTCAAACAGCAAAAGGAACAACTACTCAAAACTTTTCAGGACTGGAAAGGTGACACTGAACAAAATGATGATGTTACCATCATTGGTTTTAGAGTGTAATCCGTGTCGTGTCTTTATTCGATAAAAAGGAATAGACTTGTCAACTGTACCCGGTGGTTTTGAAGAACAATTATTTTTATTTATTTGTAACAAAAAGTGCTCCACAGAGTACCAAATCATACCAAACCCAATCAGGAATAAAACTTTTAGTACAAAACATCATGATCACTCCTTTGCGTATTTCTATCCCTTTACTCATTCTAACACTGTGTATATCTTGTCAATCTTCTCAAAAGACGGATATCAAGTATGCTAAAGACTCACTTTTGGATGTCGGGATGAAAGCGCAAGACGTCTTGGATAGCTATACGGGACCTGAAAAGCTGGTTTACCAAAAACTAACAGGTGAAACCGCAAAACACTACGGGGTAGACATTTCCCACTATCAAGGGAACATCCTCCAAGAGCTAGGCACCCATGACAGCTTACATTTCATCATTTGTAAAGCTTCTCAAGGGACCAGTTATGTCGACCCAATGTTTCAAACAAACTGGAATGAAATCAGATCAAACGGTTATGTACGGGGTACCTATCACTTCTATGATTGCTCCGCTGATCCAATCAAACAGGCAAATCATTTCACCTCTTTACTAAAAGGGTTCGACGAGCTAGATATCTCTCCGATTTTGGATATTGAGCAAGGTAGCATGACCAAAAGCGTTAGTGGTGATCAAATGGTAAGTGACATTCTTCGCTTTCTAAAACAAGTAGAGACTAACCTGGATAGGCGACCGCTTATTTACACGGATCATGCTTTTGCACAAGAATATTTCAAAAAGTCAGAACTCGCCAATTACGATCTATGGCTTGCGGAGTATAGCGGTAACCGTATGCCGTTAATCCCTAATCTTTGGAAGCAAAAAGGGTTTGCCATATGGCAAAAAGCGGATAACTACAACGCTCACTCTACGAATATGGATCTTGATTTTGTACAAGGCTCATTATTACAATTGACTCAAGATTGAGTAAAACGTTTTTGGGAAAACGTTGCCAAAAAATCTATTTGAATGACTTATGATTAAATTTGAATTCTAAGAACCATTTAGTTTAATGTTATTAGATCTAACTCATCTTTATTACCGTGATTACATGTGTATTTCAGTTTGGGTTATACCATTTGTAGTGTATAATGACGTATTAGTTTACGAAACTATTTTTTCTTATTCAAGGCAAAAAACACAGGCCTAGCAGCGCTAGGGCGAGGCTTTTTAACGAATAAGAAGGGAAAAACAGGAGTGAAATACACGTCATTATATAGTATAAATGGTATTAGATTAAATCGATGATAAAACACTATCATGGATTCCAATATAATCAGCATTGTGCAGTGCCCCATAGGTTCGGCTCAATTTTCAGCCACTAGGCGATCTCACTAAAGTTAAGGAGTGCCAAGTGCCCATTTTATAATTCTTAAATATGAAAAGAGTTTCTACCTTTCACCTCGTCACCGGACTTTTTTTAGTTCTTGCGCTCTTAGGTACTTTCCAACATCAGGCACTGGCCTTTGCAGAAGATGTACTAACCAAAAACATAAAGTTCACTGCCTTCATTTCAGAACTTAGGCTTATCCTGGCTGGCATTAGCAAAATCGATATTCCATTCGTTGCCGGTCACACGAATAATCTGGTTGAAACACTCGAAAAGGCACAAGACAGACTGCTACAATCTGATGGAATTATTTTCGTGCAAGTCATGCTATTGTCCATTAGCAAAAGCGTAGTGGTGAAAGGCATATTGGTTTTACTTTTTATCGGCACGTTTATCAAATCAATGAGGGCCATAGCCTCTAGGCTCCTAGTTCTAGGTCTGGCGATCACACCTGGCCTAGCCATCTTCACGCTGTTTGTTTACACACTTGCAGGAGCAAGCAAGATAGATTTTGGTCATGCCTACCTAAGCAAGCTAGAAGCCTCGGTAAATAAAGTACGCTCCGAAAAGGCCAAGCTCATGGAAGCACATATCCAGCAGCAAAAAGACACAGACGGAGGTAAAAAGAAGCATGGTTTAAAAAGACTGACACAAGATGTTGCTTATGATTTTAAGAAAGCGGCTCTTGGTGTGCGCGGTGACTTTAGCGAGTTAAGGTTGCTGATCAGTGAAGCCGGGCATAGTATTCTGAGTAAGGTGGTCAATTTTGGAAATATGATCATTTTCTGTTTCCTAATTCTTCCTTTTGGATACGTGGTGATCCTCTTTACGCTGTATAAGTCACTTTTTGGAGCAACAGGATTCCCTTTAGAGCCGAAGAATATTGAAAATGAATTGAAGTCCAAAGGTCGAGGGTTCTGGAAACGATTCATAGCCGGATTACGGGCCATGGGAAAAGAGCTAAAAAGTGATATTGAAAAAGTAGAGCATGAAGAAGTATTTTCAGGCGTAGAGAATAAAGTCAAGCAAGAGATCAGCTTTGTAGGAAATGAGTTTTCGTCTTTTAGTCAATCTGAATTAGAGCTGGCGCGAAAGAAACTGCTGGATAAAAAGTATGAGTTTGAAGAGCATTTGAAGACCATAGAAAACCACTTGCACACTGAATTACATCAAGAAGAAACCAAAGGAAATCTTTTCCTTCACAATACAGAGCAAAAGGTCGAAACTGAAAAGCAAGGTCTAGAAACAGAGGTGGAGCAAAAAGCAAAGGAAGAACTATCAAAAGTTAACAAGCCTTTGCTTGATTTATAATTTCTACTAACCGGATACAGCTCTTATGACTTACTCGGTTGTGCAAAATAAACGTGTGGTACTCCAGCCACCATTTCCATGGCAAACTGAGCAGAGGTAAAGGTCTCTGTACTCTCAGAGTTACTTTGTAATGATCCGTTCATACCTTTAATGTCCACCACCTTAACTTGAGGATTACCTGAAGCAGGTGGAGTCTTCCACTGAATTGGGATACTCGACGGGCTGCTAATAGAAGTGACTTGTCCCGTTGCTCCAAAATTGAAACGTACTTCTTTAGAATATGATGGTGTATCAGGAGTACTTTTCTCATAAGACACCTCAAACCCAAAGTGTAGTGCTTCTGGTTTCAAATGAACATCTAAGGTATCGATATCCCCTTCATAAATCACCAATAATAGGTCAGGCGCTAGCAAGGCTTTATGAACTTGCGTCAGCGCATTACCAGCGGAATCAGTAACGGCGAGCTCTAAATGCGGCCATCCTTCCACTACCTCGGACCGCAGCAAAACACCACTGTACGATTGAGTAAGATCAATAAAAGCAGATATAACAGATTGGTCAGATACTTGATCCGCAGCTGTCGCCCGTCCAATGCTCAACGCTCCATCGATTAGGCTTTGCATCCATAAGTTATCCAGCGTAAAAAACCGAATAGACTCGTTCGGGAGTAACCGCTCGTCGGGTACCAGATAGTTAAATGGGACCCCTACTAGGTATAGTAAATCAGTACACCAGTCTTTAATGGCGGTTTCTTCTTTTGTTGATTCCTTAGTGTCCCCTGCCACTGGTTCAGGGACCAAAATAGTCTGATGCTTAGAGGGATTTTGACTCCATTTCTGCTGGCGCTTCCAAAGGAAAATATCCATGGCTACCGTTTTGTTATTCAGCGTCAGCTGCCTCCCTAGTTCCCAAGCCGCGGCATAAGACACATCCAACATATTCAAGTTGGTGTTTAAGCGAAGCAACTCATCTGAAGACATAACGGCAGTAGGTAACGAATGCGTTGGAGGAACTGCAGATGGGCGAAAAGGACCATGGTACCACGATATAGTTTGTCCACCATCTTGCAACTGATGAGTAAAAGGCATTGCACCCTGTGTTAGATAATTATTGGCATCGGTCGCACCGGTCGTTGTAGCCGGTATGGAGGGTTCTAAAGTAATTGTACCAATATGTAAATCTTGTAATATCCCTTGGAAAGTACGATCTGGTACTTGAAAGCAGGACATTACCGCACTCTGATAAGTAGAAAAACCGGTTATCCCATTTGCTGATACCGCAGAAGAAAGCACCGCTGAAAAGGCCTCACCAGTAGTGTAGAGATCAGGGATCTCTAAGTTTTGTAACACCGTGAGTAGTGAAGCTGGAAGTGGCGTGCTCAACTTTTGTAGGGCCATCTTTCCCTTAGGAGTGATTTGATAGCAGTTGTCATCAAGACAGCTAAAACTCCACGAATGCAAACTCACAAACGTATTCCAACCTGCGGTGGAAGCACTTTCCAGATTGCTGAGCGCCGCGGGAGAAGGGCCTGTCGTTGCTTGTAAACGTCCCTCAAGAGAGAGTAGGCAAGCATAACTCTTCACACCGCTATCCGGCATTCGGTTGGCCATACAAATTCCTAACTCCGTCACATCTGTTCCGACAGTATTCTTTCGAACTGAGGTCAGCAGCTGCAGCTCATCATTCGATGGGAATACCTGGCTCAATAAAGCTCCGTTTATTTGTACAAGATCCACTTGATCCGTGTTTTGTTCACCGGGTTCAAGTGTTATCTTTTCTTTGATCAGTGGACTGGTATTATTATCGATGTCAAACACAGCGCTCAGAGCCTGATCGGACTTGATTTTCACATGACCAGCGGCTATGTCATGATCATCATAAACGAATAGCCACATCCATGGCAGTTCTTTATTGCCGCTCAATCCCTGGCGTTCCCAAGGCAACGTACTTCGCGTCAGTGTGATGTGAGGAAGCACAGAAGCATAATTACCAGTGTTTGCAGGTGGTGGAAAACAAGAGGAGATATTTTTCTTTTCAATAGAAAACCGTTCTCCAGACACAAAGATCTTCTTGTTGAGGACCGGAATACTTAGTCCTAGTAAATCTACTGTGTGGCTAACCTGTATTTCGTACTCTCCATCTTGAATGGGAGGTTCGTGTCGTTGTATAAAAGCTACTTCTTCCGATGTAGTGGTGTTGCTCATGATAATTTCTTTGTGTAGTACTTATTTAAAGTCTAATAAAGAGGCCGATGTATAATCTGGCCATATGCTGTTCAAACCAACTCTTTTGTGTAATTATTTTATACCATTTAGTTAATTACTGGCCATGATCTCTCGACCCTTTTAATTTTAAGTGCATGTACCTACATTAATATCCACACTTCCCATTTGCTCTAGCCTACTAGAAAGTCCTCCAAAATCAGACGCGGACTCATTGGCGAAGCCAAATTCTGTTCCTAATGCCGTAAAAAGATCAGTATCTATAGCTGATACTGACGCTTGATCCGCTGCTGTCAGTGTTGAATTGAAGTTCTCAACGGTATTCGATTCCCAATCGGGAGCATTGTACACCTCATCTGCTAGGACAGATCGCGCTACTGAGGAGGTGTTACTCTCCGGAATAGGATTTGCAGGCTTAATATGCAACCCAAAAAGTAATGGGCTTAACTGATCATCTTGCGCGTCTGTCGCACCAGAACTGTTGTACCAAATAGACTTTGGTGCCTGTTTTTCTATATCAGCAACAAAACTAAACTGACTACTATTCTGATTCGTAGCCAGATTTGTAGCGGTGACCACAAGTGTCGACTTTGTTTTCACCCCGTCAAAGGCCACGCCCATGGGCTTGACTTCAAATGGGATACCTGCAATAGCTGTTCCGTTAGCCGTAAACCTAGTACACGGAACAAATGCTTCGGTAGTCATCTGAAAATCCTTCGGGTTGATCTTATGGTATTCGTCCGATCCTTGCTTGACCTTTTTTATCAGTCCTTCAGTAATACGAAGGCTTAACAGGTTATTGGTTCCGCTCGTTGAAGGAATAAATGCATTAACGAACTCCGAAGCTGTCAACAACGGCTTTGGAGCAGGTGCAGCGCCAAACTTTATCCAGACCGTACATACACATAGTCCAATTCCTGCGGCCCCTCCGAATGGTGGACCATGGATCTCCAGCGCAATGCTCCGCTCAAAGCCAATCCAACAAGAGAAAAACAAGAAGTCTATTTTCACCTGAATGGTCAAGCTCACTTCAAAACTTCCCGAATAATGCAGCGGCTTCCACTCAATAAAAAAGTAAGCGTCTGCATCAAAGCTGGCTCTTACCCATCCAATACTAAACGTCGCGTTGAGATATCCTCCCGCCATAATGGCTTGAGGCGTAATCGCCCAGTAACCACCGCCTTTAACACTCAGGTTGCTATCGATTTGCCACTGAAAGCCTAGTGCCGGTATATTTTGTGGGTAGTAACTCGGTGGTTTATAATGACTGCCGTATCCTCCAAAGGAATACACAAAATCGCCACTATAAGGGCCCTTAAACCAGTTACCAATGGCAAACCCTCCTTCTAAGTGGCACTGAGACGATAGTATAAACGAGTTGGGACTTAGCATCCCTCTGATCATCAGGATGCCCGTAGACGGCGTATAACTACCGACCACTTCTAGCTCCACTAGTGCAACTGGTTTCGGATCAAAAGGATCTGGTGCAACGTACGTTGACAATGCTAATAAATCGAACTGTAGCTGTCGACCAAACTTACCGACGAGTAGTGCAAAAGAATTGATTACCTCAAACGAGGTAAACTTTAGCCCTACACCGATAAAGTACTCTCCTGTTTCTGGCGGGATATACTGGTTCAAAGCCCCTAGCATCGCACTGAGGTTTCCTGTAGAAGAGGTTCCTGCTCCTGGAGTAGTACTTTGTGGAAGCATGGTCCCTGCTGCCACTTCTATCAACGGGAATTTTGACACGCCAGTGACAGGTGGAATGATAAAATTCCGATTATAACCGAACGTAATCGCGATTCCCTCCACAAAACAACAGGCTGGGCCACCAAGCGGCTCATCCATCATTCCAAAGATGAAAATCGACGGATTTCCATTGTTTTCATTGTAAGCGCCCATCGCCGTCACCTGCAGTTCCTCCACCATGAGCGTGAACATACCAGCGTAATCACCCGGGCCTTCGTGAAGGAAAGCTCCTCCAATACTAAAGGCTTCCGTTTTATAATCCAGTGACAACCCTTTTAAGCTTACCTGCGGAGAAAATTCGGAGAGTTTGCTCCCAAGCGATAACCCTTCAAACCCAAGCTTCAATGGACCAAAAGCAAGGGCCGCTTGAAACACTAAGTTGAGTGCTTCATCTAGCAAATTCATCCCTATGGACTGTATGCTGATAGGACCGGCACTTTTATTTACATTTTGTTGTGCATTATTTCCGCCACTTGGTTGAGCAGTGGTATTCGTTCCTTGTGCTTGCTGCTCTGCTTGTTTCAGCTGCGCCGTATTCAGATGATACGTTTCTGTCCCCACCGTTACACTCACCGCCAAGGCAAAGCCTGAGCTTAAAGTCGTCGGTAGTGCAGACAGATCATTTGGCAAGATAGCATTCAGATCTTGAGTTGCTTTTGGCAGTACCTGGCCACTACTGGTAAGTACCTGAAAGCTATTCACTTTAAAAGAAAAACCTGACGGCAGCATGTGCCCTATCAGCGGTAAATCAGACAAACTAAAGCTCGCTCCAATCGTAGCAGAGAGGACTTTTGTCTTCCCTGATTTAGCAGCCAATACATCATCAATCGCAAGGCTAAGTCCAGAAGGGACAATAGCTCCCAGTTCAGGAGACAGTGAACTTACCAAGGCCGCATCCAACGTTAAACTATCGCCTTTCGCAGCACGTAGCACTCCCATAAGTGATGAGGTCGCCGAAGAGTGACTTAGATCAATTTCAACACCCTCGATGCTAATGGATATGTATTTATCAGATAAAAAACCCATGACTTACTGATCAAAATGGTTTACGTCAATGGCACTACAAATGAGCAGATCTTCACAATCTAACAACAGATCAAAAAAATCTGGCTCTGCGGTAATATGTACCAAATCAAAATTCTTAAATGGCTCACAAGTGATCTTCAGCTCCGAATGTTCAGCTGTTATCCTTTTCATCAAATCACTAGTATTATTTACGGCCCCGACGATTGCTTGGACTACGCTTCCTTGCCTTCGGGCTCTTTTACACTGACTGACCACCACGTAATCAATCTCTTTATCAATTAGTCTTTGATTCGGCTTTTGCGCAGACTCATCCGGTAGGTGTATTTTGATATTTTCAATGGCCTTCGTGGGCTGAACGACACCATATTTGCTTCCCTCTCTTGGCTCACAACTAGCATAGATGGCCTGCTTCACGTCATGCGCGGTGACCTGTTGGTTGACCTCAAATAAGCTAGCCGCTAAACTGGCAACCTGCGCACACGCTACTGAAGTACCGGAGACCTTAATTTCTTCCTCCACCCCTTCCTGGTCTATTGCAACGTCAACACCTTGATAGAGTACTTCTGGTTTGAGACACTCTCCTTGATCATTCACCTCAACTGCTGAGAAGAGCGCTCTGTTCCCCATGGCTTCACTCGCTCCTACGCAAAGAACTTCAGGGAAGCCACCGGGAGTAAGCATTTTTCTTTTGTTGCCTGATGGCGCAACTACTAACACTTCTTTTTCGGCTAACGCTTGAATGGGCCTTCGCAGAAGGCTCTCCTTTCCTACTACCCCCACTGGAAGGCATAAAACCTTGAAATCGTGGTTTAGTAATTCATCCAATCCCCATAAAAGCTTGAGCAAAATATCTCTTTCGTTTTTCAAGCTTATGTATAAGAAGTTGTCTGCTCCCAGCGTGGAGCCACTTAGTTCTTGATAAAAAGACTGTTCCAATAAGCACACTGACACCTGACCATGGGAGAGTGGTTTATTGCCCACCTGCATTTCCTTTATCATGGTCCGACTATTGTCAAAAGGAGCTATTGCCTTGTCGATAAGCGCGATCATGATACGGTAAATTGGTTTTTTGGACTCCCACTTTCAACAGACGGCATTGGTGGTATAAGAAAACCATTTGCGCCTTTGAAGTTTACAACTTTATTCTCGCCAGTACCCACTGTTGACGTAAAGTTGATTTGATAGGTACCTGAGTTAAGGGGTTCGGATAAATTTAGCGTGATCTCATTATTTGAAACCTTCCCTGTTTCTACTTCGAACACTGCTGTTCGTACAATACCCCCCTGTACTGTCTTTAGATCAAAAGCGGACTCCGTTATTGGATGCTGAGAGGATACGGTGATATTGCTAGAGCAGGTAATGGTGATCACTTTATTTTCATAACTGACTCCGGTAATCTGAGTGAAAGAAATGCTGCTTTCAAGGACATCCCTATACCCGATGCTATCATATTTACTTGAAAAAGACAAAGGAGCGGAGTTCGTAATTTGTACTTCATCTTTACTCCCTGACACCGTTTTTAAGTTCTTACCCCCTTGAGTCCAAGTGATTATCTGGTTATCTGAATTCAGATCACAATACTTACCCTTTGCTTCTCCACTTTCTTCGATGACAATGCTAGCTTTAACATTAAACCCAACTCCTTGGGAAAGTATGACTTTTCTATCCACATATGGGTCTGCGTTGATGAGAGCATACGCAATAAGCGTAGCCAATTGGATAGGAGCCACATAGGTCAAATTCAAAACCGCGTTTGACTTCTCCGCCCATTCGAAGGATTGTTTCTCTGAAGTGTAATTATTCGAACCTGGAGTAACCTTTAAGTCATAAAAATCATAGTTATAAACATCTAGATTAGCGATTTCTTCTACTATCGCAAAATGTAATTTATATCTCTTTACATTTTCATAAAATGCCCCAAAAGCCGAAATTCCAATCGAAATAGGTTCGAAAAGGTATACAGCGCGATACCTTGGATCATATACTACATCAGTTTGTTCCTTGGCATAAGCATTTATCGCAAAACCACACCAAACAATAGACCCCGCACATCCCAAAAATTCAGCTAGACCACTTATGAGTACCTTAGTTACTCCATCATCTTCGCTGAAAGTAAAAAGCCTATTTTTAAAGTAGCAATATGCATCAAGTGTTACTTTCAAAAAAGGTAACACTCCGTTAAACAGCACCTTACAACCATAAACTTCTGTGGCAAAATCCTTACCCGCATTGCCGAGTTCTTCGATTTCATCTTCTGACATGTAATAAAGTGAACTAACCTCATTGGCCAACAAACCCAATTCCAAAAGTTTGATCATACCCGATAGTGCGAATGGTACCGTACCTTTTAAGGTGACCAGTGAAGATGATATAGTGTGAATGAGTCCTAGTAAGTTCTCTGCCAGCGTGCTATTGACCGCGTCGCTTACCCCTTGGAAACTTGAAACATCATCTTTCCAATCCTTGCCATTTAGTAAAATATTGGGGACCGTGATACTCAAAGCCAGAACGGAACTAACATCAGGAGTTTGTTGAGTACCGGTAAGTTCCTGATATAACTCGGCAAGCTCAGAACCCTCATCGATATTACCAGTTAGCAAATCAGATAAAATATCCTTTAGACCTGAGAAGCTTCCTTTATTCTGGGTCAGAAAAGTTGATATCACCAACTTAGCGGTACTGGCCTGAGTGAGAACTACGGACTGGATGGATTGTAAAATATTAGCAGTAGTAATGGCTTTCTGTCCTGACGTAAAGTTTTTTATGACACTTTCTAAATCCGTATCTAGAGAGTCTATCAAGGTTTGCGTAAATAGACTCTTTATTGGGGTAAATAATGATTCAATTCGAGATTCATTTTGATCGATAAAACTCTGAAAGTGATTATCAAGCCCTGTAAGCAAGGCACCTGCTAAATCATTGGTACTCGAGCCGCTACTCGAGGTAGGAACAGAACCGGAAGGCTTTTTGACACTTGTAGCACCCGTTGTATCCTTTACAGCAACATCCAAATCTAGTATACTGGAAAGGTTTTCAATCTTACTTTCCAAGGTCGAAAGATCTAAATCAGGAATATCATCAAGACCCGGGATACTTTTAAGGTTATCAATAATGGGTTTCACTAAACTTTCTGGAACCGCATCCTCCGCAATACTCTCTATGTTTTTAAGAATCGGATCAAGATAACTGGCGATAGTACTTTCTGCGTCCGAAAAGGCTTTAGTGAGTGAGGCTGGATCGAGATCATCTAGTTCAGATGTAATGCTAGAAATAGACTGCGTAAGTATATCCTCTACTTGCTTAAGATTGGTGTCATTCTCCAGCCAATCCAACCCATCCGTGATGAGCTTATCGATTTGCTGGGAGGTCTGCAAGATATCATCCCAGTTTTCTACCACCGCATTCTTGACCGACAGCAGGTCTTTTAAGGCGTCTTCTGAAAAACTCATGCTAATGGGTTACTGCCTTACCTTCCAAAATCAGCGCTTTCAACATCGCCATTTCTTCCTTCAAGGATTTCACCTCATCCTTTAGCTCCGCCACTTCATTATTCAACTCTTGGATGGCACTAACGCCTACTGTAGCGATCTGATCGTAATCAACAGACTTGAAATCATCTACCTGCTTTCCAAAAACAAAGATTCTCTCTATGGACGCTTGCCAGTCATCAATCGTAAAGCGGGTATCTGAATCGATGCGAGCCACTGTTCTTTGCTGCTCTCCTTTATCGTCGTACAGTTTTACCAGGTCTCCTTTTTTAAGTCCGTGTGGTTTTTCTAATTCAATGCCTAATTGTTGTAGAGCAGGATCAAAACATGCTTTTTTCGACATGGCAAATATGTCAGGAACAAAATCAGTAGAAACCGTAATGCCATCCGGCAATACTTGCTCCACCTCTTGAGCAATAAATCCTTTTTTAGTCTGTGTTCCTTTATTGACGATATCAATGTATTGATAATCTACTACCCGTATCTTCAGTAGGGTTTGTAAATCACTTTTCGGCACCGAACTTCTGATGTTTTCTTTGATACGCGCATCAGAGTGGGTAAAAAACTGAGCGGCAACCATATAATCATTAGCATATACAGATACAAGAGGTGCCTGAGTACCGGCATATGGGCCTCCGGCACCATTAGGGTTTAAAAACCCGAAGTTTGAACACTGAACATGTTGCCCCGAAGTTAATTTGATCTGATCAGCCAGAATACCATTAGCCTGTAAAGCTTTGCAGATCAAGCTCCCATCTGCCGTTATAGTTTTGGAATTCAATGTCCCACAAGTCAAATTCCCATCGGTATCCACTTCAAAAATCAGCTTGGAGGTATTTCCAATTAAAAATGGAAAGTTAATCTGCGCGTTATCTGCATTGATGTAGATCCCTGCATAGCCATGGGTTGCACCGGTACTTCCTACCTGAATGGCCGAGTAAGTTTCTTGACCGGCTGGATAGCTAACCATCAAAGAAGTTGTTTCTAAAGCTCCTTGGTCGTTGATGGCAAATAGCTGTTGCTGATTCGTCCCGATACGCAAAGCATTCGTATCGTCAGCTTCAATCCCTATCCCTACGTTCTGGTGGTGGGTAGTAATAGGTGATTTGCCCACACTCACTTGAATATTTCCATCCCAAAACCCAGGAATATTCTGATAGTGTAGAGATATGATAGCCTGACCGTTTGGTAGTGTACAGACAATCCCAGAAATGATAAAGTCGAGACTTGTTCCCGGCGCAATCTCCGATTCAGATACATTCGTGATTGTATAAGACATCACCGTATTACTGCTCGTATCCTTCTGAATATTCCAGGCTGCGTTATTTGTTGCCAACTTCACCACGGTGCCTTCAGCAACTGCAACAGAGGTAGTGAGTGTAATGGAAGTAGCCCCTGCTTGGGCTCCTGAACTACTCACTATAGCACTTATCACGCTACCTGTTGGAGGTTGAAGGTCTATGGATACACCTCCTGCAAGGCTGTTGGAAAGAGGCTCCATCAGCGTAATGGTATCACCAGAAGACTGCGCTACTAGTCCCACTACCGGCCATTCTAACGAAATAGTACTTTCATTTCCTTGATCGATGAGCGCCCACTCTTCTGAAGAGCCTGTCGCTTGGATAGGAATATTCACTATAAAAGTACTAGCAGGATTAGTACCTAGTGAGATAGCCTTGTCGCTCATGTTTTTAACCCTAAAAAACAGTTCACTTGAGGTCTTCCCATCATTTAAAATAGACGGTGTCCCCACTATATCCACGTGTAAAGGGATATCTTTTTGTCCCAAATGACTAACAATGCTCAAACTCTGAAGTCTTGTTCCTTCGATATTTGAAGCTCCCATAGTCACCTGATACAGGAACTCAACATTTGTATTTCGAGACCCTCCTACCGCGTTGGCATTCACCTTTGGTATAGTAACTGTATGCTTTTCATTGGGAGCCAGAGTGATCGTACTCCCAGTCCGAACGATATTAATACTTATAGTATTATCCGCGGCCTTATGGATGAACGCCGACCAATTGGCGTTCAGCGTTATAGTTCCTTGTCCCATAAAACGATCTGATAAGATACCTGGTCGAAATCGGAGCTTGAGGTCGTAGTTGGTAGATGAAGCTGGAGTAGCATTTTGACTGATCGTGATCGTTTGACTACTCGTATTTTCTATTTCCAAATATAAATTCTTCCCTTCACCGGCTCCTTCCAGATAAAGCACAGGGACTTTATCCGTGTTGTTCTCACTATACAAGTTGAAATCCAACGGAAACTGCTGCTGAAATAGTGTCGAGTCTCTTTGTTCGAGCTGCATCATATCTTCCACCACTTCAGAAGTAGAAAGCCCTTTATCATAAAGCGTTACCCAAGCCATTTTAGCATTGAGCAATGGTACAACACTATCTGGCCATACCCCTTTTCCGATATATTGGTAGGTGGTTATTGTAGAAAGCTCTGGAATAAACTGAAGGTTTGGCGCTGATGAAGCTGCTACGCTATTCCCGTTGAAATACATCACAGCGTTCCCTGCTGCATCCACCGTCAAAGCGATGTGCGTCCATTCGTTGGCATTAATTACACTAGCGTCAGGACTTTTAATTTGGTTATTCGTCCCGTTTACCAGACTATCGAAATAATACGTTCCAGAAATAGATCGCTGCTGAATACTAATCGAATTTGATTCGTTTAGCGCAAAATTGAAGAGTGGTGAGAAGTGCGCAAAGGCCTTAACATTTACCCAACAGCAGAAGCTGTAACCAGCAGTGCTAAAGTCTAAGTTTTGTACCCCTAGCTCGAGGAATGCCGAGGACCCGTCAAAATCGATACATTTCCCCATATCTGGGTCCTTGACAATTTGACAATTGCCAAATACGGCCGCATCATTCCCATTTCCTGATTGATCAGCGACTTTTCCGTTACTGATCTCTTGAAAGTCGAATTGGAAGATTGGTTTCAAACTACTCATGATATTCTCTTTATGGAGCCTCCATTATGTCGGCTTAGTTTTTTTAAAAAAGTTTATTTCTTTGATTCATATTAACAGGCCTATTACCCCTTGCTTTCTGTAACCGACAGAGTTAAATATCCTTCTACCAACTGCTGCTTTAGATAAAAGTCTGCCGATTTAGAGTAGGGAACAATTCCTGTTAAATTTTTGGTGACTAATTTATTGATAGCAGCCACTTGATCTTCTGTTAGTCCTTTCGCAATCAGTGCTTGCTTAATGGTATCGTCCAGAGGGTGCACCACAAATAGCGACGAGTTAGCGGTGCTTACCGAAACCCACCCTACAGTGACTAGATCCGACCAAATAGTACTTGCTACAGGTGTGGTCGCTCCTACTTCTGTGAGGTAACTCGTCCAGGAGGCTATAAACGTCGCTTCTTTTATCACCGACTCATTGGGAGTAACCTTCCAACTTTGGTTCACCTCTTGTAACCACGACCATTGATATCCCTGCTCCAGTGGTAATGACATCGACAGCGCTTTGGTCGGGGTGAGAATCGGTCGCGTCCTAAAAAAGATTTCCAGTTTCTTGAGTACTTCCTTGTACTGGTGAGAAGGAATACGAATGGTTTTCACTGGTAGCAAACCGCTATTCGCATGTAATATCCCATGCGGATCCATTAGCGTATACAATGTCTTTGGGGCCTCCGACAAACTCATATGAATCGTGTTGGTGGCATTTTGCGTTAGGCGAATTTCACCTAACTCGTTGCTTTCTTCTTCCCAGAAAGCGATAAGGCCATCATCTAATTGCTGATAATCGCCCAGTTGAATCGGGATTTTCACTTGTTCATAGCCATCGGTTGATGGGCGTCCTCCCTGAAGGTGGGTCGCATTTGCGATCCACGATCGATCCGTCTGCCAGCCTCCTTGTGTTTCACAAGAGATATTCGCTCTAACCAAGGCCATCGGCTTTCCTACCAGAATCGCCAAACTGTCGTGTCCGTTGTAATAGGCAGGAGCAATCGCCTCTTGCGCTTGACTTACTTGCGTCAAAAATGATCCTGTTGCCGAAGATGGCAAAGCCAAAATCGTTTGTAATATTTTACTCAAGTGCGGGTTTAGGTTAGCACTTGTCACTGAATGAACAGCATATTTTGACGCCGGAAAAGGTTTCCAGCTCACCGTTTGCGAAAACCCAGAGAAGAACCCGACGCCATGCCCGTCAGCGTCATAGACCATCAAGCTGTCGTCGAGGTAGTTGGGGATGAACCAGCCACAAACAGGAGAGGTCTCCGGGTGATCATTCATCTCCACATTACTCACTCCACTGACATCCTGTGCGCTCAGCCATCGAAGGTTTATCCTTGACGGCTGCATGATGCGCGGCGACAGCTTGACCCATCCAGAGTCTGATGCTGTTGCCATCGATTGAGCGATCGCTAAGTTTGAAATATCTGCATAGGTATCTCTCCCGAAATGGTCAATGAACGCAATTTTATCCAACGCCAGTTGGCCCGCAGCCATCGGCATGAATCTATTATTCGGTTCAGGAGAAGTATAGTAGGTATCATGTAGTAGGCCAGCTACCCTAACTGTCACGTCATCATACCCAGCGAAAGCCATCGGGTTCGCAATAGGCAAATTATAGTGATGCTCCTGCTGGACCATCGCTTCGTTGAAGCCATCCAATGACTGCGTTAAAATCAGTTTTCCTGAAAGGAATTTATACACTTCGAAAAAAGTATACGCAGGATTGGTGAATGACGCCTCTTGACCCGGTGCGACTGTGGCCCAATCCAGTTTTGTGATATAGGTTTTGGCGCTAGCGTCGAAATTGGTCTTGCTTAACGTATTCGGAAATACCTTAAGCAGGTATTCTTTAATATCTTTCAAAAAGCTCTTCTGATCATGTACCTGAGCTGGTGCCGATCCGGCATAGGCCATCGAGTTTAGTACGGGCTTACTGGTCGGAGTTGGATTTAACCCAAATCTACCAGCAGGAATCTCGTAGTTATCGTTGATGTATGACGAGCTGTAGCTACCATCTGAAGTGGTTGTGTTACTTCCGTTACCCTCTGGACAAAAAGAAACCAACCATTGAAAAAGCTGTGGAGCCCACTGATAGGCCGCAGCGACAAAAGCACTTGGTATTTCTCCGTTTTGTGGCCATGAAATCGAATCAACTGTGATAGGAATCTGGTTTGGAGAATTAGTAATACTCTGCTGAAAAAGAACCGTATCCAAAGGGTCTGAAGAAGGCTTTCTAATCCCTGTCTGATCTGCGGTTGCCATGACCAGCGTTGGCGCTTTAGCCTCATAATACCTCGGCGCGGGCACATGGGACAATTCGAAAAAGTATCCCGTGGTGGCGATCGTTTTGTTGAATGCGTTCAGTTGTGTTTTTACCGCCTGAAACGCTTCCGAAACAGCATTGGCCAGCGGACCCGCTATGGAAACGGAAAGATCATTCGTTTCGGATATAGACACCTGCCCGACGCTATCTTGAAGCTGCTCTACGCGATTAGCGAGATAATTCACATAAGCCTTCGACAAGTCAGGTGATGGCAGATTATGGGCCGTTCCCTCTTGCGGATAGCTGATTTGCATATAACTGGCCCAAGCGGTGTAGAGTGAATTTTTTAGTTCTGTCGACTGGTCCAAAGCGGATTGGTAATCTGCTTGCTGCAAATTTAAGGTATTCAGGAGTCCCGCTAGCTCCGAAGGCAAAGGGATGTTGATTTCCTCGCTGTTGGTGTCATGAACAGTTCCTCCTTTTGTTGCGGGTAGTTTCTTTTTGCGAAGCCTCCACAAGGATCCTGCCGGATGTGCCTTAAACGAATGATTGTGCTGTGCTTCCTGCAGGTTCATGTCCAGGTCCACATTTTTATCCGACACATGGCCTTTCAGCATCATAGCATTCAACTGCTCCTCTATTTCAGCACGGTCCGTATCAACAGTGCTGACACCTTTTGCTACATAAGCCCCCAATGCTTCGTGTACACTAGCACCTATCCCTACTCCTTCGAATGTTGGTGGCGAGAAGCTATCTGTTGCTTCTACCATAAATTCACTGTAGTAATAGGAGTAAGCAGGGCTTTCCGTAGTGGATCCAATCGTCCACCCGAGTAATATCTCTAATGCATGATTGATAAATTGGGTGTAATAACTGCCACTGTCAAGTTGCAAAAGCGTATTAAAGGTCCCTGATGGAGTACTTGGAAGCTTTTCTGCAAAATACTTGTAAAGTGATGTATTAGTGGGTAGTCCCGCTTCCCAAACTGGATTGGTACTTTCATTTTCAATTAAATCCGAAAGCCAAGAAGCACAGTTTTTTTTATGGCCGCACAGCTTCTTCAGCGTAACCAGGTCACTTCCAGGATCCGCTATTAAATGGGTTAGTGACGTTAAAGTGGTTTGCACGATGTCGTTGGTAGCGTCTGCATACCACCCTAAAACTGTATATTCAACTCCATTCGTAGGAACGGAAGTAGTTTCACCGTCATAAAATCCGAAAACAGAGCAGCTACTTGGGTAGTAGCTGTTAAAAGATAACTCTCCGTGCCCAAAGGCAGAAAAAGGGCCTTTGTTCATGCTCGACCAGTAGGTACTGCCTGCCGGTTCCGACTGCCACTGCTGTAGCGAGCATTGTCTTCCCAGATAAACAAACGGCTGATGCCCTTTTACTCCGAGATATTGGGACGGAACAGAAACCGCATGTTGATTTTCGCTGGACCTTATGGTACTGATGTAGTCACTTTCTACGATCCACTGTTTACCATCCGACTTTCTAGTGATCAACCATCGGTTGGGAGCATAAGGAACTGAGGACTCCTCTCCAGAAGTGTATGACCGATGTGCTTCTGGTAACGTCCAGTGTAAATGCACACCAGAGCCGAGCGTGAAATTCTTATCTTGAAATGGAGGAGTTTTAACCGACTTTCCTAAAAATGGAGTTGAGGCATTATGATCCATTACCCCATCTGACCAGGGGAGTTTACTAAAGTCAGAAAGTGCTCCATTGACCGTTTGGCCAGCAGGTATATATATCCCCGATAGTGCAATCGGGACGAGAACAGCATTCTCTTGTGGATTAGATGACATAGCGATGGCTACAATTAAGTCTACTTAAGAACCGATGTAAAATCTAGCAATATGTTCTCAAACCACCACTTTTGTATAGTTAACTTATGGGTTAAGTGGTTCAAGCATCACACAAAGAGCTCGATGGTGAACAAACTCTTGATCAGATTTTGAAACAATCCTCTAAAAATAGCACCACGCTGCTAATTACCAAAAAATGATAGCTCATCTGTTGATCCAACAGTGTCTTCTTAACCCAGATTTAGTGTTTTTATAATATTTGGGCATGCCCCTTGCTCTGAAGCTATTGCTTCAAGGCAAGGGTCGGGCTCTCCGCTTCAATTCCTCGCTAACGCTGCGGGATTTCTCGCTGCGATCCCTCATGCGGATAATGGCCGCCGTTTACTATTAGAAAGCTTTTACTTATTGCTTCACAAAACGAATATATCTCGTATCCACCCCAACTAACCGAATGAAATACGTCCCTGCTTTGAGATCAGTTATATCCAACAAGTGTATTCCCTGACCATTCGTCCCAAACCGCTGTAAGAGCTTACCTTCCAAGGACAGGATATGGATTTGATGATACTTATCTCCGAGTCCCGAAATCACCATGTGGTCATCAGCAGGATTCGGATATGTCACAACTTTCGGCCCGTTGTTCATTGCTTCTCCATGAGCAAAAGAAAGCAAGCGACCAGAAGGAGCGTCAAACGAAACTCCGGCATCAAACCGAGTGAACGACTGATTACCTCCTATCATTCGAAATACAGGAGTGCGGCCGGTATGCACAAATACATCACTATCTATATCGTCGTTGGAAGACTGGTCTTGGGGACTTAAGAAAGTGTTAAACGGTTTTTCTACCTCGATCTTATAGGATTTATTAGGTGTAACATCATGAAAAACAGCTAACCCGTCTTGGCCGCTAATGGTAAGTTGGAGCAACTCGTTATTTCCAGTTAGTAAGCTTACAGCAATACCGGAAAGCCCCACTTCTGAACTGTCCCGAACGCCGTTGCTGTTCGTATCCTCAAACACCAACATCTCCACCTGGCCTGGCGACCAAAGCCCTCCATCCAAATGAGTGATTCGTCTACTTCCCTGATTGAGTTGAAAAGAAGCCGTACGGCCCGTATACTCTTTAATATCACTATCAAAATCATCATCCCCCTGATCGCGAGGAGCTACGGCATAACGATCGGGAACCTGCACATCTAGTTTTAGTGATTTGCCGGTTGGGACACCATGAAAAACAGCTATCCCTGTTGGGCCTGTTATTGTTTTATCCAAAAAAGCGTTATTTCCCGTAAGCAGGAGAACCTCAATATCTGACAGCCCAGGTTCGTTTATCCCTTGTATACCGTCACCATTTAAATCATCAAAAACCTTAAACTCTACTGTTCCTGGCATCCAAAGGCCAACATCTAACGACTGCATTACTTTTGCGCCACCGATCAGTTTAAAACTTGTTGTGCGGCCACTTCGTGGTCGTATATCGCTATCTGATTGGTCGTCGTCGCCAGCTCCTTGCGCGACAAATGTTGCTCCTTGAGGCTTTTCGACCTCTATTTTCATTTGCTTATTAGGAGTAATATTGAAAAAAACGGCCAACCCACTATATCCCGAAACGACTTGTTCCAAAGGTTGATTATTTCCTGTCAAACGATTTATCGTCACACCCGGTATTCCAGGTTCGTCTTCGTCCTGCTGATGGTTACCGTTGTAATCGTCAAAAACAGTTAAGAGTATTGCCCCAGGCGACCAAAGTCCTATGTCTACCCCGCGATGAACCGACTGCTCGATTCTAAAGAACGTCGTTCTATTTTTCCTTACCAGGATATCACTATCCAGTAGTGGATTATTTCCCATGCCGCATGGAGCAAAAGCATATTGGTTTGGCCTGATGACTTCGAGCATATATTTTTTTTTCGAATCAAGGCCATGGAAGAAGACTTCACCGTTTTGGTCCGATAAGGCATAACGGAGTTGCCGTTTCTTCCTATCCAGTAGATTCACGCGAATGCCAGCAATGCCTGGTTCATTTGTATCACGCAGCCCGTCTCCATTTAGATCATCCCATACCGTGGAAATCAAAGTCGAGAATTCTGTATCTACAAGTCCGCTATTGGATTTACTAGATTCAGATAAGAAATTATTCGCTGTACTATTTGATAAAGCCCGTATTTCACTTTTCTGTTCAGAATGAGCGTTACCCCCAACATGTCGGCCAAAGGCATCATAAGGGCTTGAAAAGGAAAAAAATGGATAAAGGGCGATCAATAAGAAGACGTTTAGCCTTCCATATCTAGATATTTTATTCATGAATTGAGTTTTAGTTGATGAAAGTTATGGCATAAATTTCCATTGAAAAAATGATTTTAAGCAAAAGAATCACACCAAACACCTTAACTTATTCTTTTAATTCGCCGCCCCCCTATCTAACTAAGTGACCAAAGTCATAATTCCTAATGACATCGGTACTTACTTAGGATGCTTATTATTTCAATTATTGCATGAAATATCAAGTAACAAAGTAAAAGGTGGTTCTGGTTAAAGAAATCAACGGCCCGAACGAACTCTCTGCAGCATGTCATCAAAATCAACAACTTGTAGTCACTGCGGTGACCCATGCGAAAGCACTATACAAAACGGTTTGGGCTCTTTTTGCTGTGAGGGGTGTCGAACGGTTTATGAGCTTCTGCAGTCCACCAATCTTGATGGGCATCACACGATAGTTTCTTCACTCAACAAATCCGTTTCAGAATCGGAAGCAGCCCAAAAGTTCGCTTTTCTGGATAACAAAGCTATTTGCAACGATCTCTTGAGTTACTCCGATGATGTTATATCCGTTGTAAAACTCTCACTTCCCGGCATACATTGCAGCTCTTGCATCTTTCTACTCGAGCACCTAAACAAGCTAAATGAGCACATATTGCGATCAGAGGTCTTCTTTACACGCAAAGAGATATCTATTACTTTTTCTAATCAGATCGATTTAAAAACAGTTGTGGTGCTACTCGCACAACTTGGATACCCTCCATCCATCGCGCTGGGTAGTGCGAATGAACCGTCACAAAAAAACGCGCAAAAATCAAGTATTGCCAAGCAAATAGCCGTTGCTGGTTTCTGTTTTGGAAATAGCATGCTGCTCAGTATGCCAGAGTACCTAGATCAAAAGTTATTGCTTACAGAGGACTTTAAGCTAGTCTTTGGGTGGTTAAACTTACTCTTGGCCATCCCAGTAATTCTTTTTTCCGCCAAAGGATATTTTACGAGAGCTTGGAAAGGGATTCTTCATCTTTCATTCAATGTCGATGTCCCCATTGTTTTAGGCATCCTCACACTGTTTCTTAGAAGTGCATATGAAATCGGGACACAGACGGGAAGCGGATTTATTGACTCACTAACTGGTTTAGTGTTTTTGCTGCTCATTGGGCGTTGGTATCAAGAGAAAATATACCATGCACTTGCCTTCGATCGCGACTATACTTCCTACTTTCCCATCTCTGTCGTTTGCTTAATTGACGGGGAAGAATATCATCGAAACCTCAAAGCGTTGAAGAAAGGAGACACGATTGTCATCCATAACGATGAGCTCATTCCTGCGGACGGCATGATATTACGAGGAGAGGGGAATATCGACTACAGCTTTGTGACAGGAGAATCCAACACAAAAGCTAAATCTACCGGCGAAAAAGTATATGCTGGTGGCCGACAGAAAGGAACACAACTAGTCATTACACTGCTGAAGTCAGTTAGTAACAGCGAGCTGACCCAACTGTGGAACAAAGAGGCGTTTAAGCGGCCTCAAAAGAACTTCCAGTCTTTGGTAGACCGCATAAGCAGTTACTTCACTGTCTCCGTTATCACTACCGCATTACTTTCCGCCACCTATTGGTGGCTTGTCGATACCACTCAAGTCTGGGATGTGGTGACCGCCATCCTCATCGTAGCGTGTCCTTGCGCTTTAGCACTCGTACTGCCCTTTACCTACGGACATGCTCTTCGCGAATTTGGAAAAAAGGGGCTTTTTCTGAAAAATGCTGAGGTGGTAGAGTCCTTAGCGGACATTAATAACATTGTATTTGATAAAACGGGAACCTTAACCCAAAACTCAGCCTCAGTAAGCTACAGCGGCACCCCATTAACAGAACACGAGAAGTGTGTGCTCAAATCTGCATTGAACAATTCAAGTCACCCGTTAAGCCGTGTTATCGCTCAATCGTTACCACAATATAAAAAAGTGTCCTTGTTAAACTTTATTGAAAATACAGGCCAAGGCTTTACTGCGATAACCACGGATAGCGAAATAAAAGTGGGATCAGAGATGTTCGTCACCCGACAACACACCATCACCAGTCAAAACTCAGTGGTCTTCGTAGAGGTAAACAATAAAATCGGAAGGTTTGAAATCCAAAACACCTACCGAAAGGGAATTTTTCAGCTACTCGATAACCTAAAGACAGACTATCGTCTCGCCTTATTATCGGGAGACAATGAAGCACAAAAGAAAACACTAGATCCTTTCTTCGAAGAGCTTCGTTTCCACCAAAAGCCAGAAGATAAGCTTGAATTCATCGATGCTAATAACAATTCTCTTATGATAGGAGACGGTCTAAACGACGCGGGCGCTTTGAAAAAAGCAAAAGTGGGCATTGCGGTAGCAGAAGACATTCATCAGTTTTCACCTGCCTGTGATGCCATACTGGCCTCAAAAGGAATTACCTCAGTAGCGAATCACCTGCGCTTCAGCCGTAAAATTCGTTTAGTGGTTTTTTCGGCGTTCTTGCTGTCTTTCCTGTACAATATCATTGGGCTATCTTTTGCCATTACAGGAAACCTGACCCCTCTTCTTTCAGCAATACTAATGCCTTTGAGTTCAGTTACCGTAGTCGGGTATGTCACGCTATTGGTGAAGCGATTGGGGAGCTACGCTTGATTGACAAGCAACGTTTCGTGTATGATATCCTAGCATCTGAAGACTTTCCCGAATCCAAAAGTTGTTCATCCAGTTCAGGTGTTACAATATTGATTTGATAGTTGCTGGATGCCCCACAATTTACGCACGGATCGATAGAGGCTTTGTTGGTATCGTATAAATCAAATGTCACTTATTCTTTGGTTAAGTTGATTAGTTCAGTGTGCTTATATGTTTTGGAGGTTCTGTCTATACAATATGATTTGTTGCCAATGTACACAGACTAACGTCAAACTAAGCTCTGTCGGCTTAATCTTTCTTATGTCCCAATAGTATCAGTTCGTAGGACTCTTTGTAAACAGCTACGTAAGCTGATGGAGCTTAGTGCCTGTTGTACGCAGTTTATTCTACTAGTTTCTTCCAGAAAATCACTTTATCATCTCCTTCCTCATAAAATTCTGGAATTGTTGCTTGTTGGACATAGTTACATTTTGCATAAAATTCACGTGTCAATTTAAACTCAGGCTTTCCTGATGTTTCTACGACTAAAATTCGGTTACCATTTTTTCTCAACTCATCTTCTATGAATTCCGTCATTTTCTTTCCAGTTCCATTTCCTTGTTTGTCTTTGTGAACTGCAATCAAATAAAGGTTGTAAGTCCCTTCCGTTAATCGTTCGGGTGCACAGTAGCCAATTGAAATTGGATTTCCTTGTTCAACTGTTGTAAACCAAATATCAGTTGATTTTTCATTGCTCAAATAATCACTTATCATATCATCTAGCAAGTACGAAGGAAACAATTCGCTCGAATCAAGTACTTTCTTCAGTTCTGGTAGATCTTGCTTTTCTACATATCTTATATGTCCACTCATTTTCTTTGTTTTGAGATCAAAACTAAAGTTTGGCAGACAGCTATGATTGTATGATTCTGCTATTGTAGGCTTTTGATGGGCTTACGCCTAAGACATTTTTAAAGGAATTGGACAAGTGAGCTTGATCAAAAAATCCACTCTGCAAGGAAACGTCTGTTAAGTTGGTCTGTTCATTTAAATACAGGTTTATTGCTTGCCGTAATTTGTTCCAGACAAGATATTTTTTAATTGATATTCCGATATGCTCTTTGAAAAGGTGAGAAAGCCTACTATCAGATAAAAATACTTGTGAGGTCAATTCTGACATGAGGTTTTTGTATTCAAGTTCATTTTCTTCAATGAATTTTATGCTGTCACCAATTCGTTTATCTGTTGGTGTTTTTAAGTCTTTTGTTAAAGCAAGTTTCTTGATTCCTGAAAACAACTCCTCTTTCTTCACAAAGCTAGACTTTAAGAAAACTCCATTTTGAAATTCTATTCCTTCGTTTCTTAAGAAATCATATAATTGGGAATTGTAACTTTCCAACATTAGCATTCTGACTGAACAGTTCCTTGAAACTACTTTATGTTTGGTGTTTGAATCGATAATTGCAAACACTAAGTTTTCATTAGTCCATTCGTTTGATTGCAATGAAAATGTTCCATTTGTTGCACTTATGATTTCGACAATAGGATGTGAATGTTTTTCTGTGTTCAGGTCATTGAACTCGAAACTGTATATCCCTTTTTTTATATCAAAATCGTGAATTTTCATTGATAGGTTTAATGGCACGTATGGCGTACAACAGGCGTGTGTTATGTATTTTGTTTCAGTACGAATATAGTTGAATCTGGGATTCGATCAGGGGTAGAGGGCTCATACATTTTTGCCGTGACGGCGAACCGATTTACAATGAGGCGCAACGCAGAATGGATGGGGCTTCCAAAAGCTTTACGGCTTTCTTTACCTCTGAACCGACCTGCAGACATCATCGATTGTTAAGTGGATTTTATCTTGGGTTTGGTTCTCCTACAAGCTCTACACCCAGATTAAATTCTAACTTAGGGTCGAGATATCCGCAATCATTAAAATCAAAAGGGCTAGATTCCCAGCTATTGGCAACCTCTCTAAATTTCAATGACATGATTTTCCAAGCATCAGCTAGTATTCTTACATGATGCAAGTCAAAATCTGTTGGAATGGTATCAGAGACTGAAAATATAAATTTACCTAGCTTATACTTCTGATTTTTCTTTAACTCAGCAATTTTCAGGATTTCACTTGACAGTCTGTCGATTTGATCAGCTGTACCTTTAAATCTAAGCTTATTATCTAACTCTATTAAGTCCATTCCGTCTGGCAGGTTGAACTTTTTTCTATTCAGTATTCCAATCATCTTCGTTTTCAACAGGATCAGGTAGTCTTCCTTCTAACCATCTTTTTAATGTTCCAGGTTTGAAGTCCTTGTCCTTAGTTTCAATAACCCAAGATAAAAAATCGCTCGGGCCACCGTTCATATAAGGAGGAGGCGAAACAGGATAAAATGACGTTGGTAATCTCTCTTCAATTGAAAGATAATTCATGATATGTCCAAATTCTTGAACTACATTCCATGCCAAATGATGCTCTGTATCAATGGAGAATTTCACCCACCATATGTCCTTCTCGTCACCTGTTGATATTGGTTGTTGTACAGCTGGAATCTTATTCAAAAATTCTATCAACGTTGTAAAAGCTCTTTCGTCCATTTAGTAATTCCACTTAACGACCCGATTGCTGTGGGACGTTTGATATGTAGTTTGTTTCTGTACGAATATAGTCGAATCTGGGATTCGATCCGGCGTGGAGCGCTCATACATTTTTGATTATCAATGAGGCGTAGCGCAGAATCGACGGAGCTACCAAATCCACTGCCGTTTCCTTTACCACTGAGCCACCCTGCAGACATTATCGATCGTTAGAGTGCTCTTTCATTTCGGAAATCTCGATTGTTAGCGGTAAGTGATCACTAATTTCTAGCCATTTGGAAACATTGCCAACAGATACGCTATTCAGTTGTTCGGATAAAGTATCACTTGCAAATGCATAATCGATATGATACGGCTTTTCCATCTTGCGCTGCAAATAGAAAGTCGGTTGGGTTTCCTTTCCTTGTTGCTCATCGAAGAACTGATGATAAAGGCTGCAAATTTTTAGTTCTTCAAGTTCTTTAACCACATCCGAGTGGTTCCACCATCTATCCCATTGATCCCAAACAGCATTGCTGTTCAAATCTCCCGTAATCATGATGTTTTTAAAGTTCTCTTTATTAGTCTGTAGATACTTCCAGAATTGACCGATATACCCAAAGTTTGGTGAGTTGTTTCGATGCGCCCATGTATTGAGAAGATTGAAATTTTTATTTACTCGGCACGGCAGAAAGTATTTAACATAGTGATCCTTGTAAGCGTTTGACCAATTCAAGGGCTCAAGTTCGATCGAGGGTGCTGCGAATATTCCAATACCCTTATTTTTATTTTCTCCAGTCCAAAGGTGGTTAGTTGACCACTCGTGATAATCAGCATGTTCCGCCTCAGCTGGGTTTTCACACTCTTGAATTACATAAATATCAGATTCGAGCTCGCACAATGCTTCAAACTTTTTTCTTAGTGCGCCATTGCAGTTCCATGTAGTGATTTTCATTTTATCTAGGCTCAAACTTGAGTATGTATAAGGTAGATAATTTACTCTGTTCCAAACACATTTTTTGAGAACGACACAAAGTGACTTTCTGCTAAATTTCGATTTTTAGAAAACTCTGTAATGTATGATGCTAACCATTTTTCAGATTGATATAGGACTTTGTTTTTGCAAGTTTCAAACTCTGCTGCTGTATATTTTCGAGGGTTGGGGTGGCCAGTTCCAAAGGTAGATTGAGCCTCATAGAAAAGTAAAAAGTATAATGCTTTAAAACGGAACAGGCTAGATTTTAAAACTTCTAAATCTTGTTCTGAAATATCGAAGTCAAAGGATAAGTCAGCATGACCTGATGAAACTGGGAAACAATATTTAAGGCTATTTTCACTGTTGTAGACAAATGGACTATACCCATTACCTAAACTGTAAACTTCATTGTCTCTTTTCATATTAGGTTAAATAAAATGCACGCTAACGACCCTGTATGAATCGTGCGTTTTGGTGAAGATAATGTTTCGTCTACTAAATAGCCAGTTCTGCGAAATAGTCTATTACTTTTTCATTTCTCAATAGGCCCATACGCAGAATGGCGGGCCTCTCAAATGTACTAAAGTTAATTTCCAGCAGTAGTCAAGGATGCTGTCCTATAGAATGTTAGAGTTTTATTTTTCTTCCACTTTTCCTTTCCATCTTACTTCCGTATTAAGGTGTTGAGCTATTGTTTTCATTAGTTTCTTTGCGCTGGTCCTCAATTCATTCTCTATACTCGAATGATAAGAACTTGATTCAATAATTGCGGAAGGATTAATATCAATCATGTGCTTTCGATTTCCATCCATTAAGACCATACTACAAGAAATCCAATACCTGAATTTTAAATGATTGTCAATTTCATATTTTTCCTTATGCAATTTATACTCTAGCACCCTGATGTTAGAAATGCTACTTATTGTTTCCCCAAACGAAGTTGTTAATACGAAATCAAAGGGGGCATTTTTATTAATTTTGAGTACGTCTGAAGGTATGGTTATAAAAACGTAAAACTTATGAAGTTGTAAAATTGCTGAATAAAGGAACAAGCCAATCCAGGGTATTAGAATTATTGAAAAACCTTCTTTCAAGTAAGTCCATATCCCGCCTGAAATGAATGCAAGGCATATTACTCCAGTTAATAGAAAGAACAAAGAGTCAAGATAATGCTTCACGGAACGTCTCCATTTTAGTGTAATATTCTTATCATTTTCAGCTATTAAGTAGTCTCCAATTATCGTTTTCAATTAATTAACTTAAGGACCCGAATATTGTGGGGCGTGTGTTATATCGTTTGTTTCCCTACGAATATAGTCGAATCTGAGATTCGATTCGGCGTGGAGCGCTCATACATTTTTACCGCGGCAGCGGACCGCTTTACAATGAGGCGCATCCTAGAATTGATCGGCTTCCAGAATGCCCATTCCTCGGTATTCTAGAGATTCCGATCGGATTGGTGGAACACCTTCTTGTATTGATTCGGTGAGTGAGCATGGGCATGCCCTTATCACAGACTGTTATATGGCTTTTTTCTTCTCTTTGAAGTAACGGACTTGATAAATGCCTGAAAAGAGCATACCTGTTCCTGTACCATAAAGTTGTTCAAACCCAACTTCGTTTGTTATATCCACTGGAAAGAATGAGGCAACTGTTGCTGCGAGTCCAGCAATTGACACTATATATGAAAGTCCAATAAAAACACTTATGAAAAACTCGTTTGCATTTTCTTTTCGGATAGTCACAAATTTGTATTGAGCTCTGAACAGGAAGAAAAAGGCGTATATCAAGTTAGCTTGTAGTAGAATTCCGCCAATTCCAATTTTACTTTTGAGTAGTTCAGGGTTGATTAGTCTTACTGCGATAAAGTAAATAACCACTGTTGTTGAGATAAACAGCATATACCTGCCCCACTTATTGTTTAAGATTGACTGAATATTTAGTTGTTGAGTTGAGCTCATTAAGTTAGAAGTTCAGATAATGCCATATAACGCCAAGATATGGAGCGTACTGAATGAATTGCAATCAGCTCAACTCTATATCCAAGCAAAATCTTTTGATTTTTGCTCTAAATTAAATCATTCCATGAGCAAAATCGAAAAGATTTTGCGGTGTTTCCAGAAAGCAATTCCATTTCAGAATAACTAAACCAGTTTACTCTCATATCTCATGTTGTAGGGACTTTTAGTTATTCTGAGGAAGCACTTCTCTTCTAATTTCATTAAAAACCTTTACCATTAATTCTTTGGTGGTTTTATTGGGCTTAAACTTCTCTACTGTGAGCTCAATTTCTTGTTCGTTGTCAAACAACCCAATTCCAATTTCATTATGGTAATCTCCAATTTTTTTTATTTCTGATGCAAGTTCGACAAAATCAGAGCATGAGAAGTCGTATTTGAATAAATGTCCATAGGTAAGGTCGAACGCTCTAAGTGTATGAAAATATTCAGTAAAGATATTGGTAACATGCGCAAATTTTTCCTTCATCTCAATTGCTTTCTGCAATCTAGCATCAGGATTTAGATCATTTAATTGGTTAGTGAATTGTAATGCCAATTTGATCCGAATATCAACTAGGTTAATTTCTCTAAAAGGTTTAGTTAGTTCTTCGTAAGCATCCATTTTTTTTTGATATATAAACAGATTTGTGTTTTTCCTACTACTTTGTTCATTTACCAAATAGGTTAAATATCCAAGTACGATTAAGCTTGCCAATGAAATTATTGGGTTCAATATTCCTCCAAAATAATCTCCAAGAACACCCCAATTCGACGGGTTAGATGAAAGCTCATTTCCAGCAAATGTCCATAAATAAAAACCGATTGGTGCAGCTATAAAGGTTCCTAGTATTAGAATGGAAATCCATAGAAATTTCTTTTCAATCCTCATACATTCAACATAATTATTTTCATCAAACTATCATTCCCTACAACATCCTAAAAACGCAATCGCGATTATTCACTATTGTCAAATTTAAGATTTTGCTTGAAATAAGACAATTCTATTGAAGTTATCATCTTGACTCAATGCTACTTTGGGAATTACTATCACGCACAAAGCAACACGCTATATGAGGTGCCGCTTTCTAAACATATCAAGTTGTGTTTTTTATTCATGTTTTTCAGAACATTCTTAGAAACGCTAGTTAAAGCCCTGACATAAATCAGCACTCTCACTAACTGCGGTCATCAGTATTGCTGGCTACAGCACGTTTTTTTGTCCTAAAGATTATGAGTGTCATTTTCATACTGATCGGCTGTAGCCTCTTTTTGGCGACTTTATTTCTGGTAGCATTCCTGCTTGCCTCAAAAGCTGGGCAGTTTGAGGACGACTACACTCCTTCCGTCCGAATCCTTTTTGAAGACGAGGACATCGATAAGCAAAGCGAACAACAAACAAGTGAACAATAATGGTATTGTGCTCAATATCATCGGCGATTACGAATAAAAACGACGAGAAAAATGCTGGAACACAAGAATAGCGATGCCCTATCTCAGGGACTGGAAACCTTTTCGTACGACAATACGACCGTCCGAAACTTCCTGATAGCCACGACTATATTTGGAGTGGTGGGTATGACCGTAGGGTTGTTAGTGGCTCTACAGTTTGTATTTCCCGAGGCCAATTTCGGACTGCCATACACCACCTTTGGCCGTGTCAGGCCTTTGCATACCAATGCGGTGATCTTTGCTTTTGTTGGTAACGGTATTTTCGCCGGCGTTTACTATTCACTACAGCGTCTTTGTAAAGCAAGGATGTTTAGCGACGCATTAAGTAAAATCCACTTTTGGGGATGGCAACTTATCATTCTTGCGGCAGCTATCACTTTACCCCTAGGGATGACCACGGGAAAAGAGTACGCCGAACTCGAGTGGCCCATTGACATCGCCATAACATTGGTTTGGGTGGTATTTGGTATTAACATGTTCGGTACGATTCTCAAACGTCGAGAGAGACACCTTTATGTCGCCATATGGTTTTACATCGCCACTTTCGTAACTGTGGCCATGCTTCATATCGTCAACTCTTTTGAGTTACCCATATCATTTATGAAAAGCTACTCCTGGTACGCCGGTGTTCAAGACGCACTGGTACAATGGTGGTACGGACATAATGCAGTAGCCTTCTTCCTTACGACTCCCTATTTAGGACTGATGTATTACTTCATTCCAAAAGCTTCGCAAAGACCCATTTACTCCTATCGATTATCCATCATACACTTTTGGGCACTGATCTTTATCTATATCTGGGCGGGACCACACCATCTTTTGTATAGCGCACTACCTGACTGGGCGCAAGCGTTAGGCGTTGTGTTCTCAATCATGCTTATCCTCCCAAGTTGGGGAGGAATGCTCAATGGTTTGCTTACCCTTCGAGGAGCTTGGGATAAAGTCAGAGAAGACCCAATTCTGAAGTTTATGGTAGTTGCCGTCACCTGCTACGGTATGGCCACTTTCGAAGGACCGATGCTTTCGTTGAAGAATGTCAATGCGATTGGACACTTTACCGATTGGATCATTGCTCACGTACATGTCGGAGGACTTGGTTGGAATGGATTCATGACATTCGCCATGCTCTATTACCTAATTCCAAAGCTATACGGCACTAAGATCTACTCGCTCAAGCTTGCGAATGTACACTTCTGGATTGGCACGTTGGGCATCATCTTTTATGCGATACCCATGTACTGGGCCGGATTTGTTCAAAGCTTAATGTGGAAGCAATTCAATCCTGACGGAACATTGGTTTACAGCAACTTCCTAGAGACCGTTACGCAAATTATTCCTATGTATGCCTTACGCGCATTTGGCGGGTTGCTTTACTTATCGGGTGTGTTTGTTATGATTTACAACCTGGTTAAAACCGCTAAAGCTGGAGCCTTTGAGAGCGATACAAAAGCGCAGGCCGCACCACTATTAAAAGGGTATAAAGCACCTAAAACAGATCACTGGCACAGACGAATTTTTGAGTGGAAGCCAGTGAGCATGTTGGTTTGGAGTTTGGTAGTCGTCGCTATTGGAGGGGTGATAGAGATTGTACCTACCTTCTTAGTTGAATCCAACGTACCAACCATTTCTGCGGTACAACCTTACACTCCATTAGAATTAAATGGCCGTGATATTTACATCAGAGAAGGGTGTTACACATGTCACTCGCAGATGATCCGACCTTTCCGGTCCGAAGTACTACGTTACGATCCAGCGGATCTAGAATACTCAAAAGCTGGTGAGTTCGTCTATGATCACCCATTCCAATGGGGATCCAAGAGGACAGGCCCTGATTTACATCGTGTAGGCAAGAAATATCCGGATAGCTGGCATTACTACCATATGCTTGATCCGACAAGTATGTCTCCGGGGTCTATTATGCCACCATACCCATGGCTTTTTGAGCAAGCTTGGGATAAGGAAATGCTTCCAAGTAAAATCCAGGCCATGCAAACACTGGGCGTACCATACGCGGAAGGTTACGACTCAAAAGCGGTTTCAGATGCCGAGAAACAGGCACAAAACATCGTCACCAATTTGGGTCGCGACGATATTAAAACAAGTGCCGACCTAGAGATCGTTGCGCTCATTGCATACCTCCAACGACTAGGTACGGATATCAAAAAAATGGAGTTGACCACAACGGAATAATCCCTATTAGCCATGCTTAAATTCATCAAACATCATTTAGAGACCATAGCTGGAATTGAAATATATCCCGTGATCTCCTTTTTAATCTTCTTCCTGTTCTTTGTCGCTTTGATCATTTATGTCATCAAAGTGGATAATAAACTTTTCAAAGAAATTTCTAACATACCACTAGAAGACAATGAAAAACTATAAATATCTACTTGTAGTCTTAATGAGCGCATTACCTTCTTCTTTGCTAGCACAAAGCTCTGAACTGGAGGGGACTTTCTTAGGCATCCCGATGCTGGAAGTCATCTTATTATTGGCACTGATCATTTGTATCGTTACGCTAATCACTGTATTTGTGGCTTGGTATGCCATGAATGCCATCCTGAAAGACAGAAAGCGAGCGAAGCAAGAGGCTCTTGGCGTCATAGTAGAAGAGGACGAACAAGGTTTCTGGTTGAAACTATGGAATCAAATGAACGGCGCTGTGCCGATTGCGCGTGAAGCTGAAGTTGCCACAGGTCATGACTATGATGGGATAAACGAGTTAGACAACCGGCTACCACCTTGGTGGCTATACAGCTTTTATGCCACGATTGTATTTGGAGCTATTTACCTCTTCCAGTTTTTCTTTTTGGGCATGTATACTCAGGATAAAGAGTACGTTGCCGAAATGAAACTTGCTGATGAGAAAGTCCAGGCTTATCTGGCTTCACTCGATAATCTTATCGATGAAAATAGCGTGACACTAGCTTCAGAAACCATTGACCTGGAAGCGGGTAAAGGAATATTCGAATCCAAGTGTGCTGTCTGTCATGCGAAAGATGGTGGCGGAGGTGTAGGCCCGAACCTTACCGATAATTACTGGATTCATGGTGGTGATATAAAAGAGATCTTTAAAACAATTAAGTATGGAGTGGTCTCTAAAGGGATGATCTCTTGGGAGACACAGCTTTCGCCCAAGAAAATGCAACAAGTGGCTAGCTACATTTATATGATGAACGGAACCAGCCCCGCGAAGCCAAAAGAGCCACAAGGCAAACTAGTGACGCGTGAGGTCAAAGAAACAGATCAATCTCCGGAAGAAGCCAAAACACTCTAGTCCATGCGATGATCAATGAAAGTAATAACATGTCCTCAACAGCACCGATTGCAGATTTAGAAGAAGAGTTCCGTAACCATCTCTCCACTGTAGATGCAGATGGCAAGCGTGTTTGGCTATATCCGAAAAAACCAAAAGGCAACTTTACCCGCTATCGCCAGTGGGTAAGTTATGCACTCTTAGGTATTTTATTTGCGGCTCCGTTTGTACGTATTGATGGACATCCGTTACTTCTTTTCAATGTTTTTGAGAGGAAATTCATCATCTTAGGACAAGTATTCTGGCCTCAAGATTTCTTCCTTTTTGTGATTGGATTCATTGCTTCGGTGGTTTTCATCATACTGTTTACCGTTGTTTTCGGGCGTATCTTTTGCGGATGGATATGTCCTCAAACCATTTTTATGGAAGGTGTTTTCCGTAGAATAGAATACTGGATCGAAGGAGATTATATGGCTCAAAAAAAGCTAAAGAAGCAAGCTTGGGGCGCCGACAAAATCCTTAAAAAGACGAGTAAACATATCCTCTTTATAGCCATCAGCGTGCTGATTACCCACACTTTCATGTCGTATCTTTTAGGGACAGACCGTGTAAGGGAGATTATCACCAGCAACCCATTGGAGAATATGGCTGGTTTTACGGCTATGCTCGTGTTTACGGGACTTTTCTATGGGGTCTTCAGTAGAATGCGAGAGCAGGTATGTACTACGATTTGTCCCTACGGACGATTGCAAGGCGTCCTCCTCGATCGCAACAGCCTGGTAATTTCCTATGATCATCGACGTGGTGAGCAGCGTGGAAAATGGCGAAAAGGACAAGATCGTGAACAGCAAGGCATGGGTGACTGCATTGACTGCCATCAGTGCGTATTGGTATGCCCTACTGGTATCGACATTCGTAACGGCACGCAGCTGGAATGTATTAATTGTACGGCTTGTATTGACGCCTGCGACAGCATAATGGAGCGAATAGATAAACCTAAAGGACTTATTCGTTACGCTTCAGAAGAAAATATCGTTACCGGAACACCATTCAAGTTCTCGGCAAGAATAAAAGCCTATTCCTTCGTGCTTTGTGCTTTGTTGGCCTCTTTGGTTGTGTTGCTTTTAATACGTTCAGACTTTGAAGCCACTATTACACGTACGCCAGGTATGCTCTATCAGGAGCGAGATAACGGAGCCATCTCAAACCTTTATCAACTTAGTATTGTCAACAAAACCAACGCACCATCAGCAGTAAAACTCGAACTGTTATCTCCAGAAGGAGAGATCGAAATGATAGGTGAACCAATTACGTTAGAAACTCAAGGAAAGGGAGAAGGCGCATTTTTTGTCGTCATAGATCCCAAACACCTAAACTCTGTTAGTGAACGAATTGAGGTAGGCGTATTTTCAGAGGACAAACTTATTAACACGGTAAACACAAAATTTTTAGGACCTTCAAAAAGTGGAATTCAATGAACTGGGGATATAAAATAACATTTGCACTCTTTACTTTCATGTCGTTCATAGGCTACTTAGTCTATGGCGCTTTTCAGGAAGACTTCGACCTGGTATCCGAAGACTATTACCGAGACGAAATAAATCATCAGCAAACTATCAATAGGATGATGAATGTCAAGAACAGCCAAAAGGTAACATTAACTAATAATGAGAAGTCAGTTATCCTTAATTTCCCAACCACAAATGCGTCAGGAACCATTCATTTTTATCACCCTTCAAGTAAACAACTAGACAGAACCTATGATATTTCACTTGATAAAGAGCAACAAGTGATTTCTTATCAAGACCTAACGAGCGGACACTATAGGATAAACATACAGTGGCTGTCCGACGGAACAGAATACCTTCAAAAGCTTAAGGTTTATATTCCATGACAGCAGGGTTCATCATTGGCTTCTTTGGTAGTCTACATTGCTTCAGCATGTGTGGCCCGTTGATGATGACACTAATGGGAAACAGGCGCTCCTCAAAAGGAGTATTGTTATACCACCTAGGGAGATTATTGAGTTATTCACTCATCGGTGTTGGGTTAGGAGTGCTAGGTTCACTTTTGTACCTACTCCATCTACAGCAGTTTTTCACCATTGCCATTGGAGTCATTATGCTGCTGATCTATGCGGTTCCCGGAGTGAAATTCAAAATAGAACAAATGTTTGCAAGGACAGGAATCACGAGTTATTTACAGCGCACGCTCTTCACAAAGCTTACCAATGCTCAACGTTGGGTATTAAGCGGTGCATTAAATGGCTTACTTCCATGCGGACTTACGTATATCGCCGCCGCTTTTGCTGTTTCTCAAGAAACAATCTTGATGACCGTCAGTACCATGTTTGCCTTTGGACTAGGTACTATTCCCGCATTGAGCATTATGTATTTCTCAGGAGATTTTCTATTGAATAAATTAAAAAAGGGATCGAGCTTTATACTAAAAGGCGTAGCCATCTTTTCAGCGCTCTTACTTATTTACCGAGGAGTATCACAAAACTATGCAGGGCTTAATATACGCGGTGAGCGCACTGCCACACAATCTGGTGTTATGTGCGGAAGATGATTTTTATCAGTCTCTTAGCAGATCTAGATCACTAGATTCAAAAAAGGAGGCTCCTACTTTTGGGTAAGCGAATTTAGAAATATGGACCTTCACAAATATAATATCTCAGTACCGCGATATACGAGCTACCCTACGGTTCCTAACTGGAAAGAAGCTTCTTTTAACCTCACTGGATATCATAAAGCCTTGCATCAATCCTTTTGGGAAAATGGCAAGGAAGTAAGCCTTTACATTCACCTTCCCTTTTGTGAAAGCTTGTGTACCTACTGCGGATGCAATACACACATCACTAAAAACCATAGTGTCGAGGACACCTACATCACATATTTACTTAAAGAATGGAGGCTTTATCTCAATCTGCTACCGACTAGACCCATTATTTCAGAAGTCCATTTGGGAGGAGGGACACCTACTTTCTTTAGTCCGGAGAACCTAAAAAGACTGATACAAGGCATCATTGAGACAGGAAATACCATCAGTGATCCAAAGTTTAGCTTTGAAGGGCATCCAGCAAATACTACCAAAGAGCATTTACAATCACTATACGATGTTGGGTTCCGAAGGGTCAGTTTTGGAATTCAGGATTTCGACACCAAGGTCCAGCAACTCATCAACCGTAAACAGACTTACGAACAGGTTAAGCATGTTACCGCAAACGCTCGTGAGATTGGATATGAATCGATCAATTACGACTTGATCTACGGACTTCCTGGTCAAACTGTGGAAACGATGAAGTCAACATTTGAAAGGGTGGCAGATCTAAAACCAGATAGGATCGCTTTCTACAGCTACGCACATGTTCCGAAATTAAAACCTTCGCAAAAAGTATTTGAGGATCAATTACCTTCTCCAAAGGAAAAACTGAACATGTTGAAACTTGGTAAGGAAACCTTGGATATCATGGGATATGAAGAAGTAGGTATGGACCATTACTGCCTACCAAAAGATGACTTATTATCCGCACGAAAAGAAGGTTTATTGCACCGTAACTTTATGGGATACACCATCTGTTCCACCAGTCTTCAAATAGGACTAGGCGCTAGTGCCATTAGTGACGCCTGGACATCCTTCGTCCAAAACGAAAAAACTATTGTAGAATACTACAAGAAACTGGATAACAATGAGTTACCTATAAAGAAAGGACATCTTCATACTACAGAAGATATATTTGTTCGAAAGCATATCCTGAACCTTATGTGTCACTATAGAACGAGTTGGCGACCAGAGGAGCTCGTTTTATTCGGACTTAACATCAATTATTCAGGATTGAAAGCATTGGAAAACGAAGGATACCTGGAATGTGACGAAACCGGCATAAAGGTTAATACGACGGGGCGTGACATTATCCGAGTAATTTGTAGTATGCTTGATCGCGATTATGACTCGAACCAAAACAGTAATGGCAAATACAGCAAAGCCTTTTAAAGCAGCATACACTTTGCACCATATTTATAGTTCATGTATTAAAAAAGCCGCTTAAAGCGGCTTTTTTCTTCACTCCTCGAGTATTATTAGAATAACTGTTCGAACTCCTTGAGGCTTCCGTCATCAAGGCAACACTCGATGATGTTTTTACCCACTGGGTCCAAAGTTGGTTTCAAGTACTGAATCAGCTCTTCTTTGAAGAAGTTCTCCAGTAACCTCGCTCCTTTTTCATAGGCCTCAAACCCTACCTCGTCTTGCAGCTCGACTTTCAAAAGCCCTTTTGGAATTTGATAGCCTTCCACACGCATGCTGTTAAGTGCATACCCCAGTAATGTACACTTCGAAGGAGACACTTGCTTCGAATTAAAATCGGCATTTCCCCTTCTTGCCAGATATTCCCGACTTATCCACTGTGGCATAAATCCCGTTTTATAAGCGCCGATATGCTGGTTTGGCAGCAAAACATACCTAGTCTTCGGTGTATCCTGCATTTGCTCTAAGATAAGATTAGCCTGTGTTACTTTACGTCCTGTCGCAAACGGCCAATAGCTCCCTACTCCTTCACTAGAAAGCCCTTTACTATCTGTAATGCTTGGATTCGCATAGCCTCTGGGTGCTACTAGCCTCCATAGCCAAGCGAGAGAAGGCGGCAAAGCATGCATCATCCCTACAATTCCGTAGGTTGGCAACTCACGAGTACAGGGCGGAGTCCGAATCCCCATGCTTCTCACATCAATGGAGACCGGCTTGTCATAGACATTTGGCATCGCATTTCGAGGTACTACCACACGGGGATTGGGACATGGAACGCCAGGTGAATCTTCTATATGATCCCAAATAAGTGCTCGACCATCTGGAACAGCATTAATATTCAAAAAGAGCAATGGCTGCTCCGGCTGAGCGGTGAGACGCTCCAGTGCCAAATCGGTACCATACGTTTTAAGGTGATCTACTCGCAAAAACCAACCGTCTTCAGCATCCATCAGCCTCAATTTACCATCATGCTTAGACAAACTATTATGACAGAGCGCCATATCATCAGTAACAGCTTCGATGTCACACGTTTTTGCTAACTCTAAGGATAGTTTCTCTTTCGTAATTACATTTTCACCAAGCAATAAACTACCATCTCGTTGGCGGTGGGGCTGCTGTAACATCTCACTTTTTCCTCCTCCACTGGCTCCCTCATGCATGATCGTCACTACATTGTCATATGGCGTGATAACCCGAGCGGTGGCGCAATGCGCGGTAATCCAATGTTCGATATTACCCAAGTGAATTAACATACCGTAAACTCCTTTCTTCGCACTCGGTCCAGGATATAAATTATACGAAAACATCTCGTACTGATCCTCCTGTCGCTCATGCACCACTACTTGCTTACCTTCAAAGTGGGTATGTCGAAACGGTGGCGCCACATAAATGGCAGCTTTTGGCTTAAAGTCTCCATCTACCGTAGCCGGATCTACGATACCTTGTAGCAAGGCCAGACCAAGCCCAAAGAAGCAAGCGTTCTTCGGGACAATGGCTACGCCATCATATCCTAGACCAGATTTACCAGCATAGAAATAAAACATGGCTAAGTCTTGCTTGCCGAGCCACTCAAACGTCTCTTCTTTTAGTGAGGAAAAGCCATACCCATACCGATCGGAAAACCGGTCCTTGTCGGTTGGGTAGTTATCTGCAATCACCATACTCTCCGGATCTCTCCTTCGGAGATATGGGTCGGGATAGTTGGCGGCAATACCGTTCTTCACTCGCACGACAGTGGCCTCCGTTACGGACTTACCATCTGGAAGGACATAGTCAACGTCTAGAGAGTTACTCTTTTCTCCTCCCGTGGCTAGATCTACTAGCTCTTCCACAGAGGATGCTATTTGAAAGCTTGGTGCTGTTTTCTTCAATGACTCAATTCGCTCAAGAATAGGCATAGACAGCATTAATTCTTCATCTACTTCTGAAATCATCTTTATTTGTTTTTCAACAAATCTACCTTCACAACCATCTTTATATCAGCATGATAGTCATTGATCTAAATGATATTCATCAGCTTAGTTACAGCTTATCCAGTCACTGGTTTACTCTCATCATCGAGGTAGCCTTTCTCACAAAACATTTCTTACACTCTACTGACTATTGTGATCAAAAGGATCTTATTATTTTCTTCATAAGCGGAACATAGGTCTTTTTTTATCCGTAAAAACCATTTTCCCTACTCAAAATGATTTTAGGTAAAACACATATTTAACTTGGCAGCACTTAAGAAAAAGATATTCCGTTTAGGCTTAGCCCTAGGAGGTGGTGGAGCCAAAGGTTTTGCGCATCTCGGCGTGATAAAGGCACTCGAAGAACGTGGTATTAAACCAAATATCATAGCGGGAACCAGTGCAGGTGCCATCGCCGGGGCCATGGTTGCCTCGGGAATACCTCCAGAAAAGGCACTAAGGATTCTTCAAAAGAAAGATATCACACAGTACTCCAAGTTGGAGTGGCCTAAAGACGGGCTATTTACCTTGCGAGGGCTAAGAAAGACACTCATAGACGAACTCCCTTCCACCCGATTTGAGGACCTACATACACCTCTAATTGTTACCGCTTCGAACCTAAGTACGGGTCAAGTAAAATATTTCGACTCTGGAGACTTGGTCGAACCAGTTATTGCCTCTTCCAGCATCCCTATTCTTTTTAGGCCCGTCAAGATCGAAAATGCCAAATACGCCGATGGAGGTATCTTGTGCAACCTTCCTATTCACCCATTGTTGAAGCTATGTGAACAGATTATTGCCGTGGATATCGCGCCGGTAAAACAAAGTAGAGAAGTTGATAACATGGCTAAGGTGGCGGTTAGAACCTTTCAGATGAGTATCAGTGCGCAGATGCAAGACATTAGCAAAAAACCTGTTATCCTTATTCAACCGAAAGAAGTTGCCAACTTCACTTTTTTCGACTTCAAGAAGTCCAACGAGCTATTCTCTTTAGGGTATAAATATGTGAACCAATTTGAATTCCCAAGTGAAATCGCTAACCTAGTCCAATCTTAATAGATACCACAATT
>CAYMST010000009.1:0-41886 GCA_964393115.1 uncultured Roseivirgaceae bacterium | reverse complement strand
ATTGCTAGATTTCTTTTTTCAAAAAAAGTAAGTTTTTACTGTTGACAAAACGGATGACACTGTGATTAACTAGTAACTACTTTACCTTGGATAGTTTAATGGTTTAAGGAAATATACTGATACACTTTTTTCTTGGGCTACTATTTTAGTGAACTACTGTACATTACCTTGGAGAAAATATAGAACGAGAAAATTATTTGGTCAAAATCAGGTTGCTGCGATTATTCAGGCGACCTTTTTTTGTTGCCAAATAAAACACCTTCCGCTTACATCAAATCATCTTACTTTCAATTAAACCCTCTTTGGGCCTTCTCATTGCTAGATTTCTTTTTTCAAAAAAAGTAAGTTTTTACTGTTGACAAAACGGATAACACTGTGATTAATTAGTAACTACTTTACCTTGAATAGTTTAATGTTTTAAGGAAATATACTGATATACTTTTTTCTTGGGCTACTATTTTGTCTGCTTTAATAAGCCTCGACTTTGAGCAATTAACTAAATATAAAGTCTTTGTGACTACCAGTGATTGTGAAAAAACGATATACTTCGTTAAACCTATATATACCAATTGAGGTGACAAGTTTAGCACGAATTTCTCTTTATCTGCTGAAGCGGTGCGGTTACCGTCATTGGAAATCAATACTTGCCGGATATTTCCTAAAAGGTCAGATAATATGACGAATAGAATATTTTTAGAGTAGTTTATATTTCTGAATTTATTCAAATAAACTGTACCTCACGATTAGTTTCCAGCATTTTACAGACCCAACACCTTGTTATCAAAACTAGAACAGAGAATTTTTCAGTTAAAAAAATGTAAAGCCTATAGGCACAAAAAAAAGGCGGCCACAATAGCGACCGCCTTCCATATATTTTAAACAGATTATCTCTAGTAATTGGCTCCAGCTCTGATCATCGCACAACGGAAACCAATCGTAGCTGTAGAAGAATCTTCCTCCATATATCTTCTGGTACCTGGAGATAACCAGTAAGCCACATCTGCCCAAGATCCACCTTTGTAAACTCTTACTCGATCGGAGATCAATGAGTTATAGTTTTCAGTATCATAACCGTCTTCCTCATCAAGATAACCATCACGCCTAACTGGGTTAAGGTCATCAAAATCTTGGAAAGACAATGGTCTATAGACGTCTTGTACCCACTCGTTTACATTACCAGCCATATTGTAAAGACCGAAATCATTAGGAGGATACTCATAAATATACGTAGTGATCATGGCACCATCATTCAACTTACCAGCAATACCGGCATAGTCACCACGTCCTCTTTTAAAGTTTGCCAGGAAGTAACCCATTCTAGTTCCATAAGGATTTCTAAGTGCATGTCCATCCCAAGGATATAATCTTCTGTGTGTTTGGTTTTCATCTAACCACTGCGTACCAATCAAAGCTTGAGCTGCATATTCCCATTCTGCTTCTGTTGGTAGACGATAGTTTGGCAACGTAACACCAGATTCAAGGCCTGCTTCTGATTCTGCTAGCCCAGCATCTTCTAGTAACTTTTGGTTTACAACAGCCGTTCTCCAAGAACAATAGTCATTTGCTTGCTTCCAGCTTACACCAACTACTGGGAAGAATCTAAAACCTGGATGTCTAAGATAGCTGTCAACATAAGGGTCGTTGTACGCCAAATCTCTCGCCCATACGGTAGTATCTGGTAGTGTGGACTCATAAAACTCTCTAGAAGAGTCTAATCTGATATAATAAAGATACTCCAACCAGTGAATGTTAGCGATCTCTGTTTCATCCATGTAGAAAGAAGTTACTGTTACTGCTCGCTCTACATTGTCGCGTGAGTGAACAATATCTTCTTCGAATGAACCTAAAACGATACGACCACCCTCTATAAACACTAAGTTTGGTCCGTCGTTTTGATCCTGAAAATCATTTACCGGAAATCCTCCTTCGGCATTATACTCTAATCCGGTTGTGGTACTGCTATACCCCGGAACAGTACTTGTTGGAATACCGGTACCTCCCCCGCCAAAAATGCACGATGACATTAGCGCACCCAATACCATGAGTGAAGAGGTACTTTTTAATACCTTCCAATTCATTTTCATAACCTGTTATTTACTTACACAAATATTCCTAAACAAAAATATGCGTTCGAAATTTATTTATAAAATTATTCGTCGCCAAATGACGCTACTCAAACGAACACTTAATATCTAAATAATAATACTTGATATAAACATTTTTATTGTTTCGTCTTATCGAGTATTTCTTCAAAACTAGATTTTAATTGGTCAATATCTTCAATTTCATCAATAATAAACAAAAATTTATTAGCGGTCTCCTTCAATTTACAGTTTTTAGGGTTTCGCTGAGCATAATTTAAAACGGCCGCAAATTGTGGTGATTTGAAATACTCATCTTTGCTGGTAATGAAGTAACATCGCGCAGTTTCGTTTTTTAAACTAACTTTTTCAAAACCCAAATTGATAGCATCCCAGCGCAGACGAACACTTTTAATCAAGCCTTTTACTTCGTTAGGTAATTCGCCAAATCGATCCACTACTTCCTTTCGAAAGCTCTCAAGCCCTTCTTCATCTTTAATATTATCCAAGTCCGTATAGAGTCTGAGACGCTCACTAATACTTTCTACGTAATTTTCGGGAATTAGAATTTCAAGATCTGTTTCGATGTTGCAATCTTTAACAAACCCGGATTTTAATGTTTCGGCAACTTCTTTGAGATCGTTTTCGAATAACGATTTAAACTCGTTCTCTTTTAGCTCTTGAACCGTGTCATCCAGTATTTTGTGATACATCTCTATCCCAAGATCATTGATGAAGCCACTTTGCTCACCACCAAGCAGATTTCCTGCACCTCGAATTTCAAGATCTTTCATGGCCACTTTGAAGCCATCACCTAGGTCAGAAAATTCCTCTAGCGTAGTGAGTCGTTTTCTAGATTCTGGAGTCAATGTCGAAATAGGTGGAGATAGTAGGTAACAATAGGCCTTTTTGTTAGAGCGTCCAACACGACCCCGCATTTGGTGCAAATCGGAAAGCCCAAACATGTGAGCACGGTTAATAATGATGGTATTCGCATTTGGGATGTCGAGACCACTCTCAATAATATTTGTTGAAATGAGGACATCATACTCACCATCGATAAACTTCATCATGATTTTTTCTAGTTGTGCACCTTCCATTTGACCATGACCTATACACACTCGCGCATCTGGAACCAATTTAAGAATTGTGTTCCCAATCGCTTCGATATCGCTGATTCTATTATGTACAAAGAAGACCTGGCCTCCACGTCTTAGCTCATAACTGACCGCATCTCGAATGACTTGTTCGTCATAAGCCCGTAGCTCGGTGCTGACCGGCTGCCTATTAGGAGGAGGAGTTGCTATTACACTGAGGTCTCTCGCCCCCATTAGTGAGAAGTGCAGTGTACGTGGAATTGGCGTGGCGCTTAGCGTCAGCGTATCCACGTTGACTTTCATTTCTTTGATCTTATCCTTGACTTTAACACCAAACTTTTGCTCTTCATCAATAATCAAAATGCCTAAGTCCTTAAACTCTACATCCTTATTTACGATTCGATGCGTTCCAATGAGTATGTCTAACTGACCCTCCTTCACTTTTTTCAGGACGTCCTTGATCTGTTTAGTGGTTCTGAACCTGTTGATATAATCAATGTTAACAGGAAAATCTCCTAGCCTTTCTTTGAAGGTATTGTAGTGTTGAAGGGCTAAAATTGTTGTTGGGACCAATATGGCTACTTGTTTACTATTGGCCGCCGCTTTAAAAGCGGCTCGAATAGCCACCTCCGTTTTTCCAAAGCCAACATCACCGCAAACCAGCCTATCCATCGGGTATTCCTTTTCCATATCAGCTTTAACGTCCATAGTGGCCGTTGCCTGGTCCGGCGTATCCTGATAGATAAATGAAGTCTCTAGTTCGTCTTGAAGGTAGCTATCAGGTGGAAACGCAATCCCTTTTGTGTTCTTTCGCTTGGCATAAAGAGCGATAAGATCCTTGGCGATGTCTTTGACCTTTTTCTTAACCTTCTTTTTCTTGTTCTCCCACTCTTGAGTGCCTAGTTTGTGTACCGAAGGTGGTGTTCCGTCTTTTCCTGAATACTTCGAAATCTTGTGTAAAGAGTGAACGGATAGATAAAGTAAGTCGTCGTCCTTGTAAATCAGTCGGAGCACTTCCTGCTTCTTACCATTGTTGTCCACAGTGTTCAACCCGGCAAATCGGCCAACGCCAAAATCCACATGAACAACATAGTCGCCTGGCTTAAGTGTTTTAAGATCCTTAAGCGTAAGCCCTTTTGATTTACTAAAACGTTCTTTGGATTTGAAGCGGTAAAATCTATCGAACAACTGGTGGTCTGTATAGCAAACTAGTTGATTTGCGTGATCTATAAAGCCCTGTCGAAGCCCAATGTTCATGGGTTGGAACTTGACTTCATGGTTTATTTCTTCAAAAATTCCATTCAGCTTCTCCAGTTGATTATGCGATTCCGAAAAGATAACATTGTTATACCCTTTGGTTTGAAAATCAAACAGGTTATCCGCGATGAGCTGGAAGTTCTTATTGAAGGATTGTTGGCTTCGAGATTCAAAATCCAAACTCAGCGTAGGGTCGGGTAGATGGTGCTTACCAAATTCTACTGTGGGCAACTTATTTAGACCTTCAAGGAATTCCTTTTTCCCATCAAAAACTTGTTCTGGGTCAAGAATAACTTTTGTGTCCCCACTTTTCTTGAGGATTTGATCGAAGGACTCAGAGCCCTTTTCGAAATACTTTTCGATTATCTCTGAGGCGAATGAAACGTCCTTGACCCAGACTACAGTGTTTGTGGGTAGGTATTCGAAGATAGAGATTCTTTTCTCCTGAAGTAATCGCGTTTGAACGTCGGGGACCAGGTTTATCTTTTCATACTCGTCAATGGAGAGCTGCGTTTCTGCATCAAAAGATCGAATGCTCTCTATTTCGTCTCCAAAGAACTCGAGCCTAAAGGGTACATCAAAAGCAAAGGAAAAAACATCTATGATCCCTCCGCGCACTGAGAATTGTCCAGGCTCATACACAAAATCCGTTTTTTCGAAGTCGTAGTTGATGAGTACCTCGGTGAGAAATGAGACATCCAGCTCGTCTCCTTTCGTTATCTGAAAAGTGTTGGACGAGAGAGATTGACGATTAATTACTTTTTCGGTGAGTGCTTCGGGATAAGTGATGATAATTTCACCGTGCGTTTTGTTTTGGTTGAGATTATTCAGTGTTTCTGCTCTTCTCAGCACATTAGCGTTATCCGTTTCCTCAAATTGATAGGGTCGTTTGTAGGAGGTTGGAAATAGCGTCGGTGACTTTGCTTCCTTTAGATTTTGAAGGTCCGAGAAGAAATAAGCTGCTTCTTCGCGATCGTTGAGTATTACCAAGTGGTTATTTGCGGGAGCTATAATATTACAAGTAGCTAAAATGACCGCATCTAAACTACCGTGAACATTATTTAGGATAACATTGGTCGTTTTGTCACCTTTAGAAATTTGCTCTACCAAAGTCTTGACCCTGATGTCTGCTTTGTATAATGAAATGAAATCTTCAGAATTCAAACCTTATCATTTGTGATGTGCTACAAAACTATTAACTGTAAATTATGCAATTCTCATTCTCCTGCGATTTTTCGCACTTTATCTGATAAAGAAGCCATATGATCGAAGGAATGAACATTTTTCTGACTAAGCCCGTTAGGAATAAACAGAATGAGTTAGGTTTTTTCATAATTAGGTTAGGTTGGTGATGAGCACGCTCTGGTCTTTGGTCGAGCGTGCTTTTTTTATGTCCAAAATTGATCTTATGCTTATTCAACTAAATTTGGTCTGATAAAAGAAATAATCGTTAATATTAAGGCAATATCTTAAAAAGAATAAGTCATGCTAACAGAACTCCAAAAAGCCAAACAAAGACATTATTTTGATGTTCTCGACTTCGACAGAAACGGAGCTATTGAAGAAGATGATTTTGTGGCCATTGGTGAAAATCTTTGTCTCCTTCGCGATGTAGAGCCCGGAGATGATATTTATAAAAGCATCATGGATGACTGTAGAAAATGGTGGATTTATCTTCAAGAGTATGTTTATACAAATCATCAGGAAGGTGCCAACTTTGAAGAGTGGTGCAAGTTCGTAGATGAAAAAATTGTAAATGCTGATGAAGACTGGTACCGAAAGCATGTGGCCATCCTGGTTAAGAACTTACTCGACTTATTCGATACTAATAATGACGGAGTCTTTTCTGTTAATGAATACATAGATCTCTTCATTAGCTACAGAATTGAGGTACGTTTTGCTCCAAAAGCCTTCAAAAAGCTTGATGCAAATGGTGATGGCACACTCAGCAAAGTAGAGTTGTTTCATGCCGTTGATGAATTCTTTAGAAGTGATGATCCTGAGGCCTCTGGTAACTGGCTATTCGGATACTGGGAGAAGGATTAAAATAGGTCTATTGCGATCAGCTGTGTGTAAAGAGTTTAGCTTGCACTTTATGCATTTTAAAAATAAAGAAAGCTGACTATCCCTTTATTTCAACTCTAGTGAACGACTGTTCTCTTTTGGGGTTAACCTAAATGACTTTTTATACTCCCCTTTTGTGAAGTGTATGATGTTGTTCTGATCATCGTATTCTTGTATCAGAGTAGTGTTGGTGAGCGTAACGCGTTTTGGCGCCCTCGTTTTTTTACTTTGTACGTAGCACCAAATTACAGCCCCTTCTACTTCAGAACCTACAAGCTCAAGGGCTAACTTCTTTTCATTGGAGACTATGGAAATATGCTTAGTCAGATATGGAGTGAGTAGCGAGTCTAGATGCGAGCTACTCATATTGAGAACATCAAGTTTTTCCAGACGATGAAAGTTCTTAAGAGCCAGTTCTATGTCATCTAGAAATATCTTTTGCGAAATTTCATATTTCCGATTTTGCGGATCATACTCTATTTCCATGACACTGACATGAAACTTATGTGCCGAAGATGAGGTAATCAACACCAAAGCCAAAAAAAAAGCCTTCATGTACTACCGTATTTTTGTAAAAAAGTCCCAGATAACAACACCGAGTGAAACAGATATGTTGAGTGAATGTTTTGTGCCAAACTGCGGTATCTCAATGCACTGTTCAACCATTTCCACCACTTCATCTTTTACACCAAACACCTCATTACCAAAAACGAAGGCGTACTTTTCGTTTTGGAGCGGCTGAAAGTTTTCAAGAGAAGTACTGCTTGAAACCTGTTCTACTGGTATAACCTGATAACCTTGCGTCTGGAGTCTCCGCACCAAATCCACTGTGGACTCTACATATTCCCAAGCGACAGATTCAGTTGCTCCTAAAGCCGATTTTTGTATTTCCTTATGAGGAGGTTTTGCCGTAATACCTGTTAGGTATATTTTCTCCACCAAAAAGGCATCAGAAGTGCGAAATGCAGAACCTACGTTTAAGGCACTTCTGACGTTATCAAGTATGATTACTAATGGGGTCTTGTCCGTTTTTTTGAATTCATCTACGTCGATGCGATTCAGTTCGCTCATTGACCGCTTTTTCATGGTCACGACTAGTCTTCATATTCGAAGCTGCCATGCTCCGAATGAACGGTTACTTTTTTTCCTCTGTGGGTCTCTACTCGACCAACAATCTGGGCATCAATTGCGAAAGATTTCGCTATGCTAATCACTTGTTCAGCTTTCTCCTCGCTTAAGTAGACTTCCAATCGATGTCCCATATTGAATACTTTATACATCTCTTTCCAGTCTGTCTTACTCTCTTTTTGAATGAGTTCGAAAAGAGGTGGTGTTGCAAACAGATTGTCTTTAACAATATGGAGGTCTTCTATAAAATGTAAAATCTTCGTTTGTGCCCCACCACTACAATGTACCATACCATGGATGTGCTCTCTGCCTACTTTTTTGAGAAGCTCGGCCACTAGTGGTGCATAAGTCCTAGTGGGTGAAAGTACTAGCTTACCAATATCAATACCAAGCTGCTCATGCTTATCTGTTAGGTTTAACCCTCCGCTGTAGATAAGTTCGCTAGGAACATTTGGATCGTAGCTCTCTGGAAATTTGTCAGCAACAGACTTATTAAATACATCATGACGAGCAGAGGTAAGGCCATTACTTCCCATGCCACCGTTGTATTCTTTTTCGTATGAGGCTTGTCCATAGGACGCTATTCCAACGATTACGTCCCCAGCAGAGATATTGGCATTATTTATAATGTCTTTCCTTTCGCATCTTGCAAAGGCGGTAAATCCTACGTCTAAAGTTCTCACAATATCTCCAACGTCGGCTGTCTCACCTCCGGCCAAAGTGATGCCCACCCCTAGGGTATTCAATTCATCAATTAGCTGCTGAGTTCCTTGAATGAGGTGTTTGACCACCTCTCCGGGAATTAGATTCTTGTTGCGACCAATGGTCGAAGAAATGACGATATTATCTGTGATGCCCACACAGATGAGGTCATCAATGTTCATGATTAATGCATCCTGAATAATCCCTCTCCACACAGAATCATCACCCGTTTCCTTCCAATAAGCGTAAGCTAATGATGGTTTTGTACCTGCGGTGTCTGCGTGCATGACATTACAGAAACTTTCGTCTCCTCCTACCAGGTCAGGTAATATTTTACAAAAAGCTCTGGGATACAACCCCTTATCTAAGTTTTTTATGGCTGCATGAACCTCTTCTTTCGACGCAGACACTCCGCGTTGAGCATACCTCTCTGACATAATTGATATTAGAATTCACGAAAGGCGCCAAAGATATCCATGTTTTGGCCTTTCTGTTTTACTATGATAAATGGAACTTTATTGTCGGGACGTAAAAGCCCAACGGCTGTACTACCCAGTATAAATGAGGCCGCACTTGTTCGCCCGCGACTTCCAAGTATGAGAAGATCGGGACTAATTTTAACTAAATACTTAAATATACCATCAGATGACTTGCCTACCTCTACGAGGGTAAAGTCAATTTCATATCTGCTTCCATCCAGATTATTGGTGGATAAAAACTTGGCATATTCTTCCTCAGAGTGTTTTTTCATTACCTGTGCAAACTCGTCAAAAGACTTCCCTGAATACCTATAGCCATTAGGGACTTTATAGATATTTTGGAGTACTATTGAGTCGTCGGGTTCACTAATCTCACCAGCCAACTGAAGTGACATAGCCGATAAATCAGAGAAGTTGACCGGAACGAAAACTTTATCTGACTTACCTACTGCTCTTTCAGGCACGAACATTACGCTACAACTTGCCATGTTGGCTATCCTTCTAGCGTTATATCCAGCACTTCCCATATCGTTTCGCTTCCCAACGATAATGAGGTCGACTTGCTTTAATTCAATAAAGCGCATAATGGTCTCGGTAAAGTTACCTTCCCGCACCTCGACGTTTAGCTTGACGTCGTTTTTGAAGCGGACATTGACATTTTCCTCTATTTCGTTTTTGATGACTTCATCCCCCGGGATGACCATTTCTGGAAACTTTTCCTTAAAATTTTTAGGGTATTCGAATCTCTTCGAAACATGCACGAAATATACAGACTCACTCCCGAGTTTCTCTGCAAGCCACGACGTATACTCTATCAACGTGTTGTCAAGATCTGAATGGTCTAAACAGACCATAAGACGTTTCAGCGGGTACATTGAAGACATTACCTATAATTTGTTTGCAAAACTACTTTCATTATTAATTAAACCCGAATTCCTTGAATCAATTTATCAAGTATCCATATTAAATAGTCCTAAGCTAAAACTTACCTTCTTGAGATAACCTATTATCTACAGCCTTGATAACAACCTTTTAAGCTTAGCGCTTCAAGTAAAGGCTTTTTCCCTTACCTAAAGGAATTCGTGAGGTAAAATGACTGGCTCTAGTGGATTAACTGTATAAATTTGCGATTACGAAAAGGTAAGAAATAGAAATCTGTGGGAAAGAGACGAGCAGCAGCACTTAGCCAAGAAGAGAAAAGAGCATTTAACAAGGAGAGTTTTAACAAACTAATTGGAGTTTACCGATTTATCCTTCCATACAAATACAAGTTCACTGTTGGGATGATATTCCTGGGTTTCTCTAGTACAGTGCTTCTAGCCTTTCCGTATCTGGCCGGTAAGATGCTGGATATTGCTACGGGTAAGCAAGATTGGATTTTTAAAACGATCAATGAAACAGCCTTAATATTCGTAGGATTACTCATCTTCCAAGCATTCGTATCTTATTTCCGCGTCTATCTTTTTGCTTATGTCAGTCAAAATGCGATGGCTGATATTAGAAAAAAAGTATTCGGAAAGTTCATGTATCTCCCTATGGGTTTCTATGACAGAAATCGTACCGGAGAGCTATCGAGTCGAATATCGAATGATGTTACGCTGCTACAAGATACCTTATCTACTACCTTAGCAGAAGCTATTCGACAGTTCGCAACCCTAATCTTTGGTTTAGCCATTATCTTTATCAATACGCCATCTTTGAGTATTTTCATGGTACTTACTTTCCCGGTTGTAGTTTTTGGAGCAATATTTTTTGGTAGGTTCATCAAGAAGTTATCCAGAAAGACGCAGGATAGGCTAGCTGAATCAAACGTGATTGTAGAAGAATCTCTTCAAGCCATTTTCACCGTTAAGGTTTTCACCGGTCAATTAATTCAGACAGGTAAATACCAAAAAGCAATAGAAGAATCACTAAAATCTGGACTTAAAACGGCGACCATTCGGGCGGGTTTTATTGCATTTATAATATCTGGTTTATTCGGAGGTATCGTCGCGGTGATGTGGTACGGCGCTACTTTGGTGCAATCAGAAGAAATTCAAAGCGGTGATTTAGTATCATTTTTGCTTTATACCATGTTGATAGGTGGCTCGATTGCTGGCATAGGAGATCTGTTTGGTCAAATTCAAAGAGCCATTGGAGCGTCAGAGCGTATATTGGAAATTTTGGGTGAAGCAGACGAAGAAGAGTCATCTCCTTCTGCCATGACACAAATCGAAGGTAGCATTTCCATCGATAACTTGAGTTTTCATTATCCTACCAGACCTGAAGTGCCTGTCATAGACCGACTGTCTCTCGATATCAAAGCCGGAGAGAAGGTAGCACTCGTTGGGCATAGCGGTGCTGGAAAGTCAACCATTGCACAGTTACTTTTAAGAATGTACCCGCATAGCAGCGGATCAATTTCGGTGGATAACCAAGCCATTCAAAGCTATCCAATTGATGAGTTAAGAGGTAATATTGGATTAGTCCCTCAAGATGTCATCCTCTTTGGTGGTAGCATTAAAGAAAATATTGAATATGGTAAAGCAAATGCTAGTTTTGAAGAGATTCGTGAAGCAGCAAAACGAGCGAATGCATTAGATTTTATAGAGAAATTTCCAGATGGCTTTGATACGTTAGTTGGGGAAAGAGGTGTTAAGTTATCCGGAGGACAGAGGCAACGGATCGCTATAGCTCGCGCCATTCTTAAGAATCCAAAAATTCTTATTCTAGATGAAGCGACAAGTTCATTGGACGCAGAGTCGGAGTCCTTAGTTCAGTCTGCTCTTGATGACTTGATGGTCAATAGGACGACAATTATGATTGCGCACAGACTATCTACCATTCGTAAGGCGGATAAGATATGTGTAGTGGAAGCGGGAAAAATTGTTGAAGCCGGAGATCATGAGACGCTATATGCGAATGATCAAGGCATCTATCATAATCTTGTTAAGCTGCAATTTGAGACAAGCCAGCCTGCTTAGCCCTATGGCTATAGCATGTCAGATGATTGAATTTTCTGCATAAAGGCATAAATAAAATCACAGACGCTAAGGAAGAAGGTTGTATTTATTTTTTCATAAGTGTCACCAACCCCATGATAATCCTCATGCCTTTCAACGCCAAAATAGATAAAAGGTATTCCTCTTACAAAGAAGTTGGCATGATCGGACTGGTATAACCAGCTTTCCAGTCTGGAGACCTTGAAATCATGTCGGTTTGGCGTAAGGTCATGTCCATACTTGATTTTCATGGAATAGCTACCTGTGTTATATGTTTCTTCCAACACTTCTTTAAACTGCCTATGAATGTTCGCTCCACATGCATAGATTTCGTTGTGTTTACTTCTCCCGATCATGTCCAAGTTGATGTTTATTAGGGTGTTACTTTCATTTAGCTGAAAGTCTTCAACTAATGCCTTGGATCCGGCTAAGCCAAGTTCTTCGGCATCCGTAAAAACTATCCAGACAGGGTATTCTAATGAAGTTCTACCATTTAATACCGAAGCAATGTATAAACCTGCTCCAACCCCGCTGGCATTATCATCAGCTCCTAGATAGGTGTTTTTACCAACTCGACCAATATGATCATAATGAGCTGTAAGCACTATGCGTGGCTTACTGTTTGCGGCAATTTCAACAATGATGTTCTGACCGCTTACCTCCGACTTGCCGATATTAAATTCATGAATTCTGTAGTTGAGGTTTTCCTTTTCTAATCGCTTAGTGATGTAATCCCTTGCTCTTTCATTTCCTTTAGTACCAGTCTTTCTCCCTTTCATTTTCGGAGAAGCGATAGTTTCTACATCACGCAATACTTCCATACCGGCTTTTTGAGCCCATAAATACCCAGAAAAGAAGATGAGCAAAAAGAATACAAGCGCCCTCATTACCTATCGGTTAGGCCGTTCCCCAAGCGGTTAAAAGCAAACGACGAGCACCGCCATAATCGCGATGCTCACAAAGGTATATACCCTGCCAGGTACCTAAGTTCAGACGGCCGTTTGTAATGGGCAACTGGACCGAAGCTCCCATCAGTGAGGATTTGATATGTGCCGGCATATCATCAGGTCCTTCATATGTATGAATATAATAAGGAGCGTTTTCGGGCACCATTTTATTAAAATGACTCTCAAAGTCTGTCCTGACCGTGGGATCAGCATTCTCATTAATGGTAAGACTGGCGGAAGTATGTTTAATGAATACTTGCAGCTGACCAATTTTGATGGAAGACATTTCATGAAACTGGTTCACTACTTCATGCGTTATCAAATGAAAACCTCTTGAGTACGGGGACAGACTGATTTCCTTCTGTTTGAATATCATCTATATGATTGTTTAGTTTCGTGGGTCAAACAAATATTCATGTCGTTTGTAATATCTTAAACCTACTATAATGCTGAACTTGTGCAAGCGGGGGATAGAAATAGCCAAGCCTCAATGTTATTTCCTCAACCAAAAAACCTTTTCTATCCTTTTATTATTTCTTTTCTTGCAACCAACTTTTGGGCAATCTCTTCGCTTGAGTGAAGTTAATGATTTTTATCCCAAAGATTTCCAGAGCTTTAATACCACTGATAGTACCACTGTCTATCTATTCTCTTTCTCAAAGGGGGACGTCGAAAATGGAAAGCAAAATCATAGTATTATCATGCTCGATCAGAATCTTGACAAGGTGTTGGAAATTGACCTGCAGCTAAGAAGAAAAGAATATGTCGTCGAAACTGTCTTTGACGGAGTCAATATTTTTACCAAAACGTTATCCGTTAAAAAGAGCCTTTTCTACTATAAACAATTCAACTTATTAGGAACACTGACTTATGAGGATGAAAGAAGTGCAAATTACAGGGAAATAAACTCCTATATCAATAAACACGGTAAGCAACATAATTATAAATCTGTTCATTCGATTACCGGTATGGGCTTTGTAGAGTATTTATCTAGTGAGGATCTAGAGGAATACTCTGTTAGGTTTTTACCCAATAGTTTATCAACAATCAAACCTTGGGTTTATAAAGGAAATAATGATGCTAAAAAACAAATATGCCAATACATAGATTTTAATAATGGATTAATAATCAGTCAGGTAAAGAAAAGAAGGAAGAAAAATGTACTGGTTAAATCTCTTCAATGCTTGAGAATAGAAGATGGAACACTAACACTTGAAGTTGGTCTATCCCACCCTGAGAAGGAGATATATCCAAGGAGAATAGAGGTTGGAAAAGATGGAATAGAGCTAATAGGAACATATGAGTACAAAAAAAACCACCATCAGGGAATCTGCCGTTGGCATATTTCTTTAGATGGAGAAGTTGATTGTATGGAGTACTACAACCTTTATCAAGCGCTTGAATTTGATATTGCTAACTCATCAATTGAGTCCAACTTACTGCAAGAAGAAAATATATTCTACTTACATGACTTTCATAAACAGAGTAATGGCGATATCCTAGTTATTGGGGAACAACACTTCATATATGTGAATGAGGGAAGAGCAGCTATGAACCTGATAAACGTTGCCTCTATAATTTCTATGGTGAATGGTGGACCTGGTTATTTAGTCTTTATAAACCCTTTTAAAATTGGGGTTGGTGATTTGGTTGCTTTTCAATTTGATGCCTCTATTAACCTCAAAAAGGCATATGCCTTCCCTAAGCCCGGTAAAATTATTGAACTTAAACACTTGGATTCTCCTACTATTTCATCTATTGGGTTAGGCTTAAGCAGAGGTGGTTTTTTTGATTTTGCATTTAGCAATTCATTAGGAGAGTGCTTTTACAGTATAGAAATGAAAGATATCGATGATGATGTATGCGATTTTTTAGGAGTAATCTCCAATGACACTAATTTGGTAAGTAGTCAAACCATTGAGATTCTGGATCAGCCATTTGGAGAGTTGGTTAAAGTTTTGCCTACAAAGATGTCGAGTAAAGTACTACTGCTATATTATTATGAATTGGCACAATTGCTTACAGCTAAATTTCAAGAAACTTACTAATCACCTCTGCCATTACTTATTATAAGGTTCAAGCAGAGGTGATTAATGTTCTATATCTCCACCTTATCCAGGTTGATAAACTCAATCTGATTATCGGTTGAAAGGCTTATACCGACAAGGCTTTCTTTATCGATTTCTCCTGCCAGAATTGCTTTTGACAACTTGTTGAGAAGCTCTCGTTGTATGACTCGCTTGAGTGGTCTTGCTCCAAACTGAGGGTCATAACCAACATCAGCAAGATGCTTGAGCACGTCTTCGCTCGCTTCTAGACGAATACCATTCTCCGAAAGTCGGTTTTGAACTTGTTTAAACTGAATAGAAACTATTTTCAGTATATCAAGCTTCGGAAGTGGATGAAACATAATCGTCTCATCTATTCGGTTAAGAAACTCAGGTCTAACGGACCTTTTGAGTAGCTCAAAAACCTCTTGCTTTGTTTTTTCTTGTACTTCTTCACCGTTCTGATCATTAAGCTGGCTGAAGTTTTCTTGAATGATCTGAGAACCGATATTGGTAGTCATAATGATAATGGTGTTCTTGAAGTTAGCAACTCTACCTTTATTGTCAGTAAGACGCCCATCATCTAAAACCTGTAATAATATATTGAATACGTCTGGATGTGCTTTTTCAATTTCATCCAATAACACTACGGAATAAGGCTTTTTTCGAACTATCTCTGTTAGTTGTCCACCCTCATCATATCCAACGTATCCCGGAGGTGCCCCAATGAGCCTACTCACCGCATGCCTTTCCTGATATTCAGACATATCTATCCGAGCCATGGCGCTTTCATCATTGAATAAATAGTCTGCTAGAGCTTTTGCCAATTCCGTTTTACCAACACCAGTAGTTCCCATAAAGATGAACGAACCAATCGGACGCTTTGGGTCTTGTAATCCAGCTCTGCTTCTTCTTACCGCATCAGATATTGCTTCAATGGCCTCCGTTTGACCAGCCACTTTTACTCCCAATTCCTCTTCTAAATGTAACAGTTTTTCACGCTCACTCCGGAGCATTTTACTTACTGGAATACCCGTCCAACGAGACACTACGTCGCCAATGTCTTCAGCCATTACCTCTTCTTTGAGTAAGGAACTGGAAGAAGCCTGTAGTTCTTTTAGTTGTCTTCTATAAAGGTCTAAGTTTTTCTCAGACTCAACTATCTTGCCGTATCTCAACTCAGCAACTTTTCCTAGCTCGCCGGAGCGTTCTGCTTGCTCGGCTTCGATACGGTATTTTTCGATGTTTTCCTTCTCTAACCGAATTCCTTGAATTACAGATTTTTCATTTTGCCACTTTGCTTTTAAAGCATCTCTTTTTTCAGATAGCTCAGCTATTTCTCTTGATAGGTTTCTTTCTTTGTCTTCTGCTTTTTCGCGTCGAATGGCTTCTCGTTCAATTTCGAGTTGCATGATCTTCCGCTGAAGCTCATCAAGCTCTTCTGGTAAAGAGTCGATTTCAATACGGAGCTTGGAGGCAGCCTCGTCCATTAAGTCTATCGCTTTATCAGGAAGAAATCGATCAGAGATATAGCGGTGGGAAAGTTCCACGGAAGCGATTACCGCATCATCTTGTATGCGTACACCATGGTGTACCTCATACTTCTCTTTGATACCTCTCAAAATGGATACGGCATCCTGTACGTCTGGTTCTTCTACTAAGACTGTTTGAAAACGCCTTTCTAAGGCCTTATCTTTTTCAATATGCTTTTGATACTCCTTAAGTGTGGTAGCCCCAATAGTATGTAATTCACCTCGTGCTAGTGCAGGCTTTAATAGGTTCGCAGCGTCCATTGCGCTCTCTCCACCTGATCCAGCACCAATGAGGGTGTGAATTTCGTCTATGAAAAGAATTATTTGCCCATCAGAATCCACTACTTCCTTGACCACTGATTTTAATCGTTCTTCAAACTCTCCTTTGTATTTTGCGCCGGCCACTAGTAGTCCCATATCTAGAGAAATAATAGTTTTATCGCGTAAGTTTTCAGGAACATCACCATCCACAATACGCTGCGCCATACCTTCTACAATCGCCGTTTTCCCCACTCCTGGTTCGCCGATAAGCATGGGGTTGTTTTTGGTCCTTCTAGAGAGTATTTGTAAAACCCTTCTTATTTCGTCATCTCTACCTATTACCGGATCTATCTTCCCACGTTTAGCAAGCTCATTTAGGTTTTTAGAATATCTTTCGAGCGCCTGATATTTGTTTTCCGCATTTTGATCTTGAACATTATTACCACCTCGTAACTCATTTACCGCCGCAATAAGATCTGTTTTATTAAACCCAAGTTCTTTGAGCAATTGACCAGCTTTTTCATCAGAAGAGACTAGTGCGATAAGTAGATGTTCAAGAGCGACAAACTCGTCATGCAAAGCTTTCATTTGCTTTTCCGCATCTTGAAGTAGAACCGTGGACAATGGAGATAAATAAGGCTGTCCTGTATGCTGAACTGTTGGGATGTCTTTTAATAATAGTGCTGATCTGGCTTTAAGCGTTTCAGGGCTTATGCCCAGCTTTTTGGACAAATAGGGAATCACATCTTGATCAGCAGTTACCAATGCCAATAAAAGGTGTGAAGGATCTATTTGCTCCTGTTTATTAGACAAAGCAGTTTCGGCTGCTTTATGAATAACCTCTTGTGCCTTTATAGTGTAATTCTTGAAGTTCATATTTTTGGTATTTAACCCTATGAACTTGTCTTAACAACATTAGAGCCAAAGGTTTAAATCTGACTTTTTGTCGTAAATTGATAGATGGATAGTGAAAAAAAAGACAATATGTCTTTCTATGACTTAATTATTTGGTTGATGATGTCATATTCATAGCCTTTAGACAACATATATTGCTTAAGGCGTTGTAACCGCTTATTCGGATCTAGATCAATCAACGCCTCGTGCTTTTTCGAAACTAGCGACTTGGCCGTCTCTAAATAGTCGTTCTGTGGGATAGCTTCCAAGGCTTTTTGTATTTGATGCTCGTCCAAGCTATGGCTTTTGAGCCCTATAGAGATTTTGATTTTCCCCCACTTTTTCAACCTAAACTTCCCTCGAGCATACGCCTCACAAAATCGTTCTTCAGAGAAAAAATTTTCCTCTCTAAGAAAATTCATGGCTTCCTGTATTCGTGGGAAGCTTAGGTTGAAACTTCTTAACTTCTCCTCAACTTCTTTGGGAGATCTCTCTTGGTAGGCACAGTAACGTGCGACTTTCGAGACCACGCTTTTAAACATGGATTCGTCCGCTTCAGTCATGCCGAGAGCCTTTTATTTGATATAACCTTTTCGTTTAAGAACAGTCTCGAAAAATTTCACCTCATTCGTTGAATTAAATATTTTATGAGGCAAATGAATTAATTGAGCTTTATTGACCTGAAGTAGGAAATGATCCTTTGCAGACTTAGCGGACTTAATATTATCCCACTTCAACGGCATCCCTTGTTTGGCATTTAGTTTAAGTAAAACTTGCTGACTTGATAGCTCGTACGATAGCTTTTCAAACATGAATTTACTTTGCTCTAACTGAGTAACCCCAGCAAATTGTATGAGCCAAAATAGAATGTATAACACTAAAGCTATACTAGCTCCTATAACCCACCACCAGTTGGGAATCAAAAAATAGCCAGCACAAATAGCTAAATAAATGATAAACACCCACCACTGTTCTCTAAGCACATTTGAGAACCCAATTTTTATGTAGGTATTTGTAGCTAATTGATACTTCTTAGTCCTTATTATCATTACTTATTGCTTTTAAACTCAAGTCCAAACTTTTGTAGGAGTGCGTTAACGCACCCATCGATATAAAATCAACGCCTGTTTGAGCAACTTCGGCGATGTTATGTTCTGTGATGTTACCTGATGCCTCGACCTGACAAGCACCATTTATGAGTTGCACACATTTGGTCATTTCCGCACAGGTCATATTGTCCAGCATGATCACATCTACCTTTCCCCAATCCAATACTTCTTTTACCTGATCGATATTTGTAGTTTCGATTTCGATCCTCAGATCAAGATCCGATTTTGCCAGATAGTTTCTCACACTGTCTAGTGCTGGGCCAATGCCACCAGCATATTCGATATGGTTATCTTTGATCATGATCATATCGAATAGTCCGTATCGATGATTTTGACCACCGCCAATTCGGACAGCCCATTTTTCCAGCACTCTGAAACCAGGAGTAGTTTTTCTAGTGTCCAAAAGCTTGGCCTTAGTGCCTTCTAGCAACTTATTTAGACGGCTTACCTTTGTTGCTATTCCGCTCATACGTTGCATGCAGTTGAGCACTAACCTTTCCATGGTAAGAATAGAACGGGCATTGCCACTTATGGCTACTACAACATCTCCAGACTCCACTACATCTCCATCCATTTTTAACACGGCGACGTTGACAGTCGGATCAAAAAGGCTAAATACCTTCAAGCAAACCTCTATCCCGGCGAGTATACCAGAATCTTTTGCTACTACTACGGCATCCTGATTTATATGGCTTGGTACAAGCGCTAGTGATGTATGATCTCCTGAAGAAACATCTTCTTCTATCGATCTCTTAATTAACTCTTCGAGTACGGTATCTGCGGCATATTCTGGCTTCACGGCCGCAAAACTAGAAAATATTGTGCTTTATTCTAAGGTAAGTTTAATGGTATCAACAAGATAGTTCGATCCTACCCGCTTAAAAAGTATATATGCTCTATGAGTTCCCTTGTAATGTGTATATTCTCCAATGGCATATTTTAGCCCTTCCCTAGAGGATCCTTCGTGAAGGTAACTGAACGATTTAGCTGGATATTTGCTGAAAAACTGCTTTAACACGTTTTCAGCCTGATGAGAATCATAGTTGGCTACGTCGCCATCTATGTTTATTTCTACCATTTTATTACAAAATTGGACGAGCTCGCGTGAACTACCTGCTCTTAAAGCTTCCTTAACGTTTTGAACGCTTCCAGTTTGGGCGATTAGATAGTGGCTAGATAACCAAATTGCTGAAATACATAAAAACACTTTCATGGCATTGTAAAGTTTTGAATCAATAAACTTCAATAAGACTCCTTAATCATCCGTTTATCGTCGTAGTTCTATTAGATAACGGCAATATGACCCACTATTTAAATAGCTTCATTTTTACCTGATTAGACAAAACTTCAACGGCAGTTTCAATTTTATCTTTATTAGGTACAATTATATCACATTTTTCGCGATAAACCTTAATATATTTACGAAATGAAGGCATAACATGGTTTTCGAATCGATATAAGACATCTTCTGCTCCATAGCCTCTATGCTCATCTCTAATCAGCCTTCTTTTTAGCATTAAATAACTGGAGGTGTTCACAAATACTTTCAAGTCGATTTTGCTAAATACCGAAGGTTCATGAAATGCAAAAATTCCTTCTATAATTATTAAGTCGCTTGGTGAAGTGACGAGTTCACGTGGAGTAGCATTTGGATTGTTATAGACATATTCGGTTCTTTTTACCTCCTTCCGGTTCAAAAGGTTTTCAAAATCACTTTTGAAAGCGGCATGATCTATGGATTGTGGCAAATCAAAATTTTGATGCCCGTTTTGGTCTATTGGCTGTTCCTCTCGTGGTAAATAATAATTATCCTGTGTGAGCACAGAAAACTTGATGCCCGACAGGTTATCAGTTAATTGCTTAAGAAGAAAGCTCTTTCCAGAGCCACTACCTCCCGTAATACCAACCACATAAGGTTTTTGCTTCAATATTATTCGGATCTTAACTCAAGTAAAAACCGATGCAATTTTCGTACCGCAATTCCGCGATGAGAAATTTTGTTTTTTTGTGCAGCCCCCATTTCAGCAAATGTTTTGTTGTAACCCTTAGGTCTAAAAATGGGGTCATAACCGAAACCACCTTCACCAAATATATCGTCTGTGATCTCTCCATCGATGATCCCTTCAAACTGAATTTCACTATCGGAACTTTTATAGGTAATGACTGTTTTGAATCGAGCATCTCGATTATTTGAGGAGGATAAGTTGCTAAGAACTAAGTCAATATTGTCTTTATTGCTTCGTTGTGGGCCTGCGTACCTTGCTGAAAGTACTCCAGGTGCACCGTTTAGCGCATCAATTTCTAAACCAGAATCATCTGCAAAGCAAGCTATGCCATAGTTTTCAAAGACATAGTTAGCTTTCAAAATACTGTTACCTTCTATTGTTGTACTTGTTTCAGGGATGTCTTCCAGGCACCCAATATCTTTTAAGCCAACTATTTCAAATTGACTGGGAAGAATTTCACGAATTTCTCGAAGCTTGTTTGCATTATTGGTAGCAAAACAAATTTTCATGTCAGGTATGGATCTTTCTGTAGAAAATATCAAAAACGAGGATAGAGTTGGGGGGCACTCCTTGCCTATTTTGGTTCCTAAAACCTTCGTGTGAAGGTATAATTATTCTTGATACTGAACCTTCTCTGGTCAAACCAATTATCCTAGTGACCGCACGAGAGAAAGACGGTATGAAGGATCCCATAAGTGAACTAGCATCAGCCTGATAATCAAAACCTATTGGAATATGTAACTCTGTGGAGACACTTGCAGTATCATCGATGGTTAGTACGCTCTCTATTGTTGACTGAATGGCTGTATCAAATTTTATAGAACTTGATTCAGTAGTGGAGTCATAATTGAACTGATAGAGTGTATAGTCTATTGAAACGATATCACCAAAGGAAGCCTCTCTACCTGTTCCAGAGTCTAATATAAAAACGTGTGATTCATCAAAAATATTAACACGAATTGTATCACCAGTGTTAAAATCCCTGACATATTCAAATCGTCGTATGTAAGAAGAATCTAAATACTCAAAAGGCTCTGTTGCCAGGAAGTCATATATGAGTGTAGAATCTCGGGCCACAAATTCATTAATATCATATAGCGGAATAGGGGAGATTTGATCATCATTTTGATCACACGAACTCATCAAAATGGCGCTTAACGATAAGATACCCAGCCATTTGGTCATATAAAAACTCCCGAGAGAACGGTTATTCATTTGCGAAGATATTATTACTTGTAAGTTGATCTTTGTATTGTTGAATTACTTCATTAAAGTAAACGATCGTTTCTTCAAAATTCTTATCTGATATTCCTCCCGAAGCATTTTTATGACCACCTCCATTGAAGTGCTTCATAGCAAACTCATTGACAGGGAAGTCGCCTACGGACCTAAAAGAAAGTTTTACCTTATCTTCTCTTTCAATAATGGTGACCGCCATAACGATTCCCTTTATGGATAATCCATAGTTGACTAGACCCTCTGTATCACCTGTTTTGCTCGAAAAATTCGATAGATCATCCTTACTTATAGCAAAATAAGCAACATGGAGGTTTTCAAGAACTACCAACTTTTCCGACAGCGCAAAACCAATAAAGCGCAATCGATTCAGTGAATTGTTATCGTATATAAGTTTGCTAACTTTACTTATATCAGCGCCTAAGCCGATCAATTCTGCAATGGTAAGGTGAACCTTAGATGTGGTATTCGGGTGCTTAAATGATCCAGTATCGGTCATGATTCCGGCGTACAAACACTCTGCGATGTCTTTGTCGATGACATCTTTGTCTCCGAGCCTGTCTATCAGCTCGTAAACCAATTCACATGTAGCAGCTGCTTTTGTTGACCAAAAGAGAAAATTTGAAAAATCTTCGGGGTTTAGGTGATGATCGATCGTCACTTTAGTAGCTTCTGACTCTCGTACTTTTTCACCCAGCTTTTCTATTCTTGATAACTGCGAAAAATCTAAACAAAAGATTATATCCGCATTCTCGACAAGATAGTTTGCCTTTTCTACGTTCTGCTCACCTTCGTAGACGACCACATGGCTATCTCCCTTCATCCACTTCAGAAAATCGGGATAATCAGTAGGGCTAATAACCGCTACTTGATTACCTTTTTTCAATAGATAATTGGCCAAACCCAAAGATGAACCGAGTGCGTCGGCATCTGGTTTAGGATGAGTTGTAATAACAATCCTGCGGGGCTTACTGAGTAATTCCTTAAAAGATTCGAGATCCTGCATAATGAAATTGGCTATTACCAATTTGATCAAGACGCAAAAATGATCATAAAAACCACAAATACCAAAGTAGAAAATTTGTTTGGAGCATGAAGTTTATCAGGATTTGACGACCTAAATTTGAACAAAAATTAAACTAAATGGCTGGTAATAGTACTTTCACCATGATTAAGCCAGATGCCACAGAACGGAATCTGGAAGGCGCTATCATTAAAATGATCCAAGAGGCGGGTTTCACAGTTAAGGCTATGAAAATGGTTCACCTATCTAAAGAAAAAGCTGGGCAGTTTTACGCTGTGCATAAGGAAAGGCCTTTTTATAATGATTTATGTGAATTCATGTCCTCTGGGAAAATTGTTCCGATGATTTTGGAAAAAGACAATGCCGTTGAAGACTTTAGAACATTAATTGGAAAAACAAATCCTGCTGAAGCCGCAGAAGGAACTGTAAGAAAACGTTATGCGGTAGACCTCCAGAGAAACTCTGTGCATGGTTCTGATTCCGATGACAATGCTCAAATAGAGTCGGCCTTTTTCTTCTCGAATTTAGAAAGACACTAAAATGACTGTATTTTCCCCTCTCAACGGTGAGGGGAAATACGATTTGTATATCGCTAACTGATTTGGCTTAAACTGTACGGTAGGTTTAGTTTGCCTTCAGCGAAATCATCAAAATACCGATCAATTTCTATCAATAGGGTTCAACTTGGCAGATATTGTTTTTATTGTGATGCAATATCCATAGCTTTGCGCGGCAAATAATCCCACTTAAATTGTTTGCCATGAGTCTGGATAATTCCAAATTTCTCTTTGAAGCACTTACATATGATGATGTGTTGTTGCTTCCTGCATACTCCGAAATTCTTCCTAGAGACGTTGACACTTCCACGCAATTAACACGAGGTATACGACTTAACATACCATATGTATCAGCAGCGATGGATACGGTAACTGAGTCGAAACTTGCTATTTCCATGGCTCTTGATGGGGGGCTCGGTTTTGTGCATAAGAATATGACCAAGGAGCGTCAAGCAGAGCAGGTTAGAAAAGTAAAAAGGTCTCAGAGCGGAATGATCTTGGATCCTGTTACGCTCAACATCGATTCCACTGCAGGAGATGCACTTGAAATCATGCGTGAGTATAAAATTGGAGGTATTCCTGTTGTGGATAATGAGAAAAAACTAATAGGGATTATCACCAATAGAGATTTAAGATTTCAAAAAAGAAATTCAAAGCCAGTTTCCGAAATCATGACCAAAGACAATTTGGTTACAGCGGGACCAGGAGTCACTCTCGAGGAGGCGGAAGGAATTTTACAGCAGCATAAAATTGAAAAGCTACCAATCGTTGATAAGGAGTTTAAGCTTACCGGGCTCATCACTTACAAAGATATTTTGAAAAATAAAGATCGTCCTAATGCTTGTAAGGACCAATTTGGTAGACTTCGTGTTGGAGCTGCCGTTGGGGTTACTGGTGATATGATGGAAAGAATAGAGCTCTTGATTAACGCAGGAGTGGATGTAGTGAGTATTGATACAGCGCACGGCCATTCTAAAGGAGTAATCGACGCGGCAAGAGAAGTAAAAAAGCAATTTCAGGATTTACAACTAGTAGTCGGTAATATAGCAACGGGTGATGCTGCAAAAGCACTTGTAGATGCAGGGGCAGACGCTATCAAAGTGGGAGTCGGTCCTGGAAGTATTTGTACAACGAGAGTGGTTGCCGGAGTTGGGATGCCGCAACTTTCTGCTGTCTATGAAAGTGCGAAAGCGATAAGTGGGTCTGGTGTTCCGATTATTGCAGATGGTGGTATTCGTTTTTCTGGAGATGTATCTAAAGCTATCGCAGGTGGTGCCAGTAGTGTGATGATTGGTTCTATGCTCGCTGGAACCGAAGAGGCTCCAGGAGAGGTAATATTATACGAAGGAAGGAAGTTTAAAACCTACCGTGGAATGGGGTCAGTGGAAGCGATGGAAGAGGGCTCTAAGGATCGGTACTTTCAAGACGCTGAAGATGACATCAAAAAATTAGTGCCAGAAGGAATTGTAGGAAGAGTTCCGTTCAAAGGGTTGGTGTCAGAAGTCCTATATCAGTTAGTTGGCGGGTTACGGGCAACGATGGGTTATTGTGGTGCGTCATCAGTTGAAAAACTGAAAGAGGCGAAATTCGTAAAAATCACAAACTCAGGGATTTTGGAAAGCCACCCACATGATATTCATATAACACGAGAGGCACCGAATTATTCTCGAAAATAAAGTTAAAAATCAATAATAATAGAGTAACGAAAAGGGACCTTTCCAACAAATTACTCTACTTTCGTTACTTAATAATTCCAATTATGAATCAAAAAATAAAATTATTATTGGCAATTATATTGCCTACACTTATTATGACTTCTTGTAATCAAGGAACAACACCAACGCAAAAAACAGTGAATCTAGAAGACGAAAATCAAAAGATGAGTTATGCTTTAGCGATTAATGTAGCTAATAGTGTAAAAAATGGTGGTTTTGAAAATATTGATGCAGACGCATTTGCACAGGCCATTATCGATTTCAAAAACGACGATTCAAAGATTCCTTTTGAGGAGACTACGCAAATTCTGAATGAAGGCATGCGCAAGTTTGCTGAGGCTAAGAGTGCTAAGTCCAAAGAGGCTGGTCAAGCTTTCCTAGACGAAAACGCCAAGAAAGAAGGAGTCACCACAACCGATAGTGGTCTACAGTATGAAGTCATTTCAGAAGGTACTGGAGGGGCAAAGCCAACTGCGCAGGATAAAGTTAAAGTACACTACCACGGAACATTAACTGACGGTACTGTATTCGATAGCTCTGTTGATAGAGGTGAGCCTATTTCTTTCTCACTTCAAGGCGTTATACGCGGGTGGACCGAAGGTCTGCAATTAATGTCTATAGGAGATAAATATAAGTTTACCATACCTTATGACTTAGCATATGGTCCTCAAGGAAACGGTCGTATACCAGGATATTCAACTTTGATATTCGAAGTGGAGTTATTAGATATTGAGTCTGGCAATTAAAATTAAGAATTTAACTTTAAAGAAAGGCTTTGCTAGCAATAGCAAGGCCTTTTTTTGTGCTTTCGTTCGTAAAAACTATATAGCACGACGAAAAACTATTTTTATAGTTTGAAAAGTATTTTGTTAGTTTATATTTGTCTTGTGAAAGAACTAACAAAAGCAGAAGAACAAGTCATGCAATATCTCTGGAGGCTTGAAAAAGCCCTTCTAAAAGACGTTGTAGCTGAATTTCCCGAGCCTAGACCCGCTCCGACAACTGTTTCCACTGTCATTCGCGTACTGGTGAAGAAAGGTTTTGTGGATTACAAATCTTACAGTAAGGTGCACGAATACTTCCCTTTAGTATCCAAAAAAGAATACTTCAAGCGTCACATGGGTACGCTTATTAAAAACTTCTTTAATGGCTCGGTGGCAGGTATGGCTTCTTACTTTACCGAAAATGATGACATAAACTTGTCTGAATTGGAACAAATCAAATTAATTATAGAAACCAAAATATCTGAGAAGAAGAAAAAGGATGACTAACTGGTTAACATATTTTTCACAGGTCAGCATATGTCTCGCTATTTCATATGGTTTGTTTTGGTTTTTCTTTAAATCAACCACATTTCATGGCCTAAACCGCTTGGTACTTTTGATCGTTTTAGCGCTATCTTTTCTAATCCCATATTTGGATATCTCAGTTCCCAAAGCCATACCTATGGACCAGTTATATATCTGGGATGACAACCCAAATGAAGAATTAGTCTCATCAAGTGATAGTACCCCAGTAGCCGGGCAAAAGGAATGGGGACTTGAAAGTGTACTTGTATTGATACACCTACTGGGTATGACAATTATGTTTTTTCGGTTTTTAAGTCAATTCACTTTCATAATTCGAAAACGTTTTGAAGCTAGCGAGTATGATTACGGACAAGATGAGTTACTCGTTATAGATAGTAAGCGTACGCCCTTTTCTTTTTTCAGCTGGATATTTGTCTCCAGAAATCAGATGGAAGGTAAAGACTTCCAGTTGATCATAGCGCATGAAAAAGCACATGTTGCGCTGAAACACTCTATTGATTTATTCATATATGAAATCTGCAAACTCATCCTTTGGTTCAACCCTGTGGTTTACTTTCTCGGCCGATCTCTAAAAAGTGTTCATGAGTTTCAAGCTGATGAAAGAGTTTTAAGGGCTAATCGACATGCAAGTATAGATTATGTCAACCTCCTACTGTCAGTATGTGAGCCTCATTATAGGAATGCCTTATATAGTAATTTCCATCAGCCAATTATCAAAACGCGCATTAATATGCTAAGTATAAAAGCATCAAAAAAATTAATGAAATATAGGTATCTGATGTTTTTAGTAGTCTTTGGTGTTCTCCTACAATCTTTCGCGTTTAATGGTTCTCAAGACCAATATATTCCAGATATATCTCCTATACATGACGATAATGTAAAGTTTCTTTCCTCTGGTTTTGGTAAGCGAAGGGATCCTATTACGAGGGAAGAGAAGTTTCATCATGGCATTGATTTAGCAGCAAAATCCGGAACACCAGTCCGGGCTACTGCTAGTGGAACCGTAGTCGCTATTGAGTTTAAAGAACCAGGTAAAGGCCACGGCCGAAGACTAATCATTCAACATGATCATGTGTACTCCACTTCCTATTCTCAGTTATCAGCGTTCGAGGTTGAGCGAGGACAAATGGTTTCTAAAGGTGATGTAATCGGTTATGTCGGCTCTTCAGGTAGGTCTACAGGTCCACACCTTCATTATGAAATCAGAAAAGAAGGTAAGCTCGTAGATCCAACAACCTTCTACTCGTATGAAAAGAGACCAACAAAATGATTTGCGTAAAGTAGTAGGATTACTCTTTAACCTCAGTTCGATTTTAAAATGTGCCTCCAGCGTTTCGGAGAGCTGGTTTTGAAAGATTTGCTGTTTGAGACTACTCGAAGAGTAGGTAACAGGGCCACCTGGCGCAGAATGTCTGCCAGTTTCAAATCTTTTCGAGTAACGTTTGCCGCGTGGCGTCCGCTAGATTTTTTGTCCGCGTTGGCGGTCCGATACTTTTTCATCACCGCGGCGGCGGTCCGCCGGAAAAATCGGACCGATGCGGTACAAGCCTGTCCGGCTTGAGGACAACCGTCTGTAAATGAGATGAAAAATGTTTTTCCCAACATCATTTAGAGATGAAATATTAATCGAACTCAGGTCTTTAGTAACCCGCTTTCTTCACTCATGTTTTTTGAATCAATTTGCTATTCGAAAAATACCATTTATACGATTCGATAAAATATATTCGTGGAATCCGTATAACTTTGCGGTCCATTCATGAAAAAGATCAATTTCAAAACCAAAGAGGAAATCGAATTAATGCGATTGAGCGGTGATTTGGTTTCAAAGACGCATGCTGCGCTAGCAGAAATAATTCGTCCTGGTATAACACCTTTGGACTTAGATAAAGTCGCAGAGGAGTTTATCCGGGATCACGGAGCGGTTCCAGGCTTTTTGGGTTTATATGACTTTCCAAATACGCTTTGTATTTCCGTCAATGAAGCGGTAGTACACGGCATACCAAATAACAAAGAGCTGCAAGAGGGGGATATCATCTCAGTAGACTGTGGTGTTTTGATGAACGGTTTTTACGGTGATCAAGCCTATACCTATCCTATTGGTGAAATCAGTGAAGAGGTCCGGACACTGCTTAAGGTCACTAAGGAAAGCCTTTATAAAGGGGTGGCGCAGTGTGTTGCAGGAAATAGAATTGGTGATATCAGTTTTGCTATTCAAAACTACGTGGATCGTCATAAGTTTGGTATTGTTCGTGAGCTCGTGGGCCATGGGGTCGGAAAAAAGATGCATGAATCACCTGAAGTTCCAAACTTTGGAAAACGTGGTAAAGGACCGTTGATTAAGAACGGGTTGGTAATCGCTATAGAGCCAATGATTAATCTCGGTACCAAACGAGTACAACAGTTAAAAGACGGCTGGACCATTGTTACCAAAGATGGAATGCCTTCGGCACACTTCGAACATACCGTGGCTGTTGTGGGTGGAAAGCCAGAAACGCTAACAACATTTGATTATCTAGAGGAGGTTTTACAGAAACGAGAAATTGTCATTTCCTAGATTTTGTGAGTACTCAATAAACATTTGCTATCGTCATGAAGAGTGGTGGCAAAAACATAGTCTTGACCTCCATCTTTCAGTTTTAGTTTTTTTCTGAGGCTTTCAACGCTGTCAGGAAAGTTCCTAATGGCAAGGTTACACTTGTCATTTTCAAACCTATTTCTAACTGACTTCTTAGAAACCGAAATGTACTCATTGATACGAAAGGTCCGCCCTGGAAAGTCTTTTACCAGTTTCTCAGATGTGTAAAGGTGCGTGTTTGGATGGAGTTTTGTCAAACCGAATCTATTTGCCACAGACTTAAAGGCACCTGCTTTGAGTATTGCGACATTAGGTTCATAAAGAAATGTTTGAGGTTGACCATAATTAACATCACAGGTGGTTTCTTCCTCAAACGTAAAATCAAACGACTGCTCGCTCGCCAAATCAATAGTCCTCAATGTTTGCTGATCTTTCGCCTCACCATTAATTAAAAATAAGAGCTCTTTGCATTCATTATTAATGGCTACTACATATACTTCAGACACATTTGGTATCTCGTCACATGCTCCCTTGATATCAAGCATAGGAGCTAGTTTTATCATAACTTTTGATTTTTCCGATTGTAATTTTGGTAAGATCTCAGAGAGTCGAGGCTGGCAATCTTCTAATAGAAACACTTTTTTTTTGGTGGTACCATCTCTTCTTGAGGGATCAATATAATAGCAATCAGATTTGACTAGCTCTTGTGTAACCGCACTTTCTGCCGTAGCACATATAAAGCTTATAGTACTTGCCTGTCCAAATACCTTAGTGTTGTGTTCAACGATACTGAGTAGTTTGTTGTTAGGGTCAACATAGTTTACCTTTTGAAATACCTTAGCGAAATAGTGAACATCAACACCAAAACCACCGGTTAAGTCAGTCATCACATCTCCCTTGATAAGTCCACATTTGTATCGAGCAGTAAGTTGAGATGAGCATTGCTCCATAGATATTGCTGGAGGAAAGACAATCCCTTCAGTATCGTACCAATCTGGAAGTTTTAGTTTTGCCTTTCTTCGCCCCGAAATCTGTTCAACAATTTCCTTTATCGGCAAATCGGAGCCTGCATGTTTGAGAAGTAGCTTCTGAAGATCGTCATTTTCGTGATCTAGAATAAATTTTTGTATTTCCTCACTAAGTAAACCCGTCATTTTCTACTGGAAAGATGGAACCTCGCATTTAAACCAAGAACTTGAGTTTTTAAGGAATTAACAAAACACTGTCTAAGGGATGAAACAGTGAACCACTTTTAAAAATGACCTCATCATCAAATTTTACGGCAATTAGGCGATTAAGGACAGGCTTGTTTGTTGTAGAAGTATCAAGCACACAACTTCCATCAAGCATTTCGGAATAGAAAAAACTAGTATCTCCAATGCTTGGGATCCAGCCTAGATTTCTACAGCAGTTGCTAAGTTGAAGTAAAGGGTACCTTCTATTCGCGCTCAATACGGTGTCCACACTCTGCATTACATAATCACTTCCGATAGTGTCTCCTACGGTCAACGTAAAATCATATAGTAATTCCTCTAAAGAGTCTAGGACAGTTCGGTAAAATACTCTTCCAACCTGAATATCCCGGATAAGGCCTATTCGAGAACTGTCTCCGTCTTCTAGCCAAACGAATTTATAATAATTGCCATCAACTAAAGTATCCCCTGAAAACCATATTTTCTGACTGTAGCTGATTTCCTCAAATTTACCGTCTAGGCTATTTGATCTAGTCTCAATGATATTTGATGCATTACCGAAGTAATACTCTTTGCCTTCCAGGGCAAACTCAGTAAGCCTTACGGGTAATGAAGGTAGTTCGTCCTCTGAGGAACAGGAAAGCAACAAAGCCAAAATAAATATCCTCAAAGTGTTCTTCATAATTCATCTATTAAGTTGGTCGTCATACCAGAGTCTCCAATGGTATGACGACTTTTTGTGTATTTAGTTTAGCACACCGGCTAACTTCTGCTTAGCCAGGTATTCCGCAATTTGCACTGCGTTGGTAGCTGCTCCCTTTCTAAGGTTATCTGCGACAATCCACATATTGAGTGTATTTGGTTGAGACTCGTCTCTTCGAATCCTACCCACGAACACTTCATCTTTCTTGTGTGCATTAATCGGCATTGGATAGACATTATTTGCTGGGTCATCTTCTACGATTATACCTTCTGTCTCAGAAAGAAGTTTAACAACTTCCTTTAAATCAAAGTCCTTTTCGAATTCGATATTTACCGATTCTGAATGCCCTCCTACCGTAGGGATACGAACAGTAGTGGCCGTTACCTTAATAGAGTCGTCACCCATGATTTTATTCGTTTCACGGATCATTTTCATTTCCTCCTTTGTGTAACCGTTCTCTTGGAATACATCAATGTGAGGGAGTACGTTCATGTCTATCTTATGAGGATACGCCATTTCCACTTCACCTTTGTTGGCTCGCTCATCCATCATTTGGCTCACTGCTTTTACGCCAGAGCCAGTTACAGATTGATAGGTACTGACCACTACTCTTTTTACCCCATAAGCTTTGTGTAGAGGGTTTAGCGCTACTACCATTTGAATGGTTGAGCAATTTGGATTCGCAATAATTTTATCTTCCGGAGTCAACTCTGAAGCATTGATTTCAGGTACGACCAGTTTTTTAGTTGGGTCCATTCTCCAAGCTGAGGAGTTATCTACAACTGTTGTTCCTACCTCAGCAAACTTTGGTGCCCATTCTAACGAAGTGCTTCCTCCAGCAGAGAATATAGCAACATCCGGCTTCTCATTCACAGCATCTTGCAGGCCAATGATGGTATATTCTTTATCCTGAAATTTTATCTTTTTACCCTTTGAGCGCTCTGAAGCCACAAGAAGTAACTCATCAAATTTAAAATTTCGTTCATTAATGACTTCCAACATCTCGCTACCTACCAAGCCGGTAGCTCCTACAACTGCGATTTTCATAGAAAAAATTTAAAATTGCTCTAATCTGAAATTCATTTGCTTTTGATACGAGCATAGAATCTCATTTGCGACCGCAAATTTAAGGCATGAAGCGCAATAGGCTGTCATTCAGTGAAATTATTGCACCGAATTTAGCACCATTTCATAGTCTACAGGTATCATTTCATAAAAACCTTACCGATTCCCTTCTTCCATACCTCAAATCAAGCAATATCGATTTATGATTTTGTTGATTTTAAAGGTTAAGAACAAAATATGTTTTTGTAATTATTACCATACTCTATATAACTTAGCTGCTACCATTAGACACCTTGTTACGTTATGAAATTTCCTTGTTTGCTATTCATATGGCCAATATTTTGGTCCGTTGCCTCGTTTGCACAACTTCGAGAGAACTTCTCCGATTCCCTTGCATTTATAAATAGTCAGTGGGCTGGCAACAAATCTGATTTCCGAATTTATAAAAACAGTCAGTTACAGCTATTTACAGAGACCTCAGGAGACAACATTTCCAGTCTGACCTACCCACTAAGATTGTCGTCGGATGATATTATTGAATGGGAAATAGAATTGAAATTGGACTTGGCCACCTCAAGCAGGAATTTTGCATCCGTTTATTTGGCATCTGATTCAAACAACCTAGAACACGCAACGAAGGCCTACTTTCTCAGGATCGGAGGTCAGCAAGACAACATCACTTTATTCAGTCGGCTAAATGGAGAGACAGAGGTTCTAGTCTCCTCAGAAGACAAGGGTTTAGACATCAATCCTGTGCCCTTGCACATTCGGGTCAAAAAAAGATTTGATGGCCCGTGGCAAGTGGGTTTCATGGTCTCCAATGGCCCTGAAAAAATCTTAGAATCCTCCTTAGACCCATCCGTTTTCAATACAACTCATATCGGTTTACTTTGCGATTATTCAAAATCGAATGCCAAAAGATTCTTCTTTGACAGTTTTCATGTAACCAAAACGGCATTACCAACAAGTATAAAAGCGAGCAGTCGAAGTAAGCTCCTCCTCTCTTTCGGCACGACGGAAGATCTAAGTAATGAATATCTCGATCCTAAAAATTACATCATAAATCAAAATATCGGTATAAAAGCTATAAGGTTAATTACCGACAGGTTGTTGGAACTGGAAACCAACCAACCTCTCACAAAAAATGAAAACCTATTAGAAATCGGTCCATCTATTACAGGCGACAAAACTACTGCTATTCCGTTCAAGATTTTTGAGATCATAAAGTTTGAGGTTGATTCAAGTACCAACTTCCAAAAGATTGATTTACACTTTGAAGGTATACCTGGTGTTTGGGATATTAAAAAAAGAAACCAGTACCGGTTAAGCGGTGGGTATAACGAACCAATATCAGCTCGACTACTAAACGATTCAACCATCCGGTTAGAATACCCCTATTTACTTAGAAACCAATATGAACTAACCGTTAACCTCTCCAACGATAATGAAACAGAATATAGCAAAAAGGTTACGTTTTCCATTAATTCACCAACTCCACAAAACACGCTGATTATCAACGAAATAATGGCTGACTTCCATCCACCTGTAGATCTGCCAAGCGAAGAATATGTAGAAATTTGGAATACGTCAGCGTATACTATTGACGCCACTTTGTTTCGTTTAGAAGGGTTTGGTTCGCCTTGGGATTCCGTAATAATTTCTGCTGATGAGCATATCATCATTTCGAAGTCCAAAAGTGATTTCACTGAATATGGAAAGGTAGTGGAGATCGCGTCGGGATCACTTACGAATAGTGGTGAGGCATTAGTACTTCGAGATCACTTCGAAAATGTAATTGACAGTATCACATACAATTTAGGCTTACATACGGAAACCGAAAAGATAGCAGGTGGTTATTCAATTGAGCGCAGTCTTCAATCACAGCGATGTAACGGAAATTCCGTTTGGCATAGCTCCAGTCACCCATTAGGAGGGAGTCCAGGCACCCCTAATTCCATTAGTCAATTGACAGAAATACCACCAGCCGCCGTAAGGCATAGTATTAGATCAGAATCGCGTCTTGAAATTGAGTTCTCACAAGAAATTGACAAATCAACTGTTGTCAACAGCATTAAAGGCTTCACGGGACCACCCATAGATGAGATATCTGTTAATGAAAACTATATGGCACTTGGCTTTACCGAGCCGATTGCGTTTGGGAAAGAGTATTTTCTAGAACTATCAAATCTTGCCAACTGTTGGGGAGCAAGATTAGCCGACACTTCAATTATCATATCCAACGGGGTCTCACCTGGATTTAATGATTTAATAATTACTGAACTCATGGTTGAACCTTCTCCTACAAAGGGGCAGCTACCCGAAGTAGAATATATCGAGCTATACAACACAACTTCTAACCATCTTATGGTCAAAAACCTGTCCATCATACGAAATAATGATAAAAAGGCCCAAGTAGAAGAATTTAATCTCCCGCCAGAAGAGTTTGTTTTACTAATTCCCAAAGGCTCCATATCTCAATTTCCTGATAGCCTAAATCTTATTGAAGTAACTGGCTGGGACGCCTTACCGAATGATCAAGGGCATATTTCGATATATCACGACTCCATTCTCATCTCTCATATAAACTACTATTCCTCTCTACATACAGATGACGAGCACAGTGGACTGTCCTTAGAGAGAATAGATATAAACAATCATTGCGATCTAACACCGAACTGGAGAAGTAGCCAAAGCGACGTTTCAGGCACTCCTGGCTATATTAATTCAATCCAAAATACCGTGATCCAATCGCCATTTGTGATTCAACATGCCATCGCGTATAATGGAACGGATATTGAAATAACTTTCAATAAGACCATAAAGCCAAAACCATTTGAACCCAACGATATAACGATCAATAATCTACAGACCACCCTAACTATTGATTCGTTAACTTTTAAGACCATTGGGATCACTAAGTCAGAAAATATTTCTGAAAGCCAATGGTTAACTGTCAGTCTTGATGCCATTGAAGATTGTCAAGGAAATCCTTTAATGAACTCAACCTTAAATACTCAAGTTGTAAAATCAGCAGGGTTTCACGATGTCATCATCAATGAAATAATGTTTGATCCACTACAGTCCGGTGGTGAGTACATCGAGCTACTTAACCGATCCAATAAGTATATAAATCTTAAAAATTGGACCATCAAAAGAACCGATCTTGACAACACCTCGCAACCAAAAGAGGTGGTCCTTACCTCCAATAACCACCTTATAAAACCCATGGAAATAATTGTTCTGGTAAAGGACAGTACAAGCTTTAATGCCACATGCATCAATACTCATCAATTCCATTTATTAGAGTCTAAGCAACTATTTTCCTTGCCAAATGATGGATCAATAGTGGAGCTATTAGACGAAGCCGAAAACACAATTGATAGTGTAGACTACAAACCCGAAGATCATCATATCAATCTTATTACTACCAAAGGGGTAAGCCTTGAAAGAACCCTTTCCCTAAACAAGAGCTGGAACTCCACCACTTCTAACAGAGGGTACAAGACTCCTGGCCGTGCAAACTCTAACTTTATCGAAAATCACTCGGCTAATAACATGATCAATATCGAAAACCGTGCTTTTTCGCCAAATAATGATGGTTGGAAAGACTATTGTTTGATTCATATCAACACTCAGCACTCAGGTTCCTTAGGAACTATTTCCGTTCTAGACCTCGATGGTCGTGAAATAACTAAGTTAGTATCTAATAAAATATTAAGTCAGCAACAAACGGTTATTTGGGACGGTACCGATGGTGTGAGCGTATTAAAAGCTGGGCTTTATATACTATTCACCGAAATTCATCAACTCAATGGACGTTCGATTCATGACAAAAAGGCCATTTTAATCGGGAAAATGTAATATCTCCACCCTATTTACTGGACAGGTTGTCGAATTTTTCGTATATTGTATACTACAATAAAGACTAATTATATCATGAGATGTTTAATCGATACACTTATACAATCGAGTCTTGGTAAAGGGCTTCGAGCAGAAGACATAAGTATTTTAATTAAAAAGCAATATCGCATTACATTAGACAAAAGTGCGGTTTTAGAACGCATAAAATTGCTCAAATCAAAATACGGATCTCGTCAATTGGAAACAAACCTGTACTAATTTACGTACTCATCACCAACATAACCTTTTTATGTAAATAGTAACTGACTCAATTCTGACCTTTTATTGTATTTTTAATTATTCGGCTGATCGCTTACATTAGCGCGCGGTTAGCAATTAAGAGTCAGGAAAAAAATGAGCGAGGAAAAAACCCGATACTCCGACGAAGAATTAAAGGAGTTTGAAGATTTGATCAAACGTAAATTAGAGCAAGCCACTTCAGAGTTTAATTTTATCAAGGACTCCATGAAAAAAGTATATGGAGGAGGAGATAATACCTTTAACGCCATCAAAGGTCTAGAAGATGGAACCGACACGATGGAGAAAGAAAGCTTGAGTCAGCTTGCCGGACGCCAACAAAAGTTCATCAAGAATTTGGAAAACGCGTTAATCCGTATCAAAAACGGAACATACGGCATTTGTATAGATACCGGTAAGCTTATTGGTAAAGAAAGGCTAAAGGCTGTACCTCATACTATGCACTCCATCGAAGCCAAACTAGCGAAAAGGTAATATTGGATTTTCTTATTCAGCATGTAGAGGCGCTTATCTTTTGTGCCCCTAAACCATTGCCTGTACGAGACATTCAGCGTTGTATAGTTGAAATGTTTCAAGCAGATATTGATGAGGAAGCTATTTTGAAAACCATAGGCCAACTCGATCAGAAATATAAATCAGACCATTTCTCTTTTGAACTGGCAGAAAGTGGTGGTGGCTATCAATTTCTCACTAAGCCCGCCTATCAAGCCAGTATTTCTTTACTTTTGCGTCAGCAGTCAAAGCGGAAATTATCTACTTCCGCTCTAGAGACACTTTCTATTATTGCTTATAAACAGCCAATTACTAAAGTTGAAATTGAGCAAATAAGAGGTGTAAACTGCGACTACTCAATTCAAAAGCTGCTGGAGAAGGAGCTTGTAGAGATTCGAGGTAAATCAGATAAAGTTGGAAGGCCATTGCTGTACGGCACCAGTAGTAAGTTTATGGATTACTTTGGTATTAATTCGTTGAAAGACCTTCCAACGCTTAAAGACTTTTCAAAAGCCGAAAACGAAATCGGTGACAAACAAGAGGAATGAAAGATAAGAGAGGGGATAGGAAGAAAGCGTTTGATAAGCCGGATAAGTCGAAAAAACTTCCAGCGAAAAAAGGTTCTGACGCAAAGAAGTATGAACCGATATCAGGAGGTAATACGAATGCCAGTGGTGTCCGCTTGAATAAATTTATTGCCAATGCCGGCATTTGTTCCCGGCGTGATGCCGAGGCACTCATTACGAATGGTAAAATCACTATAAACGGGAAAGTTGTAACAGAACTTGGCACACGTGTCACCCCAAAGGATAAAGTCCGCTATCAAGGTAAAACATTACGTGGAGAGGCTCCTGTTTATGTTTTACTTAACAAGCCAAAGGACTATATCACCACAATGGATGATCCTCAAGGACGGAAAACAGTAATGTCTTTGGTGAAAAGAGCCACCAATTCTCGGATTTATCCGGTGGGTCGGCTTGATCGAAACACGACAGGCCTGCTGATGTTTACCAATGACGGTGAACTAGCCAAAAAACTGACACACCCATCTTTTCAAATAAAAAAGATCTATCAGGTAACCCTCAATAAGCCATTAGCGAAAAATGATTTGGATACTATTCGCTCTGGTGTAGTATTAGAGGATGGACCAGCGAAGGTAGATGATATTCAGGTGCTTAGTAAAGACAAATCCATACTAGGGCTTGAAATACACATCGGACGAAACCGCATTGTAAGGCGAATTTTTGAGCACTTAGGATATGATGTCACACAGCTGGACCGTGTCATGTTTGGTCCGTTGACCAAAAATGACCTGCCGCGAGGGAAGTGGCGCTACATAGAGGATAAAGAACTGATTCTCCTCAAAAAAGTTATGAAATAGCGATTGAACTTAGTTCAATCGCCACACCATAAAGCCTCTTAATCCTATAGTTAGTAAAAGAGGAATAAGTTCTTTCGGTAACTCTTGAGGAATTAACGGCATAAAGAATATCAATAAAACCGCTGCAATACCAGATTGGAAGTACAGTCGCTTGACCCAATACTTATTCGTCCATGTCCAAAACGCAAGTGGTAAATGGAAAGGTAGCGCCCACACTAAGTTCCAATTGTATTGGGACATATGTTCCGTACCTAGCCATAAGAAGGACAGTAACCAACCGGCTGAGCCGATCAAAAAGAAGAATGTAGTGTCCAACCACTTTCTCCTTTTGCCCCTTTTCAATTCTAAGTAGGCACTAAACCCGCATAGAATAAAGATCACTCCAAAAACAACTTTGGGTCTCCAAGGTCCTTCGTTGTAAGGCACAACGTCCTCTGGCATATAAACCGAATTAGATTCTTTTACTAGGTTTACCAAACTATCTCCACGCTGTAATTTGGCGTTCTCAAAAGCGTATCGAACGTTATAAGGTTTAAAAAGGTAGGTGTAAGGAGCTGCTTTCTTATCGATTTGACTTCCCAGACATACATTTATGCCCAGTTTTCCCCAGTAATGCTCACCGTTTTCCATATTCATGAGTTCCCGAATCGTCTTTCCATCTTGAGCAAAAGAAAGGTCATAGGTTACCGTCCCTCTGAGAACTTTGGTTGTTATTTCCGGGAGTTTGGTTGCACAGTTGTCAAAAAAGTAATGGTACTTGTACTCACGGTTTTCGGGTAGGTAGTTATTATATAAAAAGTCAGCAAACGTCTGCTTTTCCTCCAAGGTGAGATTGAGTACTTGCTCATAAATCTCCCGTTGTTGCCAAATGTAGAAGTCACGGAGTCGAGGGTAAGCATTAAAGCCAATTTCGTACATGGGGCGACCAGTGGCATAATTCCAGTAAAAATTCTTCTTTGCAAAGTCAAAATGACCATAATTATACGCGAAATCAATATGATTTATGGGATCATGAATACGGATGGCGCTGTGACCATACACTGAATATAACTCTGGCTGATACGGGCCTAACGTTATTATACTTATCTCCGCTTGATCGGAGAGAATTAGCTTGGCAAGCCCTACATTTGAGGACAGGAGCAAAAGAAGCCCTATGAAAAGGCGACCGGCAATCGAACGAACCATTGTTGTCTGTTAAAACTATTTTCAAATCAAAAATGAGCAAAATCAATTACAATAACCGTGTTTTTACTGCCATTTTAAACTCCGACAACGGCGAAGTCTCTAACCGGACCCAATTTCATTACTTCCAAAAAGAGAACATGGTTTGGGCCAATTATCAAGGAGGAGAAATTATTAAAGGACATTTGATCGGCACGGCAGATTCAAATGGTAAGCTCGACTTTGCCTACCATCATATGAACACGTACGGAACAATCATGACTGGAAAATGTCATTCCGTACCACAGATACTAGAAGATGGGCGTATACGATTACAGGAAGAATGGCAATGGACTAGTGGAGACGGTTCGAAAGGAAGTTCTATTGTTGAAGAAGTCAAATGAATGATTACTACAAAATATTTCTTGATCAACTTAATCTTATCTCCCAGGTAAACAGGAAGAAAGCAGCTAATATTTTTAATGTTAGAAAAAGTTATCGAACCGCACAAAACACGAAAGACCCCGTACACCCGGCTTTCCCTCAGGCGATCTCAATTGAACCAACCACCGCTTGTAACCTTAGATGTCCGGAATGCGTCAGTGGGTTGCGCGCTTTTACTCGACCTACTGGTCATATAAAAGAAGAGGTTTTTCGAAGAATCATAGATCAACTATCTGATCACCTCATTTACCTGACCTTTTACTTCCAAGGAGAGCCCTATTTAGTGCCACATTTTCATGAAATGGTAGCCTATGCCAAATCAAAGGGGATCTATGTAGCAACGTCTACCAATGCACATTTCATAGATCCAGAAGCAATATTAGCCTCTGGTATTGATAAAATTATTATTTCTGTAGACGGTGCTAACCAAGAAAGCTACCAAAAGTATCGGATCGGAGGTGATTTGACCAAAGTCTTGGACAACACGAAAAAGCTGATCAAGGCTCGAGGTAGAAAAGCCAAACCATTTGTAGACTTTCAGTTTGTCGTGTTTCGACATAATGAGCATGAAATGAAGGAAGCGAAATCCATCGCTCGCGAACTCGGTGTGGATAGAGTTACATTCAAAAGCGCTCAAATATATGGAAGTGACGACCCCAACAACCTTTTACCAGCATCGGCTAAATCTAGATATGAGAAAGACAACGAGGGAAATCTACACATCAAAAGTGCCTGGAGCGATAAGTGCTGGCGAATGTGGAGCTCTTGTGTATTTACTTGGGATGGTGACATCGTGCCCTGCTGCTTCGATAAGGATGCCAAGCATAAAATGGGCAATATCATGGATCAGGATTTCTCAGAGATTTGGAATGGCCCTGCGTATCTAAATTTCAGACAACAACTATTGAAGTCAAGGAGTGAGATTGATATTTGTAAAAACTGTACAGAAGGATTAAAATGAATTCACAGTCACTATTCTATGGACCGTTATGACTTTGTGGAAACAAAGTGTTTGATGATTAGCAATATCATTATTAAAACTATAGATACGACCGAACCCAACAGTACCCAAAATGCAAAATCAGCATCTGTTCTGATCCGTTCAGAGCTTATTTGAATAAAGCAGGAGAAAAACGTTGAAGTAAAGATGATCAGTAGGAAGTTAATTGCTTTGTTCAAGTTCATAGATCAGAACATTTAAATTCTGACAAGCGAGAATATCTATTTTGTCAAATAGTCAACCGTGACACTAAAGTCACGTTGATCATAGCCCAGTATTTTCTTAGTCCCTGAAACTGTATAAGAGGTCAAAACAGAATCCTGGGAAAAGCTTGCTGAAAATGTACGCCTGTATTCGTAAAGTAAATTCTTTTCTCGGCTACTCGCCTGAAGCGATAAACGATCATCCTTGATCATTAAGGTTAGATCCGATATGCCATTTTCGTCACCATCTGATCTTATATAAGTAACAGTTGAATTGTTTTGCTCTACAGAATAGGCATTTAAAAGTCTCGGACTAGTGAGGTCAAGCTCTTTTAAGATTTCTAAGGATTTTTTTATCTCATCTAAACGCAGATGCTTCGTTTCTTTTTGTTCATTAAAGGATACTGTTTTCCTAGCTCCCTTCAAACCATCAGTTTTTTCCTTGGTCAAAAACGGTGCTATTGAAAAGTACGGACTATTTGATTCCTGTACCTCGGATGTCGAGGCACAGGAAACCAAAAAAATAAGTATCAGTATATTTATTAATCTCATAGTAAGACCTCACCAGTCATATCTACTGGTTTTTCTACACCCATCAACGAAAGAATAGTAGGAGCTAGATCTCCCAGCTTTCCATCTTTCGGTGTTCCCGCTAAGTCTTTATCAACAAAAACGCAAGGCACTAAGTTCGTGGTATGTGCAGTATTTGGACTTCCATCAGCGTTTACCATGATATCTGAGTTTCCATGATCCGCAATGATGATTGACGTATAACCGTTTGCCAAAGCAACATCTACAACTTCTTTCACACACGTATCCACTGTCTCACAAGCCTTCACAGCCGCTTCAAAAACTCCTGTATGTCCCACCATATCTGGATTTGCGAAATTCAGACAAATAAAATCAGGCTCACCAGATTGAAGCTCTGGAACTATTTTATCACGAATATCAAAAGCACTCATCTCTGGCTGTAAGTCATACGTAGCTACTTTTGGTGAAGGACATAAAAGTCTCTTTTCTCCATCGAACTCCTGCTCACGACCTCCGGAAAAGAAGAATGTGACGTGCGGATATTTTTCTGTT
>CAYMST010000008.1:13283-43076 GCA_964393115.1 uncultured Roseivirgaceae bacterium | reverse complement strand
TGTAGATGATTGTGCGTTGACACTAGAAGTTATTTCAGGTCCTGATGACTTTGATAGTACCGTGTCCACTCAAGAGGTTCCTTCTTACTCTAAAGGACATGTATTCGAAAAGCCTTTAAAGATAGCCTACTTTAAAGAGGCACTTGATGAAAAAGGCGTGTCAAATGAAGTATGTCAGGCTCTTCAAGCAGAAATCAATAAACTAAAATCAGCTGGTCATGAAGTTGACGAGTTGGAGTTCCCTTTGCTCGACTACGTATTACCAACATACTATATCCTAACAACAGCAGAAGCTAGCTCTAACCTTTCGCGGTTTGATGGCGTAAAATATGGATATAGAAACAGATCTGAAGATTCATTGGAACGAATGTATAAATTGACGCGTTCCGAAGCGTTTGGTCAAGAGGTAAAGAGAAGAATAATGCTAGGCACATTTGTTTTAAGTGCTAGCTATTACGATGCCTTTTATACGAAAGCACAGAAGGTAAGGAGAGAAATACGTGATAAGACTAGAGCATTACTTCAAGAATACGACTTCATTGTTATGCCTACTAGTCCAACTACGGCGTTCAAGCTTGGGGAACACACCGCCAATCCGCTAGAAATGTACCTGGCTGATCTTTTTACTGTTCAGGCATCGGTAGCTGGAGTACCTGCTATTTCGGTCCCTATCGACAGAGATGCCAATGGCATGTCTATCGGAATGCAGATAATGAGTGACTCATTTAAAGAAAATGAGCTTTTATCATTTTCAAAATATATTCTTGAACACTAGTTGCCAATAACATAATCAGATAGTTCGCAACACTAGTGTAAGGACATCGTTTGGTCTTAGACATCTTCTAAGGCCAAATACTCGACTATATCTCGTACCACCACGGCATGATATATCGTATCAGGAAAAGAAATTTGAATAGGCTTTAAGCGAATGAAAGATCTATTATTTTGGACTTTATGCTTAGTTATCATTACTCAAGCCTTTGGTCAGAAGAAAAAATTCTCTTATGGTTTTTTTCCTGATGTCCCAAAAGAGCTTGTAGAAGATCGGATATCATGTATCGAGTCCGATATTACCTTGACTTACAATAAGAAAGTACAGGGCTTTGTAGATTACTTTAGTATCAAAGACAGAGAATACACACAAAAAGTTCTGGATAACACCACGCTCTATTTTCCACTCATTGAAAGCGAGCTAAAAAAGAATGCACTGCCTGATCAGCTAAAATATCTGGCCATAGTAGAATCCGGGTTAAACCCTACCGCTATATCTAGAGTTGGGGCAGGTGGTTTATGGCAATTTATGCCGGGCACAGGGCGGATGATGGGGTTAAGTAAAACCTGGTATATCGATCAGCGAATGAATCCTCAAAAATCAACGGCCGCCGCTTGTAAATACCTCCAACAACTATACAACATCTTTCATGATTGGGATTTAGCATTGGCCGCTTATAATAGCGGCCCTGGCACGGTAAGAAGAGCTATTCGAAGATCTGGTTACAAAAAGAACTTTTGGGAGATTTATCGTTACTTACCACGAGAAACACGGTCATATGTCCCCCAGTTTATCGCAATAACATATATCTTCTCCTATTATGAGGAATATGGTTTTTCTATATCACGTAGTAAACTACAACCAAAAACAAGTGAAATCAATATCAAAGGGTATGCGCATGTAGAAACTATCGCCAAACAACTTGATTTATGTTTGGATGACTTGCTAAAACTCAACCCTGATATACTAAGAGGAGCAATACCTGAAAACGTCTCCTTTTCTATGAATATCCCTGCAGACAAGCTTAGTTATTTCAAAACCAATTACAATACCATTATCGATTCAGCGAGAAAAGTCGGAAAAAAGGAACTAGAATATCTAGCAAGAACTCAGCCAGGAAGCACTTTTGGACGAGAAAAAATCATCTACCGCGTACGAAGTGGCGATGTTTTAGGAACTATAGCACGAAGACACCGAGTAAGAGTTAGCGACCTGAGGAAATGGAATAATATTCGCGGCAACTTAATTAAAATAGGGCAAAGACTAAATATCTGGGTATTGCCTAGATATACTAAAACCACTAAACAGTATTATGCCATTAAGCCAGGTCCGTCGGTGAGTAAAAGCGCCTCTTCACAACCCGTTGTGGCTTCAGTTGTACCGTCCACAAAGAGCAGAGTTTATGTAGTTAAAAGTGGTGATTCCCTTTGGAGCATATCACAAAAATTCCAAGGTATTTCGATCGCAAAAATCAAAACCTGGAATAACCTCAAGACAAACAGGATCGATCCGGGACAAAAGTTAATCATCGCTCAGCCCTAGCTATCTTACTGAAATCACATTTCAACAGGAATTTGTTAAATCTCAACGAGATTGTCTTTACATGATCTTTTCAATTGCTATTTTTATCATAGAAAGGAGGCCATGAAGAACAAACCGAATATTTTAATTGTCGAAGATGACAGAGCAAATCAATTAATTCTTGATAGATTCTTGAAAAATTTAGGTTGTAATAGTGATATCGCTCCTGATGGAGAGGAAGCCATCTCTAAAATTAAAACGCAATCTTTTGACTTGGTGTTCATGGATCTCAATATTCCGAAAATTTCAGGTTTAGAAGTTACATCAACAATTCGCAAATTTGAAGATCCTTACTTTCGGGATGTACCCGTGGTGGCTATCACTTCTTCTTTTGCGGACGAAGTGGTAAATGAAATAAAAGCTCATCAGTTAAATGGATTTGTAAGTAAACCAATTAACCCTTCAGACATTGAGCAGACATTAAGGGGGTATTTGACTTCGACTTGGGAGAAAGAAGAAGAAACACCAAAAGTAGTAGCGTCACCAAAAGAAAAAAGAATCGACTTTAGTAAACTTAATAAGCTTTCAAATGGGAATGCTGCTCAGGTAGTAGATATCATTAAAACTATTGCCAGTACCATACCCACAGAGCTTGACCGAATAAAACGATCTATATCATTTAACGACTTCAGCACAGTCAGAATCTCTGCCCATAAGTTGAAGCCCAACTATGAATACATAGGACTTCAGGATCTATCGAGTCTATCCGGACAAATAGAACGAGAAGCTGAAAAAAAGAATACCGAAATCATTATTCCACTAGTTAAAAAGCTAGAAGCAGAATCACTATTGATTTTACCCGAGTTAGAGAATATTAGTATTTGAGTTTAAAGCGAGATTATCCCTTCTATAGCGCTTAATGATTTATATACAGCAATTATCTCATCTGCACTTTTGGCCTTAGTTCTTAGTGATACACTAACATATTTACCATTCTTTGAGGGTCTTTCAGACTTCAAACCCTGAGGTAAGGTCTTGTGCAAAACACCAAGCTGTTCGGATGGTACTATAAACTTGTACAAATAGTCTAAAGGAAACTCACTTTCTTCTAATCTAGATCGAAAAGCATCCTCATTAAATCCCTTTTTCATATACTTTTAGTGTCACTCTATTCAAAATCAGCAATTTATCATTTGCTTTAATCGTCAACCAGCTAATAAGTATCATATCTGTTTCATCCGCTTATGTCTCAGTTTTGAACATTAAACAATTTATATACCATTTAGGTACATAAAGCAGTACTAATTTACGTCTGAGCATTTTCTTATTCAAGGCAAGAAACAATAGCCAAAACACACACCATTATATGATACAAATAGTGTAAATAATATTTGGTCTAAAAAAAACGGCTTATGATAATGGATACCATAAGCCGTTTTAAGCTCCTTGAACGTTACTTAGCAGAAGAACTATTGAAACTTATATCTATTATCTACTATCTCCGTATTATCTTCGATTACTTTGGAAACGGAATAGTTTATTCTACTTTGCCTTCTTCTTTTTATTTGGTCCTTATACGAATCATCGGTTTCCGTATCCTCTGGTATTGTTTTTGATATCAATTCAACGATGAGTACACCATTATCGGTCTTTATTGGCTCACTTTGTTCACCATCTTGTAGTGCAAACGCCAAACCTACAGCCTCAGGAGAGTTTCCCGCACCAGTTAAGGTATTTGAACTCAAGTTTAAGTTATCCATGGTATAAATATTAGCAGAATTACCATATTGTCCTTTGATTTCCTCAAGAGAGCCTTCCATACCTGCTAGTTTCTCAATTAAATACTCTGCTTTTTTCTCTTCCTTTACCTTTCTCTCAATTTCGTTACGAACAGTTTTCAAATCAGCAATACCTTCTTCTTGATTATTGGTCATTGCAGCGACGACATAAGTTTCGTCCAACTCCTTAACTTCTGAAACGTCACCTACTGATGCATCTCGAAACAGCCAAGCTACAATCTCTCTAGACTTCTCTAAACCTCTGATGTCCGAATCATTTCGCTTAATGTTAGAAGCATTTTCAACCTTATAACCCTTTTCTGCCGCTTGTTCTACCATTGAGACATCATCCGAGCATGAAGAGGCAAAAAGCTCCGCTTGTCGGTAAGCCTCATTTCTCGTTTGATCACTAGGATAGATCACTTTCTTAATTACCGAAATGGAGTACTGCTTACTCGATACCGCATCAGTAACTTCAATGATATGATAACCAAAATCTGTTTCCACCAATTTAGGAAGTAGTCCTGCTTCCTTGGCTCCAAACACCGCTTCTTCAAACGGAGGTACCATTTGCCCCTCTCCAAAGTAACCTAAGTCTCCTCCTTGTGAAGCCGTACCATCAGTACCATGCTCTCTTGCCATTTCAGCAAAATCAGCCCCTTTCTTTATTTTTCTCAATACTTCGTTTGCCTTTTTCTTTGCCTCTTCTTTGCCATTGTCCAGCTTAAATAGAATATGGCTCGCTCTTGCGGTTTTAGCTCCGTTATCATCAACCGCGCTGACTTTATATAAACTGAAGTACTGGCCATCAAGTAAAGGACCGTAGACCTTACCTAGCTCCAACGACTTATCAGATATGACCGAAGGAATATTCTGTGGAGAGACTTTTAAATAAGTCTCATCGATATCCGATTTTACAGCAGCGAAGACAGAATCGTCTGAAGAAGACTGGAAACCTGGTTGAATATCCATAATTTCATTACGAACAAAAGAAGAATCCTCACTAGAGGGTTTAATATCAAACTTCACATATGAGATTCCTTTAGATTCTTCTCGCTTGTATTTCTTTTCATTATTTGCTAGGTAAGATTTTAAGTCAGCATCACTGAAAGAAACCAATGAATCATTTACCGAGTAAAATGGTACATAAAGAAATTTGATGTTAGCAACAGATGAAGAGCTTTGATACTCGTCTTGTGCTTCGATGGACGTAACAAAATTAGTTTTCTCCAAAAGACTAGTGTACTTACGAAGGAACCTGCTCTCTTTTAAATTATCTTGAAAATTAAGCCACCAAAACTGATAATCCTGTGGCTGCTGATAAAAAACATCAGGATCAAGGAATCTAAGCAACAAATTCCTATCGAACTGACCCGTTTCTGGATTTTGGAAAAATGTACTTCCCGTAATCTCAGGGGCTAAGTTCTCACCACGAATTATGCTTTTATATTCTTCATCTGTAACACTTACACCTGCTGCCTCATATTGGTTATGAAAAGCAATGTCGTTTACAAATTTTGACCAAGCTTGATTTTTGATATTATTGACAGTGGCATCATCAGGAGTTTTACCTGAAGTAACTCTTGCAAGAGCCTTCAAACGCTCTACTTGTCCAGTGTATTCGTTTATTTTGATTTCTTCGCCGTCTATCTTCCCTACGACATCATCTCTTCTACCAAAAACACCAGATCCCGGACTTAAAAAATCCGCTCCAAGTAAAAACAAAATCAGGGATGTAGCCACAACACCAACCAACAAACCTGTTTTTTCCCTTATTTTTCCTATTAAAGCCATCTCATTTCTCTTAAAAAGCTGCCAAAACTAACTACATAATGCCTGAATGACAAGTTGATGAACATCCTAACATTTGTAATTTTTAAATAAATACCCTGAGTTGTGACTATTTTACTGGAGACAACTCAAAAAACACACTGAAATTTAGAAATAAATCAATTTAAATCTTACTCCTTAACAAAAGTATTAGGCTTACTCTTTACTTCTAGTTTAACCTTGTCAATTCGATTATCCTTTAGAGAAAGAATCGTTATCTCGAATTGGTCCGCGATAACAACATCATTGACGCTTGGGATATTTTCATTTACCTCAAGGATATATCCTCCTAGCGTATCATAATCTCCTTCTGGGATTTGTAGCAAATATTTTTCGTTTAAGTAATCGATCTCGTTTCGAGCACTTAGGACAAATTGTTCATCATTGAGTTTTTCTTCTATCAGGTCCTCATCATCATGCTCATCACGTATTTCACCAAATATCTCCTCGATAATATCCTCCATGGTAACAATACCCGAGGTACCACCGTATTCGTCAACTACCAACGCGACGCTTTTTCTGTCTTGGATAAACTGAATCATGAGTTCATTTGCCGGTACGGTCTCAGGAACAATGATAATTTTGGTCATAATCTCCTTTATCGATCCAGGCTTTTTGAACATCTTCAATGAATGGCAGTAGCCCTTTATTTCGTCAATTGAATCTGAATAGATCAATATTTTAGAGTGTCCACTATCCACAAATAATTGTTTTAGATCTTCAATTGGGCTATTGATATCAATAGCAACTATTTCTGTTCGGGGAATCATACACTCCCTGACCTTTACAGTCTTAAACTCTAATGCGTTATCCAATATCCGTGTATCCACAGATTCCGGGGTATCTTCTTCATCCGTTTCTGTTTCCAAGGTTTTTTTAACATAATTGTTAAGGTCGGTTAGTCCAAAAACTGGTTTATCCTCATTATACTCCAGTTTTAACCATCTCGTGATGATATACCGGGTTGATCTTACCACAAGCCAAACTACAGGATGAAAGAGTGCCATAATCAGCCTAATGGGAATAGCAAACAGCGTTAATAAGGAGTTGGGATTAATAAGAAATATTCGCTTTGGTAAGAATTCGGCTGTCACTAAAACCACGATCGTAGAAATAATAGTTTGTACCAATAAAAGAAACACCTGATTATCGAAAGGTGGTGAAAAGTTCGAAGCAAGAATTGGGTCCAATAGAGATGCCATGTATATACCATAAAGTACGAGCATCAGGTTATTGCCTACGAGCATTGTCGAAATAAAGTTCGAAGGGTGTTCAATGAACTTGCTAATCAAAGCAGCTCCCTTTGACCCCTGTTGCCTTTTCAACTCAAACATCAGTTTGTCAGCGGTCACGAATGCTATCTCGAGCCCAGAAAAAACAGCTGACATAAAAAGGAAAGACAAGAGATAATATAATTCTGGAAAAATCTTCACTTTTTATTCAGTTTTAGTAATAACAGTAAAGATACACTAAGCATGAAAATCCAATAGCTATGCATTAAACCAAATAACATGGTTTGATGTATAGCCATTATAAAAAGCGCCACTGAAGACGTGAGTAACAAAACTTTTTTTAATGTCATCACTATTCAAAATTCTCAATGGCAATAGTACCATTTGGTTCTACAATTCTGTATTCTGTAAAGTCAACATTGGACTCAAGTCCCTGACCGGTATGAATTTCGCCATCTGATTTTATGGTCACAAATTGGTCAGTATGAAACTTGCCGCCACCTCTCTGCTCGTAATATAAAAGCTCTGTGTTAAGTTGATCTCCTGACTCTAAACTTCTGACAATAACATTACCTGTGCATTTGTACTGCTGCTTAACGGCAATCTGATAGACATCGTCAGCTCTGAAAGTAGTGGTCACTGCACCTTCATCATCGAAAAATTCCAAATTTAGGCCGCAAGGGTAGTGTTGATCACCGTTTTGGAGAATTAGCCTCTCGTTTGCCATCAACTTACCCTTGACGATTCCAGAATCACTGATAAACATTTCAACATTATTGAACGCATATAGTGGTCCAGTATAGTCAAATTTATGAACAGGTTCGTTACTGCTTTCCTTGCAGCCAATGACCACTAGTATTGCAAAATAATACCACTTCATAATACAAAAATACCCGACATATGCCGGGTATTTACTTGAATTCTTATATGTTTTAAATTCAGATCGAAAATCACCAATCGACCTAATAGTTTATTGTGCTCTAAACTCTTTTAATACCACAGTTTGGTTAATCCAACACCCTACCGTAATGCTAGTCTCACTGTCTACTGCATAACCTTCTTCAAAGGCTTCTGTTTTCGAAGGGAATTGAGACTTAGCACTTGCCATACCCTTTGTGTCACCAGCCTTTTTATACCAACTGTAAGCCGCTAAGAATATTCCTCTATCCTTTACTTTGGAAACACCTCCTTTGCAATCGGCAAAGCTGTTCATGCAAAGATTACCGATGATAGAATAGGCTTCTGTCAAACTGTTATCAGTCTTAACCGCCTTTAAAGCGTATTCTTTTGACTTCGGCTTATTGAAGCTAGCGTATAGACGAGCGATATTAATATAAGCCTCGCCTTGTTTACTGGCATCATCTGTTGAGCCAGCTGCCTTTCTCCAGTAATCAATTGCATCTGATTTACGATCAGCTTTAGCAGCCGAAATAGCTAGGATTTTGGCAAGTCCAAAATCAGGTTGTTGGTTGAAAATCACCTCAGTTGTTCTCTCAAAGTATGGGCTATCAGAACATTTGGCATTAAGCAAAAGCTTAAATAGTTTTTTGGCAAGTTTCACATTGGTCGTATCCGCATCGAACTTGGGGCCTAAGGTAGACTCAAGCATATCACAAGAAAGATCTATCGTCTTTATTAATAAATCATCAACTCTCTTTTGGGCATCTGTTAGTGACTGAACTTTTTTCTCTCTTTTACTTTCAGGTAGCTTTTCATACGTTGCCATCTTTTCGTCAATAAGATCTCCTAGCATCGTATAATTATCCAATACCTTCGTTGTATCGTATTCTTTATACTGGAATAGAATATTGGTCAATTGCATGTAGCCTGCTACTAAAGCGTCATTCATTTTAACCTGATTTAGAATTCGTGCACTATCCACGATATTCATAATCCACTTGTAGACTTCGGGGTCCTTAGCTTTCAAGTAATATTGATAAGCATAAAGTGCCTTTTTATTGAGTACATAAGGCTTGTCACCAAAGTAAGTAATTCTAGCGTCATACAGATCCATAAGCTTCTGCTTGTAGGTATCACCGAGGCTATCTTTTTTGTACTTTTTCACCATCTGTCGGTAAATTTTCTCACCGTTGATGTAAATGGCTTTGTTTAAGTCCGGAACTTTTTCAAATAAGTACTCCAACGGCTCTACTGCCGCTTCATAATTCTTTTGTTTGAGAAGGTCGTTATAATACGCGTTCTTCTCCATGGCGATTTTTTTCTCATCTTCCTGTTCTGGCCATTTCCATCCAGGCTGCGCAAAGGCACTAGCCACTGTAACAAATAAACCAAAAGCAAGAATGATTTCCCTTCTCCAATTCATTGTTCGCATCTCTAATTGTATTTTCTTCTTACAAACCATCTATCGTTAATTGTTACTCCAAACGTCATCTTAAAATAATTTTCTTGAACGAGGTTGTTACTTGTACCTCCTCTACTTCCAAGTGAAAAGCTAAAATCAGTACTGGAGTATCTCATTAAAGGAAGACTCAAGCCTAACGTCACACTATTATCACGAATGCTCTGTCCGTTGATTAAATAGGGTAGTTGCTGACTACGAAATCCCATTCGATAACTTACGCGGCTCCAATAACTTTTAACGCTTCGATAATCTGGGATCCATTCCACTCCAAGAGCGAATTTAGAAGAATTCGAGAAATCAATATTATTATCGCCATCCTCAAGTCGCCTTTCGTAATCAGCGGCAAAAATCCATTTATTGTTTAGTTGCCAACTGGCACCTATACCCAGTTTACCAGCTATGGAAACGGTTCGAGCGCTCTCCACTACTAATGAGTCTGTAGCAGCATCTGTCCCTGTATAGCTAGTGATCAATTCGGCATCTCCCTTTAACTCCATCGGCAAATTGTATGCCAAACCCAAAGTGAAGCGGCTACCAGCGCTATATTTCCTTGTAAAAGAAAGGCCTAGATCAAGGGTAGCGTCCTTAAAAAAAGTTTTTGTTCTAGTCGTAATGGGCCGAGCGTTAAGCTCATCATTAATAAGTCCCCTTTCGTCATCTCGATTCAGTCTACCAAATATATAATTAACCTTTGCTCCGAAACTGATAGCAGTACCACTAGTATCACCGAATAATTTCATACCTGTTCCGATATACGCTTTAGTAAGACCACCACTAAATGATGAGTTACTTTGCACCACTGATTCAGGTTCATTATCTACAGAACTGAAACTCGTAACTTGATAATTAGCGGAACTAAATGGTTGCGCCCCCATCATAAGTCCTAACCGAGTAGCACCTCCTCCTCTGTATTTGTTGCGCTTTTCGTTGACAATCGGCCAAGCGAACACAATATAACCAATTGATCCGGCGGAGCTCCTTGTAGAGTTTTCGCCGTCTTGAATTACTCTCGATTCTAGAGGAATACCTATTTGATATGAGCTGAACACATTTGATGTCAACATAGAAGGATTCAAGACATTGATGTGTAAAGGGTGATACAAACCGATACCAGTCCCCCCTAAGGCATCGTTTTGTGCCAGGCCCTCGTTGCTAATTTCTCCAATGCCAAAACTTGAATATGGAGAGATAACTGATTGTCCAACTGCGAGTTGAGAAACAACAAATATCAGTCCTGAAAGTGCTAATCTATTTACCATTGTGATTTAGAATCTCCCCTAACCCAATTAAGACTAAATTAGGTTCTACAACTACTCTCTTTTGTAAAGCCGCAAAGATGCGAGCTTTTACCTTAGATTCAAAAAAAGTGCTATCTCCACCGGTAAGCAATACCTGAAGCCCGCTAAACTTTTGGTCATAACGATAAATTGACTGGACTATTTCATCCAAAAAACCATAAACTACACCACTAGCAATACAAGTACTGGTACTATCTCCCACAAAATCAGCCAACTCATCAGATGAAACTAACGGCAACCCATTAGTAAAATGGTTCAACGACTGAAACCTCATCTGAAGTCCTGGCGAAATCGCTCCACCTAAGTACTCCGACTGATTCGTGATAAAGTCATATGTAATGCAAGTTCCAATATCAATCACCAAACTGTTTGTGTTTGGATTTTGAGCATGAGCTGCAACAATAGCTGCGAGTCGGTCTTTGCCTAATGTGTGCGGAGTGGCATAATGGTTTTTAATAGGTAAAGGAGTAGTTTGATCGAACAGTAGAGCATTAGGTAATATTTCTAAAGCAAACTTTAAGTCTGGCGAGTTATGCACAGCGCAGATAACAGCATCAGTGAATTTGTGCTCCTCGACAAACCCCTTGACACTCTCAATCTTACGAAAAGTATTCAGGCGAACAACATGCCCTTGATCAAGGATTGCCACTTTTTTAAAAGTAGTCCCTATGTCCAAAATAAGGGAATGGTTTACTTTACCCATTGATTTTCAAATTACTTGATTTACTCCGATGCATGATGCAAATATCTAAAAAATACAACGGGATTGGATTAATGAGTGGAACCTCTTGTGATGGTCTTGATTTAGCACATTGCCAATTTCAGTGGAACGAAGGCCACTGGGAGTTTGAATTATTAGAAACTGAAAACATTGAATATACCGCTAGCCTAAAACAAAAGTTAAGAGAAGCTACCCTCCTATCTGGAATTGAATTGACAATTTTAGACCACAAACTCGGTCGGATGTTTGGTGATTGGGCCAACGCTTTTAATAAATCACTCGCATCACCTGCGAGCTATATCGCCTCCCATGGTCATACTATATTTCATCAGCCAGAAAATGGGATTACACTCCAAATAGGCAATCCGAATCAAATAAATATTGCAACAGGGACAAAAGTGATAGCGGATTTTAGAACAGCCGATGTACTTCTCGGTGGCCAAGGTGCTCCTTTAGTACCCATTGGTGATCGTTTGCTATTTCCTCAATACGATGCTTGTATCAACCTTGGTGGTATTGCCAATATTTCTTTTGAAGAAAACAATGAAAGAAAAGCATTTGACATTGTCCCTGCTAATATCCCATTAAATTTTCTGGCTAATCGCCTTGATAAAGATTTTGACCAGAATGGTGAAATATCTCGTTCGGGACGCTTAAACATCACACTACTAGAACAACTTAACACTTTGGGTTATTATCTTCAGGCGTACCCGAAATCACTCGGAATTGAATGGATACTACAAGAATTTATTCCATTATTGAATTTCAATAAAATCAGCACCTCAGATTTACTGCACACCACGACAGAACATATAGCTTACCAAATTGCCAAATCGGCAAACAAAAGTATGACCTCTTCAAATAGGGTCTTATTTACTGGTGGAGGTACTAAGAATACTTTTCTCATGGAACGAATTGAGCACTATTGTCATGGACAGGTCGTCATTCCCTCTTCACAACTAATCGACTATAAAGAATCTTTGATCTTTGCATTTTTGGGCGCTCTAAAATTGGATGAGCAAATAAACGTACTTCGCTCGGTGACTGGGGCTTCTCAAGACTCCGTATGTGGTGTAATATATGACGCGAGGAACGGCTAATCTACTTCACCTAAGAGGTACATCAATTTCTCAACAGCGACTTTGTTTTCCTTTCGCTTAATGTTTTCTACTATGTTGTTTTTTTCCTTGGTCGTCAGGTGCCAGCTTAAAGAGGCTCGCTCACGCTCCAACTTTTCAAGTTCCTCTCGAGTAAGGCCATGATCAAAATCAGTAAAAATGCTTCGTGTATCGTATTCGATTCGAACTACATCAAGTTTGTCATGATATAATTTTTTAATGAATTTCATTTTCTGATCATTATTAATATCCTGAAGGTTAGCCAGGTTATTGTAAACGCTACTTATAGGAGCTGAGAACTTACCAACCAACGATAAATTTGTCTGCCTCTCAATTGGCGAAACTTTTCGAGTATCCCGAATGGATAACAGGATGACCTTAGACGTATTCTGTAAAAACCAATCCTTGAAAACATATAAAAACTTTGCAGCATCAGAGATCCCAAAATTATCCGCAACACCAGCATCCATAATCACCATTGGAGGTGTGCTCGGGAGCGAAACATTTGGTGTGATATAAGGAAAAGAAGCATTAAGCCTTAAAGCACTCAAAAAGCCTAAATTCTCAGAGTCTTGATCCTGAAAAAACCTTAAGAAGTCGACATTAGATATGGGGTATTGGTTTAGATTTCTTGAACTATCGCTTAAATTCATAAATGAAGTGTGAAAAGTAGAGATATAAAGTTTACGACCGTCATTGGCGATTGTAGGACCAATGAGCATAAAAGGAACTTCAGCATTATATTCAAGACTTTTGTAGTCCACCAATTGCTTGTCAAGTATTCCGTCAGTGTTCTTTGACAACTGTCGTTCAAAGGCATACCCTCTATCCTTTTTATACCTTCTACCCTTATATTCAAGTCGTTGAAATCTCATAAAAAGATCATTGACTAGTAAGCTAAAGATGATAGGGTTAAGGTTATCCTTTGCAATATGGTTAATTTGATCTTGAGAAATATCCGGTTGCTCACCATTCTTCATGCGCCTCAAAAGCTCTCGGTAATAAGCCGCTCCTATCATACCACCACTAGCACCAGAGATCATAATAGACCGATCCATAATCGAATGACTACCTAGCCTATCATCCAGGTTTTTGAGCACTGTAGAAATCCACAAAGCAGCGCGCTGCCCACCACCGCTTGTACATATAAAAATCGCAATAGGCTTCTTAGAAATGCTATCCACCAAATTAAGTCTTGACTGCTTGCTCTTCCAGTTCTCCAAGATCTCCTCTACATGAGCCTTGTCTTTTTGTATGGTATCTGGATGATTAACCGCATAAAGGTTTTTCAAATTAAAAGTTGCTTTGCCCCCCTCATAGTCAAGTCCCAAAGCATGAAACTCATTCACTATAGCGCCAGATTGGAACAATACGTTGAGCGCAACGAATAGCGCGATTAAAATGGTAGTCATCCAACCTCTAAACCAATAGGAAATAGCTCCTGCTACAATGGTAATAATGGTAAATAGCAAAAGTGCACTTGCTGCTACCGGTATTTGGAAGTATTTGACTTCCACGAAAAAGCCAGAAAGTAAGATTAAGAATAAAATCAGTCCCTGTATCAATAGCGCATTTAAATGATTTTGGTCAAAGACCTTGACCACAGCATCTTTATCATAAAAACTGAGCAACCCTTTCGTAGACCTGAGTTTTAGTCTGGTATCAAAGTAGTATTCAACTTGGTGTTCACTACTTTTTGATTCCTTTATCTTGCGCATCACATTATGACGACTCAACGTTACTTTTTTCAAGCGCTTATCGACCGTCTCCGTCAAGTATTTAAAAATATCCTTGTTGGTTACATTGAAGTACTTATATAACGTTAAAACAGTGATGATCAATCCCATACAAAAACCGAGTACCATGAGTAGCACATCGATTGTATCCGTGAACTCATTGTTAATCTGAAACCCGACTACATTGACTATATATACCGCAGCCACAATAAGGGGAGTAAGGCTATTATTCAAAGAAAACTTTATAAACGGCACGGAAAGAATCCCAATAAATGTAAACTTGGAACCATAGAGTATATAGGTGGTAATATTGAAGGAGACCACAAAGAAACCATAGGCAACACCAATTATAAAGAAGCTCAGGAACCCGACATCTCCGATATACTCCGGGTCGAGAAACAAATATGGGACACCAAGGATAGTCCCAAAACTTTGGGTTACCATCATGACCAATACAACCCAGCTTAAGAGCAAAAACTGATTCCTTTTTATATGTTGAATCAGCAGTTGTACCGGAAAAGAATAAAAGAATTTTCTAAACAATAAACTCATGCGCCTATTAAAATAAACGTACTTATGGTAAATTGTTTAATTGATCAGATAAAATACTGCTAATCGAACATGTTTGGAGGGAAATCAATGATAAGAAAAGAAACCACAATAGAAGGAAAAGACGGTATTAAATTCCAACTTCATTCATTTGGAAGTCGTGAAAGTGTCCCAAATAGAATTTTTTGTGTTTCGGATTGTATAACCTCATCCTCTAGTTGCATGGAAGTATTCCATAAAAGTCTATCAGCTGACGATGAACTTTATTATTTCGAAAATCGTGGCATGAACCCAAGGCTACAAGATGTCTCAGTAGAATTGATGATCGATGACCTTGAGGAGGTACTTATGCACATCCGTGTGACTCACCTGGATACACCAATCACGATTATTGGACGAGGACTAGGAGGACTTATAGCCCTGCTTTACATAGAGGCACGAAAATCAAAAGAAGTGGACCTAATATTTCTAGATAACCCTTGGCTCAAAACTGATGTGTTTGTAAATAAGAAAACTGGGTTCTTTAAAAGAAATTTAACCGAATTATCTACCTATTCCTTTGAAAAGTCTGCGTCCGTAAACCTTAACCTAAGTGAGCACTTTGCAGGTGAAATACAAAAAAAGATAGTCTCCATTAGCAACAAACTCTCTGCAATAAAAACTCCAGTTTATTCCGCTACTACTGAAAATGCTCTTTCTAAAGAAGCCACTAACAATTCGGATAATAGTGTTTTGACGACAATATGATCTAATTATCCAGAAAACTCCAATCGAACGGGTTTTGCAATCCCGTTTTTGGACATAAAATGATCACTTTTGAATTTCAAATGTGCAGGCCAGGACAAGTGAAGGGAACTAAATCACTTAAGGTCTGTTTTAAACTAATAGGACAGGAATTATGAAGGACACATATTATAATAGAGAGGACCTGCCCAAGTTTGGGAATATTAAAGAGTTTCAACCTGAACTAGGTGAAAAGTTTTTTGAATACTACAATTCAGTTTTCAAGGATGGTGCCTTAACGAAAAGAGAAAAATCCTTAATTGCATTGGCTGTTTCACATGCACTACAATGCCCATATTGCATAGAAGCTTATTCTTCGGACACCCTAAAGCATGGAGCTGATGAAGAACAAATGATGGAAGCGGTTCATGTTGCCGCAGCCATAAGAGGTGGGGCTTCTCTTGTGCATGCGGTGCAAATGATGAATAAAGTGGACGATAAATTGATGTAATGGTTAACGAGAAGATTTCGTTAAAAGCACGAAAAGGCAACTTGGCCAAATCTAGTGTTCAGCTGCAAACTCTTGAGCAACCGAACATTCCATCATTTGGTAGCAAGTTAAAAGAGCAGGGTATGCTACCCTTAAAGCCTTCGGGAATAGACATCTTACAAGTCAATGTGGGTAAGATGTGTAATCAAGTCTGTAAGCACTGTCATGTTGATGCTGGTCCTGATCGAAAGGAAATTATGACCATAGAAACCATGCAGCAATGTATAGATGTGGTCAGAAAGCACAAAATATCAACGGTAGATCTAACGGGCGGGGCTCCAGAGATGAACCCGGACTTTCGTTTCTTTGTGCAAGAACTTAGAAAAGCGGGCGCTAAAGTCATGGTTCGCTGCAACCTCACGATTATCCTGGCCAATAAAAAGTATAATGAATTACCAGAGTTTTTTGCGAATAATCAAGTAGAGGTGGTTTCTTCCTTACCGCACTTCTCTGCAAGGCGCACTGACGCTCAACGAGGGGATGGTGTATTTGAGAAATCAATCAAGGCTATTGAAATGTTAAATGCCGTTGGCTACGGCATAGAAAATAGCGGCTTACAACTAAACTTAGTCTATAATCCCTCAGGGGCATTTTTACCGGGTGATCAGGCTAGCCTTGAACAAGAATTTAAAGACAAGTTACTTCGGAAATATAATCTAAGATTTAATCATCTTTATGCCATCACCAACATGCCTGTTTCGCGTTTTCTAGACTACCTAAAGGTATCTGGTAACTATGAGACCTACATGAATGAGTTAGTTGGGGCTTTTAATCCAATGGCGGTTTCGGGACTCATGTGTCGTAATACTATTTCGGTTGGTTGGGATGGCTTTCTGTATGATTGTGACTTCAATCAAATGCTCGATCTTAAAGTACAGGGAGGTTCCAAGCACATAAGTGATTTTCAAGATGAAGTCTTGTCATCGCGAAATATAATTATCAATCAGCATTGCTATGGGTGTACTGCGGGAGCAGGGAGTAGCTGCGGTGGAGAGACCACCTAAGCGTTGGTTACAAGATGAAGTTAGCCTATTTCAGCAATTGAAAACGAATGAAGTATCTGGGAACGCTTTTAGGCTTGCTCTATATTTTTCAGCAAGAACCAGCGGCTATTATTGAGATAAGAAAACAGTTTATCTACGTCAATGATAACTTATCAAAGATGGAAAAACGTAAGTTTGAAGTAATGGATCAGTCAACAGAAGGTGGGGAAGGTATTCAGTACTTCGACGAAGGTGAGCTGGTTAAACTATCCTTCAAGCTTTATGGGGAGTCAGGAAAATTAACAAGAGATATCTACTTCAAAAACCAAGAACTAATATTCGTTTACGATCAGAAGTCCATTTATAATAGGTCTATTTATTTGGATGACACGACCGCAAAAGAGACTGGACTTATCACCAGTTTTAGTCCCAATAAGACTAACATAATGGAAGACAGGTTTTATTTTGATGATCAACGTTTGATAAGGTGGATAGATTCCGATGGTAGTCATAGACACCAAGGAGATTCGGCGTTTTCAAACGTCGAAAGAGCCATCATTGATGATGTGGAGCATCTACTACAAAAGCCTTTGAGATAGCCAAGTTTTAGAAATAGCTAAAAGCTGGTCTAGACAACAAAAAACACACGTTAGTATAATTATTTTATAATATTCACGTCATGGGACTTTTCAGTTATCTCTTCAAATCGACTACACCCAATTCCTGGACGAAACAAGAATACTGGACAAAATGGGAGTTCAACGAACTAATTGAGGATATTGAAGAAGCGCATCATCAAATTTCAAAAATAAATCCTGAAGGCTCAAACCTACATTTGAGGTATTTCATTGAAGGCTTGGAGCAAGAGCTTTTTGAGGTGACTCACGATAATGCCCCTGACTTTTGTAATATCTGGCATTGGTTCCGACCAAGTGGAGAATGGTCTCAATGGATGAACAACTCTAATGAAGCGCTAAGAGAGCGCATATATTTTCGTTCGAACCGCTGGAAAAATGAAGCATTAATTGACTATAAATGATATCAACCAGCAAGCCCAATTCTCTTATTCGATAAAGGTATTGTTACATACAACCTCTGAGATAATTGTACAAAAGAGCAAACGTGAATGATATATTGATCGATTTTATATCAACTCTAGAATAGATGTTAAATAATAATCTTTACTGAGAGAGAGGATAGCTTAGTTAAAACTGAAAGCCAATGCTTAATCCTGATACATCAGTATGTTCTATGGCCTTATTTTATTAGTTCTTGAGCAATAAATGCAGTCTGATATACGAACTACTTAGTCTCAACTAAGTCAGTAACGTTTTCAGTCTTAAAATCAAGATCAACGACTTTGAGTGTTTTTTTATCACGAAGTACTTCAACGCGAATCTGATCAGACTTTAAAATACTTATTGGAAGTTTGATTTCTCTTTCAACCGCTGTGTTCATATCAGCATAGTTAATCAGTTCGTGACCGGGTCCGTAAACCACCACACTTATCTTACCTAGCAGGTTAGTATCTACCCTGATGACTGCATGGTCGTCTATACTTGTAATTTCTATTTGCTTTTCCATCCATTCTTCCTTTGAAATAGTCTTCACGAAAAAATCTCGGGTGGACTTTCCGTAGCTTACACTTATCGTGTATTCGTCCAACGGTAAAACAGCTAAAGAGAAACGTTTCGTAAAAGCCAACTCGCGGATTGTCTCGGCCATCACCCTTTCACCTTTACTATTTGATATCGCAATATTTACTCGCTTGATAGAAGGGTCTTTAGAAGAGAACACCAAGTCATATTTCTTCTGTAAGTCATAAGACTTGAGTTCAATAGTAGTAGCATCCTGAGCTGTCGCCATAACGCAGGTAAGGACAAAAGAGGTATACAGTGTTATTTTATTTAAAAATTTCATGGCAATAAGATTTAGAATGAGTCCATAAACCGCTCATTTTCAGTATTAATATAGGGATTAATTAGACTAAAAACAAGCTATAAGACATATAACTACCTGACTAATAACGTATTTATAACAATCAAGTTGCTAAATGTAAAATAAACGTCTCTATCTCTCTATTTCGGCATCTTTTGGAGTGAACATAGAAAAACCTCCTATAAAGAGAATAAACGTAGGTTTTAGCTTTCAATTAATAGAAGCCAGGAGCTGTTTTATCGAAAGAATTTAAATGTAAGAAAAAAATAGATTAATGTCATATCATTCTAAAAGGCTCACAAAATTAAAATCAAGCTGCAACCGTTACACCCCTTGTTACTTTAAGAAAAAATTTTAGCTATAGAAAGTCAAAAATTAGAAAAAGGTTATACCAGACTAGCTATACATTCTGCCCTACAGGCATACATCCGTTTTTTGCAAAAAATAAAAATGGACATTACTGGTTTTAAATGTAATCGATTACATATTTCCAAATTCATCCAATAAGAATAGTCTTTTCTTAATAAACAAAATTTGCATTTCACTCATCTACAGCTAAATTTAGCCACCTGAATAGACCACATCTATTTTAAGAATCAATCGTTAGGGGATGTATAGGCCCTCACATTACTAAACCACATGATTTTAAACCATATTTCGAGCTTCTTGCTCTTCTTTCTAAGTTTAAATGTCTTTGGTAACGACCTAGTCGGAAACCTTGAAACACAAAACCAGGATCTTCCTAAAGCTCAGCTTGCATTACATACGAATGTGTCAAATGATGATGATCATCATCATGAATCCCATACCCAATCGACCGAAAGGTCACATGATGAAGAAGCATCGTCCGATCATCACGTTTCTGTCCCCTACTGGGCCGTATTTCCATTTGCGTTATTACTCATAATGATTGCCACAGGGCCATTATTTTACGAGCACTTCTGGCATAAGGCATACCCATATGTAGCCATTTTTCTGGCTATACTCGTCGTGGCATATTACATTTTTGGGCTTCACAACACTCATGGTCCGGTACATGCTCTAGCAGAGTATGTACAATTTATAGCGTTGCTAGCTGGTCTTTATGTTGCCTCAGGAGGTATTATGATCGATGTGGATAAAAAGGTACATCCACTGGCCAATGTAACCATCCTAGCCATTGGAGCAGTTATTGCCAACATTATAGGTACCACCGGGGCTTCAATGCTATTGATACGACCTTTTGTAAGGCTTAATAAATACCGTATTAAACCTTATCACATCATCTTTTTCATTTTTGTAGTCAGCAACATAGGCGGTTCATTAACACCTATCGGTGATCCACCACTTTTTCTCGGTTTTTTGAAGGGTGTTCCTTTTTTCTGGACTATATCTAACAACTTACCCGCTTGGGCTTTTGCGGTAGTTATTCTACTCGTGGTCTTCTATTTCGTTGATCGACAAAACAAATCTGATTACAGCTTTGGAGAGGATAAGGAACAACCCACAGGTAAAATCAAGCTGGTTGGCTCCAAGAATTTCATTTGGCTAGTTGTCGTCATTGGTGCCGTTTTCCTGGACCCCAACGTACTTGCATGGGTTCCTGCAATAGAATATCATGGTCAGAAATTCTCATTTGTACGGGAAGTCATTATGCTTTCTTGTGCTTTCTTGTCCTACAAACTAGCCAACAAAGAGGCTTTATCAGGTAACGCTTTCAATTTCGAGCCGATTCGGGAAGTAGCCTTTATTTTTATCGGGATATTCGGAACGATGATGCCAGCATTAGAACTGGTCGGAGAGTTTGCAAAGTCACCAGAAGGTGCAGCTATGATTAATCATAACACCTTGTATTGGGGTACAGGATTCTTGTCAGGGTTCTTGGATAACGCCCCTACCTATATCAACTTCTTAACGGCTGCCATGGCTTCACAAGGTGCGGATATCAATCAGTTATCGCAAGTTGTTTCTTTCTCAGAAGGGGGATATGACAACTCTGTTCTGTATTTAAAGGCGATATCTATCGCGGCAGTATTTTTTGGATCAATGACCTATATTGGTAATGGTCCAAACTTCATGGTTAAATCGATAGCAGAGCAGTCAGGTATTCGGATGCCTTCATTCTTCGGTTATATTATTCGTTTTTCGATACCGATTCTGATACCGCTCTTTATTGTGGTATGGCTAATCTTCTTTGCCTCTCAAGGATAAAAAAGACCTTGCTGAATTAATTTATCATACAAGTTCGTGGTATTCAGCTATAATTCTGTTATAATAAGCCTCATATTGAGGAAGTATATTGTGTATATCGAACTCTTTAGCTCGAAGTAACGCGTTTCTTTTGAACCCCTGTAACTTCTCATCATCAGACAGCACAACCAATGCTTTCTTAGACATTTCGTCTACATCACCGACATCACAAAGGAAGCCGGTGACCCCGTCTAAGTTTAGTTCAGGCAAGCCGCCTGTATTTGATGATATAACAGGAACTTCGCACGCCATAGCCTCCAGCGCAGCAAGTCCAAAACTTTCTTTTTCTGATGGCATGAGGAATAGATCAGCTACAGACAGCACTTGTTGCACTTGCTCTAGCTTACCTAAAAACCGTATATCATCCTGATGTCCACACTCTCTGGCCATCATTTCGATATTGGCCCTTTCTGGTCCATCACCTACCAGAAGTAACTTGGATGGAATTTCGTTTCTTATCGCACAAAACACTTTGAGTACATCTTCTACGCGTTTTACTTTTCGAAAGTTGGAGGTATGTACAATAAGCTTCTCACCATTAGGGCATATAGCTATTTTAAAGTGATCCATTTTCTGTTTTTTGAATTTCTCCAAGTCAATAAAATTGGGGATCACGTCTATTTCCTTTTTAATATCAAAGTGTTCATAGGTATCACGCCTCAAATCTTGAGACACCGAGGTAATCCCGTTTGATTTATTGATAGAAAAGGTAACTACTGGCTCATAACTTGAGTCTTTGCCCACAATGGTGATATCGGTCCCATGTAGTGTGGTCACAAAAGGTAATTGAATATTTTTCGTTTCTAATATTTGTTGCGCCAAAAAAGCTGCTGAAGCATGAGGAATGGCATAATGAACATGCATCAGGTCTAGTTTTTCATAGAGCACTACTTCTACAATTTTACTCGCCAAGGCCAGCTCATATGGGGGGTAATCAAAAAGCGGATAATTTTTTATGCTTACTTCATGATAGAAAATATTCTCGCTGAATACGTTAAGTCTTGAAGGTTGCGAGTAGGTTATGAAGTGTATTTTGTGCCCTTTTTGGGCCAAGGCAATCCCTAACTCCGTTGCTACCACACCACTACCTCCGTATGTAGGATAGCAAACTATTCCAATTTGCATAATTTCTTGTTTGATGAATCAATAACCCCAAAAAAGAGCGGAAAGTTTAATTCGTATCTATCAATAGTTCCTCATAGATAATATCTAGAATCCGAGAACGAACGTTTTTTTCTATTAATTGTCGATTATTTTCATCAGGATGTATTCTATTGGACAAAAAAACAAACACCAAATTATATTCAGGATCTACCCAAAGGCACGTACCTGTAAACCCAGAATGTCCAAAAGTATGTGGGCTTGAATAGATGGAGACATTTTCTTTCCCTTTATCCAAATCGGGCTTATCCCAACCATATCCTCGTCTGCTTGAACCATTTCGATAGTCCGTATAATAACGAACAATATTTCTTTGCAAAAGCTTTTGTCCATTGAAATCCCCTTCATTTAACACCATTTGACCAATACGAGCCACGTCCTTGGCAGTGCCAAACAAGCCTGCATGACCTGCCACTCCTCCCGCCATAGCCGCATTGCGGTCGTGCACCCACCCCCAAAGCATCTCGTCTCTTAAATATTCATCAAAAGAAGTGGGAGCAATTTGCGATTTAGTAGCGTAGCTTAGAGGGTTATAAAAAATGCGTCGTAACCCTAAGGGAGCGCTGATCTTATCTTTGTAAAGTTCATCTAACGATCGGTTGTAGACCCGCTCTAGTACTAACTGAAGAAACATAAACCCAAGGTCTGAGTAGAGGTACCTAGACTCGTATAGGTTGGTTCTCAGCCTACTTTCCACTAATCCTTTTACCCAAAGGTTTCGACTCAGCGGGTGTGCATAAACGCTATCGCTTATATGATAATATCCTTCTTTCCACGCTGTATCTAAGAGTTGTCTGTCTTCAAGTAGCAGTCGCCAAAGTCCTACATAGGAGTGTAATTGAGACTCGTGGAGTAGAATTTTTTCCAGTCTTATATATTCTTTGTCAGTCCCAATCAATTCGGGCAAATAATCACCGAGATTTCGGTCTAAATCGATTACCCCTTCTTCATCCGCCTTCATCATCAGTAATGTGGTCACCAATACTTTCGTCAAACTGGCTAAATCAAAAAGAGTTTTTTCGCTTACCGCATGAAGACTGTCATATGTCAAAAACCCGTAGCTCTCATTCAACACTACATTTCTGTTGATCGAACAAAAGAGCCGTACTCCAGGAGTATCTCTCTCCTTTATTGATTGTCCAAGTACACTGTCTATCCGGATCATCAACCTACTTCTTTGCTTCTCTTCAACCGGTAAATAGGTAAAGCCTTTCGTCATAAGAGCTGGCTTAACACTTTCGATAGCCGTTATTGGCATTTTCCCTTTGGCCGACAATGCACCAAACAAACATTGGATCATCACATCAGTCACCATAGTAGATGTATCTGCAGACCACAGGAATGATTGATCGTCGATGAGTGGCTTTATCATAGAAAACGGCCCCTGAGCACATAAGACCACTTGCTTAGGGGCATGAGGCAAGGTGCGCTCGAAATCTCGCCTCGAAAATGTTATGACAAAATCGTATGTGTCTATGTTGCCTAGGGCTTCTTTTTCCTGGTCAATAAAGTCGCTCTCTATGTATCGCTCCACCAGCCTATGCATCCATGTTTCACCGACCACCAAGACCTTGGAATATGTAGATAGTTTAAGCGGAAGGGTCGCGTTTGGGTCATGAGCTACTATACTTTCAGTGCTATTTTCGTACCGAAAAAAGCTCGCTCCAGCCGTTTGAGTGTGTGATTGTTGCTTCTGGGTCTTTAATTGATTCACCACCCTTAAGGATCTCTTAACGCATAAATCAATGATCTTTTTATTTTTCTTTCCACCATAATAGAAATCAATCAAGCTATTCCGTATCACAGCATAATTTTCTCTATTAACTATAGCAATATCCCCTCCTTTTCTCAGAAATAGCTCGGGGTCAAAACCATTCTTCACCTCACCGATAACTAAGTTGGGCTGCCATTTCTTCTTTTTCCATTTCACATCTAGCTTGGCAGCTATAGGATACAGGCTTTCAAATTTTTCGAGGAAAACTATTTCTAATTTCGACTTTGTTAGGCGATTAGCATGAGACACTATTTCAAAATGACCTCGAATCGCAGCATCTATCCGCTTATGATTTCGGTACTTCCAAACCGAATCAGGTGTTTCCATAAGTACCAGGTCCAGCGAAGGCTGGTGGACGAGCAGATCCTTCAGTTCATCTTTCAAAAATGGTTCACCTAAGGTCGACAAGTAATCTATTGCATAAGGCTTTTGGATTAAGGAGTATGGTGAAGACGCTTTGGATATGATTAGGGAGCTAGCAAACTGGCTCGTTGGGATTATAGTATTATCTTCACCGATCCATATCAATTGGTCAATTTTCTCTTCAATTGACATATATCTTATCAGACTATCGGAAAATGAAGGAGAGAAAGCGCTAGCAGAACCCGCCAAGCTTGACATAATAACGAGTAGCAAAAGACAACAACTAATCCACCTCATACTTGGACTTTCTACGTAGCGTTCTAATATTAATACGACGCGATACAACTATTTTCGATAAGTTTATGTTAAAAGTTAAGCACCGAAATTCGATTATTTTCATTTTTGCCGTTCGAAAATAAAAATCGAGCTCGGCAAGTTTACCAATAAGCAAAATAGGAATGGCAGTTTTTTCTTTCTTCAAAAAAAATAAACACCAAACGTTTAGGTACGAACCTATCTATTATGATCCGATTCGTGAAGATTTGGATAGGCGTGAAAAAGAAATTAAACGTTCGCTGGAGACCGACCCTGATGCAAAACCAGAGTACTCCACCAATATTTCTTTTAGCAGAAAAACCAGGAAGGCTTCCTATGCAAGTGCTAGCCTCATTCAAATCATCGTGATTGTCATGTTATTGTTGACTATTGTTGGGTGGTTGCAGTTTGGCAATCAGGTTTTCTATGGTTACACGATCTTTATCCCGGTATATCTCTATTTCAGGCTAAAAAGAAAAATCTGAAAAGTCAGCGGAGGAAAAGTCATTTATGGATATCATCAAATTATTACCTGATTCATTAGCCAATCAAATTGCAGCTGGCGAAGTCGTGCAACGCCCGGCATCTGTCGTCAAAGAACTGCTTGAAAACAGTGTCGATGCTGGTAGTCATTCTATTAAACTGGTGATTAACGATGCTGGGAAAGCCCTAATTCAGGTAGTCGATGACGGAAAAGGCATGAGTGTAACGGATGCGCGAATGTGCTTTGAAAGGCACGCGACATCTAAGATCAAAAAATCAGAAGATCTCTTTAAAATCATGACCATGGGTTTTCGCGGTGAGGCAATGGCATCTATAGCGGCCGTAGCTCAAGTGGAAATGAAAACAAAAACGCAAGAAGAGTCTCTTGGAACACATATTCGAATAGAAGCGTCTGAGGTTACTGAGCAGTCTCCGATCTCCATGTCCGATGGCACTAATATTTCGGTAAAAAACTTATTTTACAATGTTCCGGCGCGAAGAAATTTTCTGAAATCAAACCCCGTTGAATACAAACATATATTGGAAGAGTTTCAAAGGGTTGCCCTTGCGAACCCCGCCATATCCTTCTCTTTATATAATAACCAAGAGGAAGTTTATGCTTTTGAAAGCTCCAAGCTTAGCCAGCGCATCGTCAAGCTATTCGGACAAAACTATCGTGAACAGCTCATCGCAGTTGCCGAAGAAACTCCGTTTTTGAACATTAAAGGGTATATCGGTAAACCTGAGCATGCTAAAAAAACACGAGGTGAGCAATTTCTTTTTCTAAATAATCGGTTTATAAAAAGTGGATACCTTAACCATGCCATTTTTTCGGCCTTTGAATCGCTTATTCAGGATAAGTTTCCATTCTATGTTCTTTTCCTGGAGATGGACCCAAAGCATGTGGATATCAATGTACACCCAACAAAGACAGAAGTTAAATTCGATGATGAAAAAACGATATACGGCATCATTTCATCAGCGGTAAGAAGATCACTGAGTGCATTTAATGTCATGCCCAGTTTAGACTTCCAATCTGATGTGAATTTCAACGCGCTAACACCGCAAATCAACACAAAGGATCTTACTTTCTCACAACCCACAGCGGGCAGCACTAAGAAAGAAAGGGATTACGCTTCTTTCAAAGGCGGTGCACTAACAGACACCAAAGGGAACCTTGCGCATTGGGAGGATATATACGCATCAGCCATCTCAGAATCAAACTCCGCAAAACCAGAAGAGCCTCCACAGACAACAATTACCTATGCTTCAAAAGCAAGCGATCAAAATACTGGTATTGTAAATACTCAAGAAGGCAGTGGTAATCTTCAGGTACATGAAAACTATATCTTCAAGCAAATAAAATCAGGCTTACTCGTTGTAAATAAAAAGAACGCCAAGGAGCGGATTTTTTATGAGCAGTGCATGGAAAGACTCAATAACGGGGTGATGTCCTCTCAACAAATACTATTTCCAGTCACCATCGAATTAAACCCCGTGGACTTTAGCCTTATCGGGGAAATTGCTGATGAGATTAAGCTCTTGGGATTTGACTTTGAGACCTTCGGCAAGTCCAGCATTGTGTTACGTGGTGTCCCAACAGATCTATCGGGTATGGATGAGAAAAGTGCTTTTGAAGAATTCATAGAACAATTAAAATCAAACCAGCAAGATATAAAACACCAGCTGCACGAAAACCTAGCTAAATCAATGGCTAAGCAAATCGCTAAAACCAACGGTCGGAAGCTACAAAATGAGGAAGTCCAGGCTCTTATTGATCAGCTTTTTGATTGTAACAATGCACAATATGGTCCTGAAGGAAACCTCACGTACAAAATCATCAAAACAGAAGAGATCAGTTCATGGTTCGATCGATAGTCAAGTTTGTTTTCACAACTGTGTTCATTTTCTTCGCGTAAAACTGAAATTCATGTTAAATAGAATATCTCCTACTGTTAAATACCTTTTGATAGTCAATGTCAGTGTCTTTTTGCTCATAAGATTGGTTGGAGATGAGTTAGTCCTTTCGCTGTCTTTATATTATTTCGATTCCCCCTTGTTTCGCCCTTTTCAGCTGGTGACTTATATGTTCCTACATGCGGATTTCATGCATCTATTTTTTAATATGCTATCGTTATTCTTTTTTGGCCCTCACATTGAGTTTGTCTGGGGACAAAAGAAGTTCCTTATTTTTTACTTAATAGTCGGAGTAGGAGCAGGGCTATTCTATAATGGGATCCAAATTATGAAAAACGCATCAATGAAAAGAGATCTTACAGAATTTGTTGCAGATCCCTCACCTTCACAATTCTATTCTTACATAGAAAACTATGATGGATATAGTCAGTATACGAATAATGTTTATGAATCCTATTTTGATCACCCCGAAAACTTAGAAATTAAACAATTGGCGATAAGCACAGCACGTAAACTGTATTCATTACGAATCAATATACCAATGTTAGGAGCTTCAGGTGCGGTATATGGGATTCTAATGGCTATGGGACTTATGTTTCCCAATAAAGAAGTTTATCTCTTATTTCCTCCAATACCGCTGAAGATGATTTATTTGGTAACCATATGGGGTGGATGGTCAGCGTACAACGGGCTATTTAGTTCACCTGGAGATAACGTAGCGCATATGGCTCACTTAGGAGGGATGGTTATTTCATTGGTTCTTATTAAATTTTCGAAACAATTTTAGCTGGAGTAGTTTTATAGCAAAATGAATGAAATATTAAACGATTTTAAAAACGCTTGGAATAAACCTAATAATGCTGTACCACAGCTTATTATTATCAATGTAGTCATCTTTTTGGTGTTAGGTTTTATTCGTGTACTATCTACTGTAGCACAAGCTGAGGGGATATTCAATTTTCTATACTTTCAATTTGCCATCCCCCCAATTTTCAGTGATTTTATTACCCGCCCCTGGACCCTTCTCACCTATAGCTTCGCTCATGATTTTGGAGGTATTTTCCATATATTGTTCAATATGCTATTCCTATACTGGTTTGGAAAACTGGTCGTAGAGTACCTAGGGAGTCAAAAATTGATCAACCTTTATGTACTTGGAGCACTGGCAGGTAGTATATTGTATTTGATGGCCTATAACGGCATCCCATACTACGTACAGAGAAGTGTAAACATTAGTGGAATGGTTGGTGCCTCTGCAGCCGTAAATGCTATTTTAGTAGGAGCGGCCACTTTACTTCCTAACTATACACTGTTTTTAATGTTCATTGGTCCTGTTAAATTGAAGTACATAGCGGCATTTTATATTGTGATATCGTATTTGGGCACAATCGGTGGCAATGCTGGTGGTAATATCGCGCATTTAGGAGGCGCAGCGATGGGCTACTTCTATGTGAAGCAACTACAAAATGGTACGGACTTCGGAAAATGGATCTTTACCATCATGCAATTCACCAAAAGCTTGTTTGCTCCTCAGCCTAAAATAAAGGTGAGTCATAAGCGGTCTGATAGAAAAAGGGGAACTAAGTTCTCAAGCGGGAGTACCAAAAACAAACGCACTTCAAGTTCAGGCGATATCCCTAACCAAGATGAGATCGATGCTATATTAGATAAGATCTCGCAAAAAGGATATGAGAGTTTGTCAAAAGAGGAAAAGCAAAAGCTATTTAATGCTAGTAAGTAACCTGAGCTGATAACGATCAACTCAGGCTAAAAAAAGAGCTATCTAAGCAAAGTTCACTGCGGAAACATTCGCTACGTTTTGCTCCATTACGATCTCAAAAAATTTCGAAAATTCTTTGGAGCTTATCACTTTTGTGTGTCTACTTCTACCCCAGTTAGGTGAAATTTCAATTAGTCCATTAAAGGTTCGGCCTTCATAAGTCGATTCCTCCTGGAATCCTGTTACGTACCCAAAATACTCCCCTGGAGCTTTGGTGCACCTGTAAAAAATCTTGAATTTATCCATGGCGTTAATACTTTAGTCGTTAATAATAAACTGAAAACTCTTCGACGATGTTGCACGATTCAACAAATAAAGATGTCAATACAACGATGATTCTGAGTTTTCTTGTATCTGCCTAAATCATATTGCAATAGTACTACAAGTTTTTAGAATATAGCAATTCCAATTTAGAATATTAATATTTATTCAATTATTATAAAATCATGATTATAGAGCTACGTTTTCGCGTAGTTTTGCAGCGATGAGAAGGAATGAATTCTTTTTAAAAATACATGCCTGGAGATTAAAGCATATCAGTGATACCAACTTCATTCTCATTGTAGGGGTTATTACGGGTGCATGTGCTGGGCTTGCGGCGGTTACACTAAAAAGTCTCGTTCACCTGATTCATCATATTCTGGAACGCAACATGGATAT
>CAYMST010000008.1:0-13273 GCA_964393115.1 uncultured Roseivirgaceae bacterium | reverse complement strand
CTTTCTGTTTTATCCATTACTAGGGATATTGATCACCGCCTTTCTGGCTAAGTACTATTTCAAAGAGAAGCTTGGGCACGGCATCACCTCAATCCTCTACGCCATCTCCAAAAACAGTAGTAAGCTAAAAAGTTCATGGATGTATTCCAGAATGGTAACCAGTGCTATTACAGTTGGATTTGGTGGTTCTGTAGGGCTAGAAGCTCCCATTGTTGTAACAGGATCTGCTATTGGCTCCAACCTAGCACGTTTCTTTCACCTCAACTATAAGCGTAGGTCATTAATGATCGGTTGTGGTTCAGCGGGTGCTGTAGCTGCTATATTCAACTCACCGATAGCAGGGGTAATATTTGCGATAGAGGTCATATTAACTGATGTAACCATCCACCAGTTTATTCCTATCCTTATCGCATCCGTAACAGGTTCAGTTATTTCACTTATTCTTCTTGGAGAAGGAGTAATGTTTCATTTCAAGTCTATAGAGCCTTTCGCAGCAGCCGATGTACCGTATTTCATTTTATTAGGCCTACTATGCGGCATGGTGTCCCTATACTTTACACGCATTACCTACTTCGTAGAAAAGCGATTGAAAAAAGTAAAAAATGACTTCCATAGAGCGTTTGTCGGCGGTCTATTATTAGCCTTAATTATCCTCATATATCCCCCAATATATGGCGAGGGGTATGAATCAATTATTAGTCTTTTAAATGGAAATGCCGAAAAAATCCTAGAGCGCAGCTTATTTTTTAGCTGGACCAATTACACACTGGTCATCATTGTGTTTGCCTTTATGATCATTTTGGTAAAACCATTTGCTTCTAGTTTGACCATAGGAGCTGGTGGAAGTGGAGGTATATTCGCCCCTTCCTTATTCATTGGCGGATTTACCGGTTTTTTTCTAGCGCTAGTACTTAACCAAGTTTTTCCTTTTGTGAACATCAGTATTACTCAGTTTACACTTGTGGGCATGTGTGGTGTTATGAGCGGTATATTACAAGCCCCACTCACGGCCATATTCTTAATTGCTGAGATCACCGATGGATACACCCTATTTGTGCCTTTGATGCTTGTTTCCGCACTGTCATACACGACCATGCATTACTTTGAAAAACACTCCATTTACACCAAGCGATTGGTTGAAAAAGGAGACCTTATCCCTAATGATAAAGACCGACAAGTACTCAGTCTTTTGAATATGGAGAAATTGATTGAAAAAGACCTCAAACCGATTCATCCCGATGCTACATTGAGTCACCTCATAGAACTCATTAAATATTCAAAGAGAAATATCTTTCCTGTGGTGAATGATGATGGTGAGTTAACAGGTATCATCACCCTTGACGACATCAGAGAAATCATGTTTGACTTTGAGTCAAGAGCCATTATTCGCGTTAAGAACCTGAGTTACATGCCACCAGCAAGCGTAAGCACTACCGAAAAAATGCAATCCGTGATGAATAAATTTGAGGTAACACAGGCTTGGAACCTACCGGTTATTGATAATGGAAAGTACATTGGCTTCGTCTCAAAATCCAGGATATTCAATGCCTATAGACAAAAGCTAATTTGGCAGGCAAAAGAGTGACAAGAAAACCAAATCCAAGTAAGTCGTAACCGAGAGCTTAAATTCATTTGCTAGGCGATTTCAGACTTATCCACAAAAAACAAGAAAACAAAACAAATAGCAAGGCACTGAATATCAAAAACTTAACGTATTTTCTCGAAAAAATGTGGATAACCCCACTGATTTGTGGAAAACTTTTTTTGGAAAAAACAAATCTTGCTTTTTGACAAAATGTGGTAACGTTATTTTTTCAAGAAATACTTCAAACTACTCCAATAAAGACTCAGTAATTAATTTGATTCACCTCGTTTCGAGGACTTCTTGAAAGCTATTTGTTAAACTCCACTTTAAGCATCATATTATCGAATTGTTAAAATAAGCGTATCTTTCACAAGATTAACAATCAGCCAACTAAAAAAAACACAATTCCACCTCATGACACCCTCCTGCCAAATTGCAGTCTTTTTTAGACGAAATAACCTAACCCTCCCATGAACGTATACTTTGCCAACATTAAAGGTAAATGGTTAAACAACATATCATAAGGTTTTCAATGGTCTATTGGCTTACCATAAGTGTAGGTTTTTCTCATGTCGCTTATGCACAAGACCTGATTGAACTTGATGATTTAAAACAAGAGCTCACCGCTCAAAGGCCTCTGGTAAATGTATATAATTTCTGGGCCACCTGGTGCGGTCCGTGTATTCGCGAAATTCCATTATTTGACGCACTACAGGCGAAATATAATGAGGAGGTGAAGGTCACCCTAATTAGTCTGGACCACCCCCGGAAATCAGCCGAAAAGGTCAAGAAAATCATGTCAACCAAAGACATTAAGTCCTCCGTTTACATCCTTAATGAGACTGATATGAATCTTTTTATTAACGCAATAGAGCCTAGCTGGAGTGGCGCCATTCCAGCAACCATTATAACTTATCAGCAAGGAAGGCTGTTTTTTGAGAAAGAATTTGAAAAGGGAGAATTAGAAACCATCATTTTAGAACTAATAAACTAATCAAAATGCGCAATACATACTCACTCATTCTACTGGGCATAGCGCTTGTCGGTGCGATGTCTTTTGACACGAATAAAATTCACGAGTCTAAAAAAGGATATGACATAGGTGATACTGTGGAAGACTTCAAGCTAAAGGACACCGATGACCAATGGGTTTCACTAAATGCATACAAAAAGGAAAAAGGAGTAATAGTGGTGTTTACCTGTAACACGTGTCCCTATGCCAAAATGTACGAAAACCGCATTATCGAATTAAACAGAAAATATAGTTCAAAGGGATTTCCGTTACTTGCCATTAACCCAAATGATATTCTAAAAAAACCACTAGATGGAATAGTGGAGATGAAAAAGGTAGCTCATGAGAAAGGCTACGACTTCCCCTATCTTAAAGACCCTAACCAGCAAATCGCTACAAAATTTGGAGCCACCAAGACTCCTCATGTATATGTTCTCAGTAACAAAGACGACAAACTGGTGGTTGAATTTATCGGGGCCATTGATAACAATCATGCAGACGAAGGGGGTGTTACGAAAAGATATGTAGAAGACGCTGTAGACTCCCTAATTGATGGTAAAGAAGTCAAAACGAAAGAAGTGAAAGCAATTGGATGTACAATTAAGTGGACAGAATCATAATACACCAGGTATTACAGCCTTCACGGTGGATTTATAGTCTAGGTAGGCATTTCCAAATTGGTTGATGAGTTTTTTTTCTTCGAAAAATATACCAAAAGGTAAATACAGAATAGTGGAGAGTGTCATTACCAAGTTCACGGAGTTGAAGTTTATGAGCAAAACACTAGTCAATATCAACAGTGTGGCTGAGTAAAGCGGGTGGCGCACATAGCGATACACTCCTTCTACAATTAGCTGTTCAGAACTATGCTGTTCTGGTAAATCGCGTAACCCAATAAAACTCATTGCGGACAGCTTATTAAAAGCCAATCTTATAATCCATATGGCAAACACCAGAAGGAGGCCACTTGCCGAAGTCCGTAAAGGGTTAAATGAACCATAAAATACTAGAGGAATAGCTGTTTTTTGCCAGTAGATTAAAGCCACAAACCCTACGGTAGAAAATATAGAATAAAAGAGTCTATATCTCGTCTTCGCTCTTAAGCCCAACACACGGTAAGCTATTTTTTTCACCTTCTCTGATGCCAATAGAGAATGGACAGCGTAGTAGACAAAATACACTAGCGCTAGATACCAATGTGGAGCGTTGTTTAAAAGCTCTAGCACAGATTATTGAATAAAATCCATAAGACAATTACACAAAAGAAGTGGCTTAAACGACGTATTGATGGATTTTATATGAGCCCATAATTGGGTTTCATATAAAGGTAAGCGAACTAAGATAAAGTTTATTCCGAAACCGAATTGAAAACGCGTGACACATAGTTTCCATTATTTTTTTATCTACTTAGCTTATCAATTCCTTGTCATGATAGGCACTAAATCAAGTCTGTGAAAGGCAAAAGACTACTGTTCATTCACAAAAACCTTAAGCGTTTTCTTGGATTCATTTCCAAGAATATCAATTGCTCTAATGGACAACTCAGCTTCCTTTCCTGGAGTTAATCCTTTGATGACCGACTCGTACTTAATTTCCGCTCCTCCGTTAAGAGAGTAGTAAATATTTTTAAGTCCTACCCTGGCGTCCGTTGCAGCCAGGAAAACACCTACAGCCGCTGGATAGACCGGCAAGTTATTTCGAGAACCAATACTTCCATGCGTAAGGTGCAAATGTATCAACGGCGCCGTAGCATCTACATAAAACTGTACTTCTTTGATATTTCTATTGTTCACATTATCATAACCAAAATACTCCAAAACGTGGTTACCTTCATTAGTGACAAAGAATGGATCGCCATAATTGGTTTCTGCTAGTTCACCATCCAAGCTATATGTGATTTTCTGTAAACCAGACTCTGGGTCAGAAGCGGTCAGCCTCACATCATTTCTTGGCCCTATAATCACAGTATCATTTCGTGTGATGTATGTTCCGAGAAACTTATTAGACAGCGCAGGCCCCGTAAGGTCAACATATACCTTACTCACATTATGTTTGAACTCCTCATAACCAGATTTAGACTCCCGATCAGCTGAAGTTTCCTCTTCAAGAGCTGCTGATTGAGTACCTAGGTTATCGACAGAATAAAAGCGAACAATATGCTCACCCGAAATACTAGGTAGATAAAATGGCTGCTGGTAAGTTTCAAATTCCTTCCCATCAATTGAGTAACGCGTCTCTTTCACCCCGACCTTATTATCCACAGCCGTAAGTTTCAATTTGGTACGCCCAGAAAAATACACCTTTTCTCCTACTATATACCGGTCTCCCAAAACATCTGCCACCATCAAAGGTGCCGTTTTGTCCAAGTAGAATTTAAAGCTTCGCTCCGGCTCTACGTTTCCAACATTATCAACCGAATAATACGTGATATTATGTTCCCCATCATCCAAATAAGCAAACTTTATGTTTCTGCCAGAATATGCTTTGTACTCTTCATCATTGAGTTTGTAAAAAGTGTTCTTAATACCGGCCAAGGAGTCATTTACTAGTAAATACATCTTACTAGTCGTAGAAATAATGTAGTTCTTTGCTATCCCGTTAATATTCAAATCCGAAAATGGGGGGGTTACATCTAATACAAAATTCTCTTCTTTTTCCTCTTCATCATTTCCAACATAATCCACTGCGTAGTATTTCAAGGTATAGCTTCCCTCCTTTGTAATACTAAGTGGCCCAACAAGCTTTTTGTAACTCGTCTTATTCATGGAGTAAAATTGATTTTCCACTCCCGAAACAGCATCAACCGCATCAATTTTCACGTTAAGCCCTGGTCCATAAAACCTTGTTTCCTGACCATAGTAATATTTAGAATCATTAAATGATGATTTGGACTTAGGAGCAAGACCATCTGAATACACCTCAAACTGAATTTCCAACTTTGGCTCTATTACTTCTTTGGTGGCCGTATCCACAGCGTATCTCGATCGAATGTAGTTTAACCCTTCGCTGTCGAAATACATCGGGTTAGTATACTCTGGTTGCCCCTTACTTTCAAGTCTATGCTCTGGTCTATCAGGGGTTGGTGAGGCCCATAAGTATACTGGTTCGGCTTTATTCCAAAACAGTTTTCCTTCCTCATTAACGTGATATTTATGCTTGTGCACAGGCTTCTGTTGAGCAATAGCACAAGTTCCTAATATCACCAAGATTATAATAAAGAGCGGTCTTGTTTTCATCGGTTTAAATCAATCTACTAATGAGTCGCAGTGTTTTGATGCCCTGTTTCACAGGGCAAATTAAAATTATTTCACCTGATCTATGGAGAAACTAATTTTTGTTCCTTTATTCAATTCGCTTTCAACCCACATTTCTCCATTATTTTTCGTAACAAACTCGTTACATAAAACAAGTCCTAGCCCTGTTCCTGATTCGTTGTTTGTTCCAAGGGTTGATTTATTGGTCTTAAGACGAAATAGTGATTCTACCTTATCATTTGTCATTCCAACGCCACTATCCCGAATTTCGAAGACTGCTCTTCCAAACTCACTAGTTCCTGATAGCTCCACTACTCCTTCACTAGGTGTAAACTTAATTGCGTTTTGGGACAAATTCCTAATCACTAACTTAATCATTTCTTTGTCACCCATTGCTTTCAGGTCTTTCGGCACCGAATTAACCAAACTAATATTCTTTCCGGTGGCTATCTGCTTTAACAATTCAATATTCTCTACCGCCAAGTCATACATGGAAATCTCTGTGAGCGATGGTTCAAAACCTTGAATTTGCGATTTTGCCCAATATAGAAGGTTGTCCAACAGATTAGATGTGCTATGGAGTTGTTGTTTAATCTCGGCAAAGATGGACCTGACATCATCGGGAAGCTCTTCCTCATTTAATATGTAGAAAAATGAAATTAACGTATTAAATGGACTTCTCAAGTCATGCCCGACAATGGAGAATAGTTTATTTTTAATGGTATTAGCGCGTTCTAGTTCAGCCCTCTGTTTTTCGATTCGCTCATTTCGCTCTACCAAGAGTTTATTCGATCTGCGGGTCCTCCTATCATCCCGATAAATTAGAAACGCGACAATTGCTAAAAAGGCAAATGCTGCCGCAAAAGCATATTGTTGAAAAAGTTGCTGCTGTTCCAATCGCTTCGCTTTGATCACCTCATTCTCCTTGGCAAGCCTGAGTATCTCTTTATCCTTTTCCAAAATCTCCTTTTCTTGCTGTAAGGTTTTCACCCTGAGTTGCTCTTCGGTAAGTAGTGAGTCTGTTTCCATGAGCTCAAACTGAGTAGCACTCAACTCCCTTTGCTTTTTCAATAATTCTAGTTCCTGCTTCGCCTTAGCGGCTTCGGCCTCAAGCTTCTTGTTTTTTTCTTCGAGCAGCTCAGTTTCTACTTTTTCAATTTCTTTTTTCTGTGCCTTATCATATATCTCAGAGTACAACTCAAAATAATGAAGTGTTTTCTCCGCATCGCCTAAGCGTTCATAAATTTCGGCCAGACTTCCATAACATAGACGCAGCTGTTGTAAATCATTAAGTTCAATGGAGTAGGAAACAGCATCATTGAGCATCTTGATAGCTTGCTCCGGCTCTCCTAAGTTATTATACACCACACTCATATTGATCAATGCGGATGTCATGCCGATTTTTTGATTATTCGCCTTGCGAGCCCCGTAAGTTTTTTTGAAATAAAATAATGCGGTGTCATATGCTTCAATATCCGCATATAGCGTTCCTAGATTATTATTAAGCATCGCAATTCCATTCTCGTTGCCCAAGCCTTTGTTAAGGTCTAAAGACCGTAGGTAGAAGTTAATGGCCTCTCGATATTGGTTGTGGTTCCAATAAATAAATGCGATTTTGTTAATAAACTCCGAAGCCGTTCTCTTATCTCCTTTTGAAAGGTATAGCTCATAATTTTCTGTGTACTTGAGCACTTCACTAGTGTCGTGCCTAGATAGGGGTTGTACTTGGGCCATTGATAGAGCGCAACTCAACATCAATCCATAAGCAACTATCAATGAGCTTTTTAACATTTTGAATTTAAATTAATGCCTAAAAATAAGGATGTTTTTCCGAATTGTACGGATTGCTCATAAATCTTTACTGCTCTAATAGAGGTAAATGAACAGCAAAAATCATCAGTAAGCCGAATGCTCACCGATGGTTTTTGCTATCTCTTCTTAAAGTGGTGTTGCCTGCCACGTCCTACAGGTCCCTTCTTAGTTCCCGGCTTATTAGCGAAGGTGTGCCCCAATAATTTCGCTACGAGGTCTCCCCTGCCTTTATTCAATAATTTATCTTTTATCCTGCCCTGATATTCTTTCTTGTGCCAAAAGAAAAACATATGTTGACCTTGCTTTTGCTTTTCTGTTTTGGCGGTATACATCTTCTGCATGGTATATGGATGATAACCGGAGTAGTATATAACGGTCGCAACCGTCATGGGCGTTGGCGTAAAATCCTGCACCTGCTCTAGCTGAAAGCCCATATCTTTTGTTTCCGCAGCTAAATTGGCCATATCCTCCTCTTGACATCCAGGATGACTAGAGATAAAATATGGGATAAGCTGTTGTTTCATCCCATGCTTTTCATTGAGCTTATCAAATTTCTTCTTGAACTCATGAAAGTGCTTAAACGCTGGCTTACGCATAACACGAAGTGTATCATCTGCAGTATGCTCAGGTGCTACTTTTAATCGCCCGGAGACATGACGTGTCACAACTTGTTCCATATAGGTATCTATACTCGCATCAGCATTTTTATTATAGCCATTCGTCAATAAGTCGTACCGAATACCGCTCCCTACAAATGCCTTTTTAACTGACGGGTGAGCATCTACTTTCTTATACAGCTCGGTCATCGGCGTATGGTCCGTATCCAAGTTGCTACACACCACTGGATGAATGCATGATGGACTAACACATCGATCACAGATCTCTTGAACTTTCCCTTTAAGACGGTACATGTTCGCAGAAGGGCCTCCAAGGTCGGAAATGTATCCCTTAAAGTCTTCCATCTGGGTAACCTGATCTACCTCTTTCAGGATGGATTCCTCACTACGGCTGGCAATAAACTTACCTTGGTGTGCGGATATGGTACAAAAGCTACATCCTCCAAAGCACCCTCTATGCATGTTGATGGAAAACTTAATCATCTCATATGCAGGTATCTTTCCCCGCTTTAGGTATTTAGGATGCGGCAGACGCGTATACGGCATATCAAAAGATTGATCCATCTCCTGCTCGGTCATCGTGTAATAGGGCGGGTTGATCACTATTTGATAGTCCGACGCAGCTTGAATAATACGGTCAGCGCGGAGCTTATTAGATTCCTGCTCTACATGCTTGAAATTACTAGCATATGATTTTTTGTCCCGAAGACACTTTTCATGAGAGTTCAAATAAATGGTTTCCCAGGACTGATGTGGCTCCACTTTTTCCTTACGAGAAGTCAAATAACTCGTTTGGGGAATATTTTGTATCTGTGAAAAGGGCACTCCCTTCTTTACCAATCTAATTAATTGACGTAGTGGTTGCTCGCCCATTCCATAAACCAATAAGTCAGCCTTGCTGTCCACAAGAATTGACGGTTTGAGCTGGTCGGACCAATAGTCGTAGTGCGTCACTCGTCTAAGACTCGCTTCCACGCCTCCAATGACAATTGGCACCTCTGGATACAGCTCTTTTAGAATATTAGAGTAGACAACAGTGGCATAGTCAGGACGGAAGTTAGGCTCACCCCCTGGAGTATACGCATCATTAGACCGTTTCCTTTTGGCGGCCGTATAGTGGTTGACCATAGAGTCCATGCAGCCAGACGTCACACCAAAAAACAACTTTGGAGCGCCAAACTTTTTAAAATCTCTTAGATCATCTCGCCAGTTAGGCTGTGGAATAATTCCAACGCGTAGGCCTTCACTTTCAATAATTCTCCCAATAACAGCAGTTCCAAAAGCAGGATGATCTACGTAAGCATCTCCGGACACTATAATCACATCCAACTGATCCCAACCGCGCATCTCCACTTCCTTTTTAGTAATGGGTAGCCAATCCGTTACCTGTTTGCTCTTTACCATAACGCAAAGGTACACTAGGAAATTGGTGATCAACGACTTTTAGCGATCTGTTGCATTCTCTAACACACCAGAACTCTCGATTGCTAGTCATAGATTTCAATCGTTTTTAAAAAAAAATCAGCGCTGAATTAAACCTTGACTTCGCGACAATGTCTAATCATCAAAATAATTCAAAAATTAATATGAAAAAGAACACCAAAAAACACTTGATTGCGACCCTATGTGTCATGATATTTTTACTCGGAGCATTTGAATCATTTGGTCAAAGAAGAGGACGAAGTGTTCATGTTGTACAGGTTAAAAAAAGAGGGACTACTAAGGTGGTTAGAATTAATCGCAGTGCACGACTGGGGACTCGCGTGAGTGTATTACCAAATGGCACTGTCATTCGAACATACAATAGAATTCATTACAGATATCACAACGGTATCTACTATAAACCTGCTGGAAAACAGTATATCATCGTTGCTCCGCCTGTTGGAATTACCGTTTCCATGATCCCAACCAATAGCCACAGGGTTGAATCTGGTAAAAAAGTTTACTATTATCATGATGGCATATTTTATAGAAAAGCCGGACCACGTAAATTCGTAGTAAGCCAACCTTCAGTAAAAACAGTGGTACAAGAAATACCCGATGATACAAAAATTGTAGTAGTCAATGGGAAGGCTTACTACAAGTATAACAACACCTATTACCGACAAATTCATCAAAAAGGCAGCGTGAGCTATAGAGTGGTGGAAGTTAGTTAGCGTATATACTATTGATCAAAAAAGACCGCATTGACGGCATATTGAGACCTATTTCATCTCAAAAGCCAAAAAAACTGTCACCACATAAACATCATTTTGGAGTGCATTTGCTGTAACTTCGCGAGTTCAAAATTTTTCTCAAGAAATGATTTTAAGCGAGCAGGAATTACAACGAAGGGAAACCCTTAAAAAAATTAGGGAAGCAGGTATAGAAGCGTATCCAGCAGCACTTTTCCCAGTGGATACCACTTCGGAGGAAATAAAATCAAATTTCGAAGAAGATAAAAAGGTAGTAATCGCCGGCCGTCTAATGGCCCGTCGTATTCAAGGGAAAGCTTCCTTTGCAGAAATACAAGACAGCTACGGCCGGATTCAGGCTTATTTTAACAGAGATGAAATTTGTACTAGTGATGATAAATCCAAGTACAACGACGAATACAAAAAGCTCTTGGACATTGGTGACTTTATCGGCATTGAAGGAGAGTTATTCAAGACCCAGGTAGGAGAAATCACGGTTAAGGTGAAAAATTTCACCCTGCTAAGCAAATCCTTAAAGCCCTTACCTCTTCCCAAAACGGACAGTGACGGCAAGGTACATGATGCCTTTACAGATCCTGAGCTGCGCTATCGTCAGCGGTATGTAGACCTAGTGGTGAACCCTCAGGTAAAAGACATTTTCCTAAAGCGCGTTAAGCTCATCAACAGCATTCGTGATTATTTCAATTCTTTTGGATACCTGGAGGTGGAAACCCCAATCCTGCAACCAATTCCAGGAGGTGCGTCTGCGCGACCATTTATCACGCATCACAATGCGCTTGACGTTCCTCTTTATTTGAGAATCGCGAATGAGCTTTACTTAAAAAGGCTTATTGTTGGCGGGTTTGACGGAGTCTATGAGTTTTCCAAAAACTTCAGAAATGAAGGAATGGATAGAACGCATAACCCTGAGTTTACCGCCATGGAAATTTACGTGGCTTACAAGGACTATCATTGGATGATGGAGTTTACCGAAAACCTTCTTGAGAAAGTAGCGATCGAAGTAAATGGAAGTACGCAAGCAACTTTTGGTGAGCATCAGGTTGACTTCAAAGCGCCGTATGCAAGGGTTACGATGACAGATGCCATCAAACAATTCACCGGATTTGACATTAGTGGTAAGTCCGAAGAAGAGTTAAAAACCTGGTGTAAATCAAATGGCATTGAGGTAGATGACACCATGGGACGCGGTAAGTTGATAGACGAAATATTCGGAGAAAAGTGTGAAGGCAACTTTATACAACCAACTTTTATTACTGACTACCCGGTAGAGATGTCCCCGCTATGTAAGAAGCACCGTGATAATCCAGAGCTTACTGAGCGATTCGAATTGATGGTATGTGGTAAAGAAATTGCAAACGCATACACTGAGCTTAACGACCCCATCGATCAGCGAGAGCGGTTTGAGGAGCAATTAAAACTTTCCGAAAAAGGAGATGATGAGGCCATGTTTATTGATCAAGACTTCCTGCGTGCTCTAGAGTACGGTATGCCTCCAACGAGTGGTTTGGGTATTGGCATCGACAGGCTGATCATGTTCCTAACCAACAACGCTTCTATACAAGAAGTGCTTTTCTTCCCTCAAATGAAGCCAGAGAAGATTATCAAGCCACTGACGAATGATGAATACGTAGGACTAGGTGTAAGGGAAGACCTTATCCCTATCCTTCAGAAGATGGGACTCCTAACGAAAGAAATGATAGCTGACGCCAAAGACTCTAAAGTCTTTAACGATATTGGCGGTATGAAAAAGAAGCTTAAGCTTAAAGAGGTGAAGAACCCTACTTTAGAAGAAGTGCAAGGTTGGATTGAAAAAGCAAGCATATAAGCCTCATTAAAAGCTGCCTGACATGGAGTCATTACTTGCAGAAATCAAAAACTGTAACCTATGTCAGGCAAACCTACCTCTTGGGCCCAACCCCGTTGTTTCGGCAAGTGCAAATAGCCGAATAGCCATCATTGGGCAAGCTCCTGGCAAACGAGTTCATGATTCAGGCATTCCTTGGGATGACAAAAGTGGAGAGCGGCTAAGAGATTGGCTTGGAGTAGACCCAAATCAATTCTACGATCCTGATTTATTTGCGTTAGTTCCCATGGGGTTCTGCTATCCGGGGAAAGGGAAATCCGGGGATTTGCCACCTAGAAAGGAGTGTCCTCCTACTTGGCATGAACAATTATTTGGCCAAATGCCAAATATTAGGCTGACCATACTCATTGGCACCTATGCACAAAACTACTATCTTCCAAAAGATGGATACCTCAACCTAACAGATCGTGTGAAGTCGTTTAGAAATTTCTTACCAAGCACTATAGTTCTCCCACACCCATCACCAAGAAACAATATATGGATAAAGAAGAATCCATGGTTTGAACTAGAGTTGCTTCCCGAACTCAGGTCTACCGTTGATGGTGTATTGTTAAGGTGAAAACCTTGCGTCAAGAGACAGGTTTACCTCGTTTCCTTCAACTAGTATTACCAGCTTTAGCTTATTCAATTGAGAATTACGCGAGGTCGTTGACAGTCGCAGTAATTCTAGAATAAACAAATGTGGGATCGCTATTTTTCGCTTATCGAAGTAAGCCTTTTTGAGAAAGATCATAACAACTAAAATGAATAAGTGTTTCATACTATTTGTATCTGGATTATGATGAGCTCCAGTATTTCGCTTGGGCAAGACAAAAAACACCTTATTGGAGCTAATTATTTCTATTGTGCAGGCCTGAATTATGAAAGACTATTGACTAATAACTAAATGATTCATTTCCTTTATTAGTCAATAGTCTGTCTATTGTGCAGGCCT
>CAYMST010000007.1:0-44242 GCA_964393115.1 uncultured Roseivirgaceae bacterium | reverse complement strand
CCTATCACCCCGATAAAATGAAATACCAATATACATCTAGTAAAGATGGTTTAATGGTATTTAGTGAGATTTACTACGCACCAGGTTGGATAGTGAAAATTGACGGTCAGGAGGTAGATCATTTTAGGGTGAACTATGTACTTCGAGGTCTTCAAGTCCCTGCAGGTAATCATGAAATTACTTTTGAGTTTCGTCCAGCATCGTATTATACCGGAGAAGTTATTGGTGGAGCCGGCTCTATCGTGTTCTTGCTTTTGATTCTAGGACTTGGTTTTATGGAAATGGTGAAAAGCCGAACTAAGAAAAATGGTTAGAAAGCTGATTTCCTTTCGGGAAAAGTTGTCTTTGTTGAAGTTAATTCCTGACACAATAGTTTCTATTTTAAAAATAGTTGTGCTTTCAAAATGGAAACTATCTGGTCAAAATGTAGGGGAGAGTGACTGTATTATTCTCGGCAATGGGCCGTCGCTGAAGGATACTCTTGATAATCATTTGGAAATTTTAAAAAATAGTCGTTCTCTTTTTTGTGTTAACTTCTTTCTGAAAAGTGAGTATTTCTCTATATTAAAACCTAAATATTACTTTCTTCATGATCCAAATTTATTCCTTTATCCCAAATTGGACTATATACAGGAGCTTACTAGTTCTATGAAAGAAAAGGTGGATTGGAAAATGCATATATTTATTCCTCATCTCTACGCTAAGACTGATCATATTTTAGAGTTACAGAGAGAAAATCAAAATATTAAAATTCACCTATATAACTATACCATTATCAATGGTTTTCGATGGTTCAGGCATCTTGCATATAGAAAGAATTTGGGTATGCCACGTTTTTTTAATGTGCTGGGGCCTTGTATGCAGGTTGCGATTAATTTGGGATTTAAGAATATCTATGTCGTAGGTGCTGACCACTCTTGGTTTAAGGATATTGAGATTGATGATCAAAATAGGATGATCAGAAGAGATACACATTTTTACAGTGTTGATAAGGAGATAAAACCAACTCCAATGTTCGATCCGTTCACTCGAAAAACCGTATCAATGGGTAAGTTTATGGAGGCCATGCAAAGAGTAATGAATTCGTATTATTTCGTGCAGGACTACGCTAAATCACGAGGTGCCAGAGTTATCAATGCATCATCTCTAAGTTATATTGACGCTTTTGAACGAAAATCTTTACCTAAAAGTAAATAAAATGAACATCAAAAGCGATCAGGGGATAGAACGAGAGGAAGTTTTGAAATGTTCTAATTGCGGTCATAAAGGCAATAGCTATCTTTCTAACTTGTCCGACCAAACCTTCGGAGATTCCACTGGTTGGGGGATGTTAAAATGCTCGAATGCCAACTGTGGACTGATTTGGTTGTCTCCAAGGCCAACACCGGAAACTATTGATAAAGTATATGAAGAATATTACACCCATGTCGATCAGCCTACTTCAGATGGGGTGTTATTTAATGCCGAGCAGTCATACTATGCTGGTAAATATGGATATAATTTACCCAGAAGTTGGGCAGAAATTATTGTTTGGTTAAATCCATTTTTGAAGTCTAAACTTGACTTCGACATCCTTTATCTTAAAGCATTTCCTCAAGGTAAATTATTAGATTATGGTTGTGGGAATGGACGTATGATGGCCAAGCTCGAAGGCCTGGGGTGGGATTGTTATGGAGTTGATTTTGATAGTAAGGCTGTAGACTTTTGTCGTTCAAAAGGTCTTAAGGTAGGCCTTATCGAAAACTGGCTGTCAGATTATCCGGATAACTACTTTGATGTTATTACAATGAATCAGGTGGTTGAGCATGTTTTTGACTATAAAGAGATATTACGAGGTTTTTATAAAAAGCTTAAACATAATGGGAAACTAATCGTGGCGACACCAAATATGGATGGTCGTCTCACTACCATTTATGGCCGCCACTTGAGATCTTTAGAACCTCCAAGACATTTACACCTGTTCAATTTTAAGAATCTAAAAGGTATTATTGAAGAAGAGGGTTTTTTTAATGAGGTGACAATGTCAAGTGCGAGAGTAGATGCATGGGTTTCAATCACTAGTCAACGAATTAGAGAAAAAGGTCAATTTCTGATTGGAAAGGACACTAAAACGAAAAAAGAACTCTTTATTGGTCTTTTTCAACAGTTACTAACACATATCAAGCTGATCTTTAATAAAAAGGCCGGGATGGAATTGATATTAATATCTAAAAAGATTGGTCGTGAGTAAGCGTATAGCTATTGTGATACCGGTATACAAAAACTCATTAGAATGGTTCGAAAAAGTCTGTTTAAGCCGACTGGATGAGTTAAACAGTGGAATAGATACTTTTTTGGTCTTCCCAGAGGGTATGTCTGTTGATAACTACCGCTCTTTTCGCTCCATCAATAAATTTCTACCCCTTCCTAAAAAACATTTTAGAAGTATTGGTGCTTATACCAGGCTGTTGATGGCTCCAAAATTCTACCGTTTTTTTTGTGATTACCAATTTATCTTAATCAATCAAACAGATACCTACCTGTTTAGAAATGAAATAGAAGAATGGTGTAATCGAGACTATGATTATATAGGTGCTCCATGGTTGGATGCACAATGGATTAGGAAGTTAATCCAAAAATCTTTTATGTTTCGGAGCATTAATGCGGTAGGAAATGGAGGGTTTTCTCTGCGAAAGGTGTCCACAATGATTCGTATCACCAAGAAGTCTAGATTCCTTCTGCCTTTTTGGAAAGATAAATGGAACGAAGACTTTTTCTACGCGTTTCTGGCGAAACGCTTATATACTAAATTTAACACTCCACCCGTATCAGAAGCTCTAAAGTTTGCCTTCGAAGAAAACCCTAAAGAATGCTATGAAATCAATAGCGAGGAACTACCAATGGGTTGTCATGCATGGCATAAGTACGATCTGGATTTTTGGAAAAAGCATATTCCCGCTATAGACCAAAAGACAGACTAGAGATTCCATTGTGTTTACTTAATCAAGTTTATCTTCGTCCACTATAAGTTCCAGTTCACCCAACTTGGAAATAAATAAGTCAGAAAATGCCTCAACCAAGCCTAGACCGGTGAGCTGCTCACTAAATGTGCCAACAGTTTTGCTGTCAGGAACGTCGTCAGCAATAGTAATCCTAAAAACCGCATAAAGCTCAAACGATTATTGATCTGATATTCAATTTGACCATCCGATAAATTATAGTACCGCTAAAGAATGATGATTTTTAACATCAATACGTAATTATAAAGGGGATGCCTGCCTTTACCTTTAGTGGGTCTGGTAAGTTCTTCTTCCAATAACTTCCTAAATTCTTCAAAGTCAATTCCTTTTGAAGCACGCTCTAAAGGATCGCCAACCGAGATAGTTTGCTTAATTGTAAATCGTGATCGAATAAACCAACAGTCTTATGATGTTTAAACCTCTTTATGGTCTTAAGGTGCTAATATTCAATGTCTTGAGTTTTTAGAGATGCCCTCAAGTTCATCTTCATCATGGAACTAGTAGTCGGTATAGACCTTCACGTTTTTTTTGTTCATATCCTCGAGTTGTTCTTGAGTGTATACTGACTTTTCCCAGCGTTCTATGGCATATTCCCTTGTTTTTAGATAATCACGGTACTCCTTTGCATAGTTGTCATAAATTCCGAAAGTCATAAACAAAGCCAGTCTAAGGTCCTCACTCTCTTGAATCATAAAACTAGGAAATCGCTTGGCTATTTCAGGGTGTAAGGCATAATTAGGGAAAAGTTTAATCACATCTGCATTACCAGAATGCGTGGTGGTTAATTTCCAAACTATTACGTCGCCAACTTCACTTTTTACATTAACAATTTTGCCCTTGTTGCACAAATGATGTTTGTGCGAATATGAACGAAGACAAATGCCTTTCGAATGTTTCGAATGGTCTTGTAAGTATACTGCGATACGTATCAATGAATAATTTTCATCTTTAAATTCGTTACTCCCGAGCTGGCCGCGATCTCTGGAATCTTTGTGAAATCCTTTGCTATTTTGGTTATACGATAGGCAACTGTCTCCGAAATAGTAAAGCTCGTCGCTGCCCAGACATTCCCTGGCTATATCAATGATTCTTTGATCTGTCAACGCCTTACTGAGTAAACTAGAACACAATAGATCCCCTTTGTGGTTTTTATCTTGTTTTCCAAGCTCTCGAAGCTTATTTACTTCATCGCTAGTAAACACGTTTTTGACAAGAATCCACCCTTTTTTATCTATTTCCTCTTTTTTTGTAATCATGTAATTCTTTATATCCGAAAGATCAATGTCTCTTGACTATACGCAGTGGTTATACAAGATCTTCCATTAACTAATAGTAATAACGCTTATCAGGAAAAAAACCTGAAATACGACTTTTGAGCTAAAATACGAAATAATTTATAGGATTGTAAGATGTAATTATGATGCCTGAACCCGCCGGGCTTAGGGGAAAGTATTATCTCGATATTTGTTTTAAATGTGAATTGATACTGATTTGTTTTAGTAGATATGACTATTTAGGTGGAATTGTATCAAATTTTTTTGTAATCAAGCCAAGAAAAAACTAGGTGTAAAATACACACAGTTTTATAATACACAACACAAAGGGTAAAGGGCATTAATCGAGTTTTGATTAATACTCGAATTTACCTCTTCTTAGTTTGTGTAGAATTGCCCTTATCAGTATTACAATCTGAAAATAGGTTGCCAGTAATACTCCATAATGTCTCAAATAAATATGGAAGCGCTCTTTTAAACACACTTTTTGATATTTTATGGATAGTCCTCCAATCGAGTAGTCCGAGAGTGAGCGATTAACATAACGAGTTGATGATGTGTTTTTTAGTATACTGATAATCCAGTCAATATCTGCGCTGCATTTATACCTTAAATTATATGTGGGACACAATCGTCTGCGGGCAATAAACCCCTGATGACAAACTACCATTCCGTATCCCATGTGTCCCCAATTTAAGTTTTTTGGCAACTTTCTAGTGGAGAGTTCGCTTCTGGTACCTATCATGTTTCCTGTTTTCCCAAGAAGATTGACATCGCCATATATGATATCTTCGTTGTTGTGACGTTTGAAATAGTGAGTAATAATTTCAGGATCAGATAGGAAATCGCCAGAGTTAAGGAAAAGCAAATACTCACCATTGGCAATTTGCATGCCCTTGTTCATAGCGTCATATAACCCATCATCTGGTTCACTTTTTATAATGATATAATTTTTATATTTTTCAACAATCTCTAGCGTGCCATCTGTAGATTGGCCATCAATAATAATATACTCTATTCTCTCAAAAGTCTGATTAATTACGCTCTGTATTGTCTTTTCAATTTGACTGGCATTATTGTATACTACGGTAACAATGGAGAGTATGGGCTTCATCCTTCTAAGAATGTCTTTTGAGCAATTCTAAAAACCTCTTGGCAGTAGGGGTCGGGGAATAGTTTTCCAATCCCCAATCTCGTCCGTTATTAGAAATAGAGTTTATTCCTTCTTGGGATAAGTTATGAATAAAGGCTAATGACTTTTTAAAGTTAAGCCCTTCAATACCAATATAATGAACTCCGTTTTTCGGCATGACGGGAAGTTCGAATCCCCAATTTTCGAAATCCAAGTGGATAGGGATAGCATTGGATATCAGAGATTCCCAAAGGCGCCAGCTATCAAATTGATAGGCTAATGACGGAATGACACCTGATACTCCCAACGTTTTGCTAATCGTTATCAACTGTCTTCCTACGCGCCTCAAGGTATTGTTGTTCATTACGCTCATAGTTAAGTACGAGTAGGGTACAATAGCTCCTCCGAAACATAAGGAAAATGAAGATTTATTAAGCGTTTTGTAATAGTTAGGGTCATGACGTCTTGCGGTTTGATTCCAAAACAACTGTAGTGTCTCATCTATGGTCTTACGATATGCCAAGGTGTCTTCTGAGAAATTTAACCTCTTGATATCAGGCTTTAACTTATCCATGAGGTAACGCTTGGCGAGGAGCCTCGAATTATACCCAACTCGGTAGGTATTGGCAATAGCGTATTCGTTTGGTTGACTTTTAGTTTCTTCGATGATAGCCATAATTCGGTTGCTAATACCAAATACCCAAGGATAAACATTATCCGGATACCCAAGTTTTGAAACATAATGGCTTCTCAGAACAAATGTAAAATGTTTGCTAAAGTCCAGGTATTTGGATTTGGTAAAATAACCGTCGGCAGTATCAAAAGTCACATTGATAACAGACTTGTCAAGTACGTCTTTCGGATCAAGTGAAAATGCGTCAAAATAGTGTGTTTCGTAAATATGAATATCTGCCTTGAAGTCAGGTGTTTTTTGCTTTATTAAATATTCTCCGCCCAGCGACTCTTGCCAGTAGTCAATGTTGCCGTAAAACTCAATCCCTAGGTTACGAAGCCCCTCAGCTAAAACAATACTTGTGTGTTGATAGATGACACGTTTTGGTAAATGTGCCAAAAAAAACAGTACTTTCACACTTTTTAAATTATTCTTGTCTGGCAAACATAGCTATAAAAGCCGAGGGTCGGTGATTTAGAAAGTGATATGCCAGTATATGTCTTGACGCATGGGAATAGTCGTACGCCAAAGTATTAAGTCAACTATTTACACCTACATGGGGGTTGGACTGGGCTTCCTTACCAGTACGATTCTTTTTCCAAAATACTTGTCTCCTGAGATTATAGGGGTCATTAGTCTTTTGATGGCATATTCCATCATAGTCGCTCAGGTATCCTCATTAGGTGCCAATACATCTATTGTTCGTTTTGCTCCTTATTTTGAAAGCAGACAAAAAAAAGACAACGGCTTTTTCATATTAACGCAGCTAAGCGGACTCGTTGGGCTTTGTTTGATTTTTCCATTATGGCTTTTTGCAGATTACTTTAAAGAACTATTAGTTGGGGAGGGACAGGATACTTTTTTGAACTTCTTTCATATCATATGGCCTTTAATTATTTTGGCTACCCTTCTAACAATTGTGGATGGCTACGCCACACATAAACAGTTGGCGACCTCGGTTATCCTGTCCAGAGAAGTAGTTCAGAGGCTTACTGTTCTTTTCTTTTTGTTTCTTTTTGTAAACGGAATGCTCACAGAAAGTCAGTTTCTGAGTGCATATGTTTTTGGATATGCGGTCGCAACGATCTTTGTGTTAATAGTATTAATTAGACATAAGAAAATTTATTTATCCAGACCAAATTGGAAGTTTATTAAGGAACAAGGAATTCTTAAGCTTTATTTAAAAGTTTCCAGCGTAGGGATTTTTTCGAGTTTGGCAAGTATTGCTGTCCAACGAATTGATATTATGATGATCAATGCTTATCTGGGAACTTACTTTGCTGGAATTTATGCGGTGATTTTTAACTTCCCTACTATTATCACCATGCCAGCAAGAGCACTTAATAAAATTCTTAGTTCGCATATCTCAACGGCCATTGCCAATAACAAACTTTATCAAGCAAAGTACTTGTTTCGAGAGTCTAGTTTGACGCTTTGGATCGCTTCGGTATGGGCATTCTTAGGGATATGGACCAATACAAATAATATCTTTAGGATTTTGCCAGAAGAATATGGCGCTGCTTCACACCTGATTATATTGTTTCTAGGAGGGGCTATGATCATTCGGACGTCCTTCTCGGCAGGTATGTTCTTCTTTCAGTATACTCATCTTTATAAATACAACCCTCTATTAGTAGTTATCTATCTACTCTTGATTGTTATTTTCAACTATTTGCTAATTCCTCCTTTTGGGATGTTAGGAGCAGCAGGCGCATCGTTTTTAGCGGACTTAATTCATGTATTAGTAAAAGGCCTAGTGCTAGGTGCTAATTTTAGGTTTGTGGTAGTTAATTTCCGGTTTCTGTTGGTACTTATAATTGGTGTAGTAATTTGGTTAGCGATATCTTATTTACCAGAAAACGAGAATCTGTTTTTGGATGTATCGATCAAAGCCGTTTTGATTACTTTAAGCTATTGGACAGTTATTTTTAAATTAAGAATCTCCAAGCGACTCAATAATAGAATAATGATAGTCTGGACCAACATTCGTTCTCGAAAATAAGCTGGTCTGGGATTACTAGAATTAATTAATTGATGAAAAAAATTAAGAACTCAAAAGTAGTGTTATTGATTAGTGTTATGGCTATTCAGCTACTTAGAAAGATAAATAGAGTATTTAAGTGTAATTTATTCTTTGGTCAAACCGGAGAGGATATCGTTTTAAGAAGTCTTTTTTACGGTGTCAACCGCCCCCTTTTTTATTTAGATATTGGTTGTAATCACCCTATTAGCTTATCCAATACATTTGGGTTTTATCTTGAGGGTGGGCGCGGTATTTGTGTAGATGCGAATGAAGAACTGATAAAAGCATACACGAAGATTCGCCCACGAGATATAGCATTGAATACATTAATCTCAAATAATGAGGAGGAGGTTACATTTTACTCATTTGAAAATCATGTACTAAGTACTGCCAATCCCGAGGTGGTAGAGAAGGCAGGGAAAGCTCACACCATTCGGAAAAGGACAATGAGATCACGAACCTTGACGAGTATCTTATCTGAGCACCTCCCTGAGAATACCACCATGGATTTATTATCGATCGATGTAGAAGGACTGGACTTTGAAGTTTTAAAATCATTGGACTTAAATATCTATAGGCCTTCGGTTATTTTAATTGAAATGCACCAACTGAATATATCAGATGTTCATTTCCATCAGCATGAGATCATCCAATACCTTTCTAACTACGACTACAAAATGAAGTTCTATTCGTCTATGAACGGTTATTTTGTGAAGGTATAGCCTACCTAGAAACGGGTTGTTTAGTTGATGTGTTCTTTGTTTTACCGAATTGGCCTATTCCTTGAAATATGAATAGTTACCCTATTCGATTAACGACCAATCTAAAGGGGTTCCTTCTGATGCAGATACCTTAAAAGTTTTGCCAATTATTTCCTCAAGGTACTTTGGATGAAGCCCATTGTTTGGCCTGATGGACCTTATATTTTCCCGAGATATTTTATCCCCTGCACTTACTTCTTTGGAAATAAATAAAGAGCGACTATGTAAGCGACTTTTTTTCTTCTTCTTTGTTAGCTGATAGTTTACAGTACCTAATGCAGATTCAGCTTCTCTTACCGAGTCCACCATTTGGGTGAATTCTTTGATATCTAGTGAAAACGAAGCGTCTGGTCCACCGATTGACTTATCAAGTATAAAATGTTTTTCTATGATCTTTGCACCTAACGCTACCGAAAGAGTAGGGACAAGACTGCCCAAAGTATGGTCTGATAAACCAGGAATAACATTAAAACGGTTTTTGAAATCCGGAATCATACAAAGATCAGCTTCAGAAACTTTTGCAGGATAAGCAGAAGTACACTTAAGCAAGGCCAATTGATCGTTGCCGACAGATCTACAAGCATCAATGGCTAGCTTAATGTCGTCTTCAGTAGCAATTCCAGTGCTCATTATTACGGGTTTCCCTTTTTCAGCGACATACTTAATAAGTGGTATGTCCGTGATTTCAAACGAAGCTATTTTATAAGCGGGTGCATTTAGGTTTTCTAAAAGATCTACTGCGGTGGGATCAAAAGGAGAAGAAAAGCAAATTAATCCTTCTTCTTTTGCCACTTTGAATAACTCTGGGTGCCATTCATACGGCGTAAAGGCGGTTTTATAAAGCTCGTATAATGTAGTCCCATCCCAAATTGTTCCGTGGCTGATTCGGAACTCAGGTCTATCACTTTTCATTGTGATGGTGTCAGGAGTATACGTTTGAATCTTAATAGCGTCTGCACCTGTTTTTTTCGCAGCCTTTATTGTCTCTACTGCATTTTTGAGTTTACCATTATGGTTTGCAGATAGCTCGGCAATGATGAAAACCTTTGAGTTTTCTGATATTTCAAAATCTGATATTTTCATATTCAGTAAAATCGTTAATTTAATAAGAGGTTCTAAGAATTATATATTACGGAGTTCTGATAGTCCCTCTCTAAAATGTGAAAGATTTGGTATTGAAACTTCTGCTTCGTGACTTTGTCCATAAAAATCATCCTTGTAGCTTCCAGTTTTGACCCTTATAGTTCTAAAGCCTTCTTTTTTCAAATTGATAAAGTCTTTTTTTGGGTTATCACCGAAATATACTAATTCGTTAGCTTGAGCTTTTTCCAGTTCGAGAATTTTGTGGAAGCAGTAAGTTGAAGGTTTTGCATGTTTAACTCCATATCTGTGCGTGATGAATACTTTTTTAAATTGATTTTCAATGCCTAGCGCTTTGACCTTATTGTTCTGAACCAGTTTATTTCCATCGGTTACCAGATATAACGGATGATCGCTTAAGGCTCCTAAGACCTGATCCGAGTATGGGTATAATGAGATCTCTGGTGTATGCAGTCTGTAAGTATGTAAACACCGTTTGATTTCTTTTTTGCTCAATATGTCATGTTTTGTCAAGACTTTATTAAAGACCTTACCTCGGCCATTCTGGTTTAATTCCTCTATTAGTTGATTGTAGATCGTTTTTTCATCTATACTAATGAGTGTCGAGATACCTTTTGCTACGGCTTTAAAGCCACTTTGTACAAAAGTAATCTCTGGGTATAAGGTGTCGTCCAGATCAAAAACGTATATCATAGATAATGATCCATTGGAAACCTGACTTGAGTTATTGATTGTGCTGATCGCAAGAAAGGATAGTCTTCTAATACTTCTCCTTCTGATTCGAGTAAAAACCAATAAAAACTATCTAGTCCCGCTGCAATTGAAGCAGCTGAAGCACCTCCAAATCTAGAGTTACACTCTATAATATGTATTTCTTTGTTCTCGTCTAAAATTAATTGAAGAACAACATGTCCGTAGAGCTTGAGTTCGGTCAAAATAGGTAATACTGCTTGCTCAAGATCGGGATTATGAATCGTTTTCGTTATTTGAGACTCACCATCTACAACATTGACTCGCTCTCTAATGATCAAGCCTTTCGTGATACCCTCTTGAGTGATGTAAGCGTCTACGCTATACTCTATGCCATTAATATAGGGTTGGAAAATAGGTGATGTTAGTGTCTTAGCGTGAGATAAAGCTTCCTGGTTAGTAACGTTGATTTTAATCATTTTTGCCCCAGCACCATACCTTTCTTTCACCACTAGTTTTTCGTTGTCAATATTTATGGTGCTTTGGTATGCCTTGATTACACTAGGGAAGTTATTCGAAAGTTTAGCAAACTCTAGTTTGTCTATACACCGTTCAATAGACTCTTCAGCTGATACCATAACATTGATACCTAAGTCTCTCAATGTCTTTTTGTGGTTTGAAAAGTATTGAAGCTCTCCATCTCTAGTAGGGATAATAGAACCAATATTGTTAAGGCTACAATAGTCTATGAGTTGATCTACGGTAAGTTTATCGAGCCTTGGCATTTCCCAAAATTCGTCTACGAAATAGCTACCTATACAGGAAACGTCAATATCGCCGCCATATACTTTAATCGTATTATTAAGCTTACTACAAGCTTTTTTTACTTCTCTTATTAACGGTACTTTTCTCGAGATACTAGTTATAAGTACGTTTTTATATTCTGATTCTTCGTTTTTCCCTTGAGACAAAGATGCTTTTTCAAACTCAATAATTTCTGGAATAGTATCTTCCAGATCTCTTTTGGGGAGCCAGTTGGTGACTTGGTAAAATAAATCCATATCGGCTTGGGATGCCTCAAATGGGATGTCAGATGTTATATAGTTCACTCTGGCATCTGGGAAATGTTTAATCAATACATTGATTACATCCTGAACTTGCCTTGATCTACCAGTTCCAAGATTGACAACTCCATCATAGTCACAAATACCTATCTGTGCTAAGCCCTCCGCCGAATCTTCACTATACAAATAATCAAACCAACCTTCTTTTGCGTATACATTAAGTTCTTGGCCATTCAGACAATCACGTACCCATCTTGATATGATGTCTCTTGAATTTCTTCCATAACCTCTGTAAATCCTTACCGAAACTGAAGTGAACTGGTCTTTCTTAAACTTGGATAGGAAATCAAGTTCGATTTCATGTGATAGTTTTGCTAACCCCGTTAAGTTTCTTGGTGATATGGGGTCTTTTTCATTAAGCGAAACAGGCTTTTCCTGTGGAGAAGGAAAGTTGTAAAGGCTCTTATCAAAAATAAGATAACTAGAGGCATAAACTACTCTTGAGACACTCTTTACATTTCTCATCAAAGTCATGAGATGGTTGCTGAGCTTTATGTTGTGTTGGAAATTCTCTTCCCAGTGTGCATAGGTTTCTGCAGATCGTTCAAAAGTAGCTGCCAAATGAAAGAATACTTCGGGGCCAAACCTTTCTATTTCTTCTTGGCTGATATAATTCAAATCTCCACGTCGGTAAACTAGGTTTTTTGGAAAGTCTTTGGGTCTTGGTTTTAAATCACCGACAAAGATGATGGCTTTTTGCTTGATTAATAACTTGACTAGTTCCGTTCCGATTACACCAGCTCCTCCACTGATGAACACTCTTTTGTTTTCATATCCCTTCATATTCCGATCTTATAAACCCATGAATAAGTGAATCTTGAAAGTTGCCTTCTTCTATTACGTGTTGCCGTGCTCTACCTTCCAGAATAAAACCTGATTCCTCAAGCACTTTTATATGTTCATCTCTGAAGGCATAGGTTTCAACATGAATACGATTAAACGCAAAGTTCTCAAAGACGATTTTTTTTGTTAGTGAAATAAAGTTTTTGAAGTCATTCCTATATACATCTAGGTTGTTTGCTCGTTTCGGGTGAACTAAGAAGGACATTTCCACTCTTAAATCATGCCAAGAAATGTGTACAAGCCCTCCATAACCTATTAACTCATCATTCATAAGAAATGAGTAAATGATTTGAAATGGCTGTTCTTTTTCATACTCAGGAAAAACTTTCTTTTCAAAATAGTTTCTCTGTTCTTCCTGTGTGATCATGGTTTTTTGTCGAAGAACACTCATTTGTTCATTCCTCCAAACCCTTATATGTTCTATGTCAGCCAATTTTATTGGCTGAACGCTGTACTGACCTAAAGTTTCTGTAATCTTATTTTTATTCACTTTCTTTTTCGAAAAACGCAATTATTTGACGGCCTTGATTCAACTTTGAAAGGCTTGTGTAATAGGAAACAATGTCCTCTAAGGAATTATTGGCATGTAAAAAGTTGTCGATGAACATTCTGGTCTTATGGGCCTGTTTACCTTTGTTTCTGTCAATAGTGTAATTAGAGTGGTCATTGATCAAATTATATTCAATTGGATGATCTGCCATTGTTCTAAAACAATTCCATCCGCAAGATGCTCCGAGGCTCGCTAATGACTCCCTTGAAAAATATGATAGATGATCTGGATAGGCCACCCAGTATTCTGTTTGTATCTTTTCTTTGTTTTTTAGTGCCATCTGAAGTTTGCTGAAGTCATTTGGTACTTCAACTACCAATATGCCGTTTTCAGTAACAATTTGGTGACACTTTTGCATTAGATCGTTCGGAGCAATAACATGTTCCAAAACATTGTCTAGCCAAATAACATCAAACTTCTTTTCAGACTTGACAAGATCATTTATTGTTTCAAAAATATCTCCCTCAGTGAAGAACTCTGACAACGCAGGGTGCTGCTGATTTAGCCCGTATGCACTAAAGTCAATTCCATGCACATCCCACCCTAGTTGGAAAAAATGGTTTAACGTGAACCCTTCACCACAACCAATATCACACAGTGAGCTATACGTTAGATTTTGGCTTTTTTGGTATTGATCAATAATATGCCATTTCTCGTTAATCTTATTAGAAAAGTAATCAAGCTCTTCTTTCTCATAATGATGAGAGTAGGTGGCTTTATCCTGTTGGTAGTACTTTTCAGCGTAATATTTGTTTAACTCCTCTTCGCTCGGTTTTGGAATTACTTCCATGAACCCGTGGCTTTCATTCTTTTTTATTTCCCAGGTCATAAACGATATAGTTTTTCTGCAATATCCCAGTCTTCAAGAGTATCGATGTCTAACCCTTCAAGTGCACCAATTTCCATCCCTCCGCAATTGTTTAGCATGAATGTTTTTTCTTTTTTAAACGCCTCGGTTTTAGCCAAATAAAACTGCCCAGCATCATGATAAGTTTCTATTAGGTCTTGGGACCTTTTATTAAGGTTTTCGGGCCATATTAGATTGAGTCTGTCGTTCGTAATCTTAAGTGATCTCCAAATAGGGTATGAGTGTCTTTGAATAGTAAATACTGAATCATAAGCTTTGGCATTCATCAACTCAAAACCCTCAATGATTTTATTTACGGAAATGAAAGGTGCCGTAGAAAAAATACAGCAAACGGTGTCAAACGATTTGTTCAGATTTTCATAACTATCAATTACTTCAAGAATCACATCTGCAATAGTCGCATAGTCATCAGAATTTTCTTTCGATCTGAGGAATGGGATTTTTGCTCCGTATTTTTGTGCTACTTCAGCAATTTCGGGATCTTCGGTTGATACAATTACTTCCTCAAATAGATTACTTGATAAGGCAGCTTCAATAGAGTATGCTATAATAGGCTTTCCGTGGAAGTTCTTTATGTTTTTCCTCGGGATTCTTTTACTACCTCCTCTTGCAGGTATAATGGCAAGGTTACTCATGAAAAAACTGTTTTACCGACTCAATCACGTGATTAATTTCTTCTTCCTTTAGGGAAGGGAACATGGGTAAGCTTAGGCATTCTTCGTAGTATGTTTCTGCGTTAGGTAAATCTCCTTTTGTCCATCCTAACCGTTTGTAATATGGAGATAGGTGAACCGGTATGTAGTGTACCTGAGTGAAAATACCTTTAGTTCTTAGATAATCGTAAAGAGCTTTTCTCTTCGAAGTTCTTAAGACAAAAAGGTGATAGGCATTGTTGTAATTGTTGTTAAACTCCTGAAATCTAATCGGCAAACTTGATAACTCCTTTTTGTATTTCTTTGCTATAATATTACGTTTCTCAATGCTTTCAGACAATCTGTTGAGTTGTGATATACCCAAGGCGCATTGGATGTCAGAGATGCGGTAATTATACCCTAGATCTTGCATTTCATAATACCACCCCCCGTGGTTTTCAACTAATATGTTAGGGTCTTTGGTGATTCCGTGACTGCGTAGTAACTGTGATTTTTTAAATATATCCTCATTAGAAGTTGTAATCATTCCTCCTTCGCCAGTGGCAATATGCTTGACAGGGTGAAACGAAAATATTGAACAGTCTGCATATTTTCCATCTCCTGCTCTGAAAATTTGCTCTCCATCATTAAAGCTTGCTCCTGGCGAATGACAAGAGTCTTCTAAAATCCATACGTCATATTTGTTTTTTAACGTAATAAGATCAGATGGGGAGAGCATTAACCCTGCAAAGTTTACAGGAATGACGCCTTTGATTTTTTTTTGTGCTATCCTTTTTTAATTTGTGCTCAACGGAGTTTAGGTCGAGTAAGAAAGTACTAGGGTCTATATCAGAGAATATTACTTCCCCATTGTTATATAATATACAATTGGCACTAGCCGCGAATGTGATTGGTGTTGTGATGACCTGATCATCAGGTTTTAAACCAAGGGCTTTTACGCAAAGGTGAAGTGCAGCAGTTCCATTGGCCACGGCTACCGCGAAAGCACTTCCGGAGCGTTGTGCAAACTTCTTTTCAAATTCGGATACCTTTGGGCCTTGAGTTAGAAAATCATGCCTTAAGGTATCGACGACTGCTTGTATGTCGTTATCGGTTATGTCCTGTCTTCCATAGGGGATTTTCATACCGAAAAAGTAGGATCCACGTGGTTGGTGATAAGGTTTCTTATTTCCTCTACGCTTAGCCACTCATCATTCTCTCCAGAGTTATAGCTAAATCCTGTAGGTACCGCGCTCGCGTTATAATGATCAAGATATTTTTGTTTCGCTTTCTCATTCATTTGCGGTAAAATAGCATAGTAACGGCCTGCGTCTATGGTGTTTGGAGAATCAGCCATAGTGATCATTTCTTCATGTATTTTTTCACCTGGCCTAATACCTACTATTTTCTGCTCAGCATTTGGCGCAATCGCTGTCGCTACATCGGTGATCCGGTATGAAGGGATCTTTGGAACAAAAATTTCACCTCCTAGTGCCGACTCTAGTGCATAAAGCACCAAGTTTACACCTTCTTCTAAAGAGATGTTAAACCTTGTCATGCGATCATCAGTGATAGGTAGCTCTCCTTCATTCTTTTTATTTAGAAAAAACGGTATTACTGAGCCTCTAGACCCCATAACGTTTCCGTATCTCACTATTGAAAACTTACAGTCGCGTGTTCCTTTTACGTTATTTGCGGCAATGAATAATTTATCAGAGCAGAGTTTAGTAGCTCCGTACAGGTTGATCGGAGCAGCTGCTTTATCTGTAGATAATGCTACAATATTTTGAACTCCAGAGTCCAGAGCGGCATTGATGATATTGTTAGCCCCTAGAACGTTTGTATTGATAAACTCAAAAGGGTTGTACTCAGCCGCAGGTACTTGCTTCAGTGCAGCCGCATGAACAATTATATCAATTCCTTCAAAAGCTCTTTTTAAGCGGTTAAAATCTCGGACATCTCCTAAGAAGTAGCGAATACCGTCATGTGTAGATTTTGAGATGTGTTGACTCATCTCAAATTGCTTTAGTTCATCACGACTAAAGATGACTATTTTTTTGACATCACTATATTTTTCGAGCAAGGTACTTATGAACTTCTTGCCGAAGGAGCCAGTACCTCCGGTTACTAATATTGATTTGTCTTTAAGAAATGTCATTTCTAACTGTTTTACACTAACAAGATTACTAAAAAAACTCTAATTCTTTTGATTCTATTGAAAACCTCTTGTCCATGTAATCTCTTACTATAAATCTTGCTGTACATTTTTTGAAACGTAATTTAAATTTACCTTTGGCCGGGCAAAAGCCCGAGATAAACGCTTAATTATGAAAAAAATTGCTGTTTTCACTTCAGGTGGAGATGCTCCTGGTATGAATGGTTGTATAAGATCTGTAGTACGGAGTGCATTATCATTTGGAATTGAAGTGTACGGTATTAAATACGGATATGCGGGAATGATTGATGGTGACATCTACAAGATGAAATCTTACTCCGTAGCGAATATCGTTCATCGTGGAGGTACCATTTTGAAATCGGCTAGATGTAAGGAGTTTATGACTCCCGAAGGCCGAAAGAAAGCGTACGAACAGCTAAAACAAAGGGGTATTGAAGGGCTTGTCGCTATCGGTGGTGATGGTACTTTCACTGGAGCAAATATATTCTTTGAAGAGTTCGGTATACCTACAGTTGGCTGCCCGGGAACAATAGATAATGACCTTTACGGCTCTGATTATACAATAGGTTTCGATACAGCTGTAAATACAGCTTTAGATGCTATTGATAAGGTAAGAGATACGGCTGCTTCGCATGATAGAGTGTTTTTTATCGAAGTAATGGGGAGACATTCAGGATATATTGCTATTCAGTCAGGAATCGGTGGTGGTGCTGAGATGGTTATGGTGCCTGAGACGTCAACGACCATTGATGATGTTATCAATGCATTGCAGAGAGGTAAGGATAAAGATAAGACATCTTCTATAGTCGTTGTAGCAGAAGGTGACCCTCAAGGAAATGCGCATCAGATTGCAGCTAAGGTGGCTGCTCAGGTTTCTGATTTGGATATTAGAGTGACCAACTTAGGGCATATCCAACGAGGAGGGACTCCAACGGCTTTTGATAGGACGCTGGCCTCGAAGCTCGGTTTAGCAGCTGTAGAAGGACTTCTCAATGGTGAGAAAGGGGTAATGGCAGGTGTGATTGATAACAAAATCACCTACACTAATTTTAAGATTTCTATTAGTAAATCTAAACCTCTTGATGATGATTTGATTCGCTTAGTAGATATTTTAAGCTACTAACTTATAGTTTTATTCAAAAAGGGCTGGATCGTAAGGTAAAAAGGAAGTTGTATCGCCTCAATACTTATGTACCTCTCTGATGATAGAAGAACTAATTGGTGCTAACGATGGGGAGGTGATTAAAAAAACGGTCTCTAGCCCCTCATTCAAATATTTGTTTACCTGAGAAATGCTGTTTTCGTATTCGAAGTCCGTAGTGTTTCTCAGGCCTCTTACTAAAAATTTAGCTTCATATTTTTCGGCTAATCGAGCAGTGAGCTCATCGTAAGCTATCACTTCAACACTATCGCTATTTTTAAAAATTGACTTGATACAGTCGATCATCTTCGATAGGTCGAAATATCTTCTTTTATTGCTGTTATGGCCAATAGCAATAATTACCTTATCAAACATTTTTAATGATCTGAGCACAATGTCCTCATGCCCTTTGGTAAATGGATCAAATGATCCAGGGAAGATGGCTACTTTATTCACACCAGCAAAGTAAAGCTAATTTATGGAAATAGTCCGAATATTTACTTTCGCTAAAAAAGGGGGGCTCACCAAGTGAATTAGTCACAAAAATAGGTGCTAAAACAATCAAAATATTGGTGCTCCGATACCTCATCAAATTGATAAGGGAATTTTAAATAACTAGGCCGGTGACCAAAAGAGATGTTTTTTATATATTTTTTGAACATCTTCAAAATAGAGGACTCATGTCCAATAGTACCCCAAAAAACTGTCTTAGTCGTTTTTTGCGAGAGTTTAAACTCTCTAAAAACCAACATAACATACTTCAAAAAGTCTTGTGGCTGCTTTGCGGCGAACTGGTTATAATACAGCAACTGTAACTGCCAGGTTATGGTGACATGAACAACATTTTTATCAAACAAGCAGAAAATTGTTTTTTCGTGCGTATGATCTTTATACTTTAAGATTCCTTGTATGATAGCACTGCCCTGATGACTTAGTATTACCTTCTTTGATGGGTAAAGTGACTTGCACCAACTAGCTAGTTTTCTGTCTGCAGCAAAGACATTGTAAGCACTTGTAGCATGGTGTTTATAAAAGTACACACCTTCTGTTTGCGGTTTTACCGCAGCGTTCATCGCAAGATATTCAGTAGCCACCTCCTCATAAAACAGCGAAGATGGCACTAAACTAAATTTGTGTGTTTTTATCGTGATCCTGATTTCTTTCCAGAAACCCGCTCTAAGAAAACTGTGATCATCAAATATATTTCTGAGAGCATTTAGCCGTGACTGAATGGATCTTATTTCCTTAAGTTCATAATCCTCGAGGTAAAGCGCCGTATTAGTTCTTTTGTCAATAACGCATAGCTGCAAATCCTTTATCCCAAATTGAAGACAAAGACAATAGTTCATCAATTCATCTACATCAAACCGCTCGTCTGACTTGATAACTATTTTACGCGTATATAGCTGTTTGTTCTCGACGCTAACCAAGTTTATACTATTCCCAATTACCGGATAATGTTACATTTTCTCTAGAACCAAAACGAAGTGGTTTCTGAGTAGTGAGATCATTTTTTTCGTTTCTGCGTGGATCAACCGGAACAACGTTCTTTACTTCTACTACGTCTACTTTTACTCCAGCCTTATCAATTTTGTCAGCCCACATTTCGAACTTTTTGCCTGCACCCTCTGGTATGTAAGGTAATGACTCCAAGTCAAAATTTGGATAGTTTGCATTATTAAATATTGAATCGCGAACAGAAACACTACCTAAAGTATCAATTTCTATCCAAACACTATCCGCACCATAATCTAAAGGAACCACTATTTCCCTTTTCGAAACTAGGTATAAGTAACCGCTATCAACGAAATTTAGGAGCTTATCCCAGTCGCTGGTATATTGACCATTTACAGACTGATAGGCCACTTGAGCCTCTCTTATCATTTCCAGTTTACTAATGATCCGTGATTCAACTGATTGGATCCTTTCTTCAAGTGCGATTCTTGAGAAAATACTGTCATATAGGCCATATCCCAATCCAATGGAGATAAGTGCAAAAACTATTGTCAGAATTCTTGTAGTGCTCATTATTGGGTATTTTGTGCAATAATAATTATTTTCATAAGTATTCAATAATTGTGACGTAATTCAATCGGTATTAAATTGAATATGTTGTCTATTATTTAAGATTTCTGTTGGCGAAGAGAAGTGAGAAAATACATTGTGTAAAACAGTTTTAGAAGTGTTAGAAATTCTTTGCTCAGAGAAGAATTCAACACTTTCAATGATTTGATCTTCAAGGGAGTATTCGGGATCAGTTCCTAATTTTAACTTCCCGCCAACGCGCTCTACTTCGACGAAAAACTCTAATGCATGAAGCTGGGTTGAAATGAATTCGTGAACAAATAAATGTTTTTTGAATTTTACTTCCAGTCCCGTTTCTTCTATAAATTCTCGTTCTATATTTTGTGCGATACTCTCGCCAAACTCTATTCCTCCACCCGGCGGAATCCATAAGATTCCAGTTTTTCCCAAGTTTTTATGTTTAATTAACAAAATTTCATTCTCATCGATTAGTATACCGCAGGTTCTTGCCCGTACTTTGCCGGAATACTTTTGTGGAACTTGATAAGTCATTGTGTCGTTATTAGTTCTCAAGTTCAAATATAATTCGGCACAGAATTTGTCGTACTAAAAGAAAGATCAAATATTATGTCAAGAACAGTTATTTTATTTTTAGCTCTGCTACTTGGAGGAGGAGTTCAATTGGTTTATAGTCAGGATATTGAATTTGGGACTGAAGGTGCATTGGTTGTTTTTGTAGAGGATACGCATGATTTTGGTGATATAACAGAGGGGGAGGTAGTCAGTCATGTGTTTAACTTTAAGAACTCAGGCACAGAGCCGCTAATACTTTCAGATGTGAAAACCACCTGTGGTTGTACGGCTCCAAGTTGGACTAAAGAGCCTGTTATGCCAGGTCAAGAAGGTTCGATTACGGTGACGTTTAATAGTTCGGGAAAAGCCGGTAGAGTAAACAAAACGGTTACGATAATCTCTAATGCCACAAATTCACCAGCTTACGTGAAGATTGTTACTTCGGTTTTACCCAAGGAAGGTGAGTGATATTTTAGTTCACCAAAGCATCAAGATTTTAGGGTTACTTTCTTGATGCTTTTGAGGCACTCCAAAACAGGCTTATCCATCCCATCAAGAAAAACAAACCACCAACTGGAGTAATATAATTCCAGAATTTGGCTAGGTGAAAACAACCTACATACAACGAACCACTAAACAAGAGGATTCCAATAGTGAATAATACGATGGCTCTTTTGAATAAAGTATTGCAAAGAGATATGGCGAGAATGGCTAATGTATGAAATGCATGGTATTCAATTGCCGTATCGAATCTCGATTGCGTTCCATTTGTTAGTAATACTCCTTGAAGACTATGTGCCCCGAATGCTCCGATAGCTACTACTAGAAAACCCAAAATAGCAGCCAATCTTATACTAAACAATTGATCTTTCATGTTTTGGTAACTCTTATTTTTATAACTGATACACTTCTCGGTTGATATTCTAAGGTGCTAAGTGTATGCTTATTTTATATACTATAATTTCTGTGTCCGAATACCGAGCTTCCTATTCTTACCATGGTACTTCCTTCTTTTGCGGCGATCATGTAGTCTCCGCTCATACCCATGGATAATTCCGTAAATTCAATAAAATCATGATTGTAGGTTTTAAGTGAATGCATAAGTTGGCGCAATTGAGAAAACTCCTCTTTGACCTGTGAGTCATCACTTGTATTGGATGCCATGCCCATTAACCCAACAATACGAATATGCTGTAGAGAAGCTTCTTTTACATAAGTTAAGAGGTCAAAGCACTCTGCTTCACTAAGACCAAACTTTGTGGCTTCTTGAGCGATGAATATCTGTAATAAGCAATTAATCACTCTGTTGTTTTTTTGTGCTTCTTTATTAATCTCAATCAAAAGTTTCTTTGAATCTACTGAGTGAATAAGTGAAATAAAAGGAGCGATATACTTTACCTTATTTCTCTGCAAGTGTCCGATCATGTGCCACCGGATGTCTTTTGGAAGCTGTTCGTGTTTTTGTACTAACTCTTGTACCTTGTTTTCACCAAAGTCCCTTTGTCCAGCATGATATGCTTCCTCAATCATCTCCACAGGCTTGGTTTTGCTCACAGCAACTAGTTTAGCGTCGTAGGGGGATAATTCATGATTATATTTTGCGATGTTTTCGGCAATTCCCATAGGGCAAAGCTACAATGTGAATTATATACCTTAAATAATCATGGGGTTAATCAACGGGAAATAAAAATTATACCGGTGAAAACGGTTTTTGGTAACATTTTCTTAACTCATAAGGGGGTTCTTAAATAATAGCATAAACACATCTACTTCTTAGTAGACGGACAAAATTGTTTAATTTGCTCTGCGAAGTGGAAATGGTATGGCGTTATTAGGCTCACTATTAAAAAAAGGCATCAGGCTTAGGGAAAGCATAGAGCAGGAAATCTCTTCTCCAATAGATCTACAAAAACTAGAGTTGAAAAAGTTGCTGATTAGTGCGAGTACTACTGAGTTTGGTAGATACTATGATTTCGAGGGAGTCTTAAAGAAGTTCAAATCAAGCAACAACGACGACTTTTACGATCAATATAAAAATGCTGTACCTGTGTTTGACTACGACAAGTTGCATGATAAATGGTGGTACAGAACATTAGAAGAAGAAAAAAACATCTGCTGGCCAGGTAAGATTAAATATTTTGCACTAAGTTCTGGTACCTCGGGATCCTCCTCTAAACACATCCCTGTGTCGAAAGATATCCTCAAGTCCATGAAAAAAACAGCTTTGAGGCAAATTTTGACATTACCAAGGTACAATTTACCAACCAAGCTCTACACTAAAGGTATTATGATGCTTGGAGGCACAACTAGTTTACAAAAGCATGGCGGTTACTTTGAAGGAGACCTGAGTGGTATTACGGCCAGCAATGTGCCTTCCTGGCTGTCCTTGTTTTACAAGCCAGGAAAAAAAATTGCCAGAACAGAAGATTGGGGTGAAAAGTTAGATGAGATAACTCGTAAAGCCAAGGATTGGGATATAGGTATCATCGTGGGCGTTCCTGCGTGGTTACAGTTGTTGATGGAGAAAATCATTGACTACTATCAAGTGAATACCATACATGATATTTGGCCTAATCTCACGGTTTTTGTTCATGGAGGAGTTTCTTTCGAACCCTATAAAAAGGGCTTTGAGAACTTACTCGCCAAACCGCTGATCTACATGGAAACCTACTTGGCATCTGAAGGTTTCGTGGCATTTCAAGCATACCCCGATCGTCGATCCATGAAGTTGTTGCTGAACAACGGTATCTTTTATGAGTTTATTCCTTTTAATCACTCTAATTTTGATGCTGATGGTCAGCTCAGGGAAAACCCCGAAACACTGAAAATTGATCAAGTAAAGGAAGACACCGAATATGCATTGTTAGTGTCAACCAATGCTGGTACTTGGCGATATCTTATTGGTGACACCATTAAGTTTGTTTCCACCGATGAATCGGAAATAATTATTACCGGACGAACGAAGCATTTCTTAAGCTTATGTGGAGAACACCTTTCGGTGGATAATATAAATAAGGCGATTGAACTGACTGCGAATGAGTTAAATGTTAGAATTCGTGAGTTTGCCGTTGCGGGTGAGGAAATGGAATCGTTATTCGCTCATCGTTGGTATATTGGTACTGACGACGTGGTGGATGCGCAAGTATTGAAAACTATACTGGATAAAAATTTATGTCAAATCAATGATGATTATCTGACCGAACGAAAGCATGCGTTAAAAGATATTTTTATTGAGGTTTTACCAAATCAGGTTTTTTACAGTTATTTGAAAGCCAGTGGTAAGGAAGGGGGACAAAACAAGTTCCCCAGAGTGTTGAAAAAAGATAAACTGAAAAGTTGGCAAGAATACTTGTCTTCAAACTAGATCTGAGATAATGTTAATATTTCTTCATGGCATGAGTATTGGGCTTGTATTCATGTTTTCATTAGGTCCTGCATTTTTTGCGATTTTACATTCTAGCATTGAACGGGGATTTTCTCGAACACTAAGTCTTGTAGGAGGGATTTTTATCTCGGATTTGATCTACTTTTCATTAGTGATTTGGGGGATGTCTTCAATTATAGAAGAACCTCAGGTGAAGTGGGGCTTGGCATTAGGAGGTGGGACGGTACTGATGATTTACGGCGTTGTATCCGTTTTTAAGAAACAAATTAAGGTACAAGCAGCAGGTGCTAACGCTAAAAAAGACATGTCGCCAATATTACTAGTCGCCAAGGGGTTGATTATTAATGGATTTAACCCATTTGTGGTTTTGATTTGGTTAAGTATTGTTGGACTAGCTTCTGTGAAATTTGGGTATGATGCTTCTGAAAGGATTTATTTCTTTTCTGGAATGTTATCTACTATGTTAGTTGTTGATGTGACGAAGGCCTATTTCGCCGATAAGTTAAGAAACTTGTTGACCGATAAACTCATTCGAAGAATCAATCTTGTTCTAGGACTAGTGTTTATTGGCTTTGGCTTGCGCTTGTTTCTTTACATCTTCGAAAACAGTTATAACTAGATTAGTCTACCATTATATTTTTAACGGCCGTAGATTTGGTAAGCATCCAGGCTAGAAGAAAGAAAATACCCCACAGTACGTACACGAAGTAGAAGTCAGTGGTGTCTTTAAAACGTGTCTCTTTTATTTCCGCCTTTTCTAATGTATCGATTTCGCTGAATACATTCTCTAGTGCTTGATTACTGGTTGCCCTGTAAAACTTTCCATGACCTATGCGAGCAATTTCTCGAAGGTTTGTCTCGTCAAATTGATTATCGGCGTACTGCATGCGACCAAACACATCCCTGCTACACGGTACTTTTCCTTTCTTACCTACGGCAATTGAATAGATTTTAATGTTGTACGCATCGGCAAGATTTGCAGCGGTGATAGGATCGATGTTGCCTGCGTTACTATCACCATCGCTAAGAAGAATAAGCACTTTGGACTTGGTTTCAGATTCCCTCATTCTATTGGTGGCGACCGCAATGGCACTACCTATAGCCGTTCCATCATTTTGGATCTGATTGAAATCGATATTATCAATATACGTATTAAGTAGTTGGTAGTCGGTAGTTAACGGGGCTTTTGAATAGGCATCGCCAGCAAATATGACCACTCCAATACGATCCTGAAACCTTCCAGATATAAAGTTTCGGGCTACGGACTTTGCACTCTCAAGTCGGTTTGGTTTAAAGTCCATACATTGCATGGATCCAGAAATGTCAACAACTAACATAATATCAATACCTTCAGTCCATCGGTCAACTTTTTCATTTGTCTTCTGGGGTCTTGCCAGTCCTATTAACAATAGGGTAAGGCTAAGAGAAAGTAATATTGGAGGTATTACTCTTAAATAGCTCATGGGGTCATTTTTCAAGTCTGCCTCCATAAGTGCTATGGGAAGCTTTTGCTTTGAGCGGATGTAAATGAGCCATTTTATGATAAATAAGACCGGAATAAGTGCGATAAGCCAAAGTGCCCAGCCGTATTGCCACTCATAAGAACTTAAAGTGGATGAGCTAAACCAGCTTAATGAATTCCAATTTTCAAATATTGATCCAATAATCATGCTTGTTTCACTTCTTCTAATTTGGCTTTATAGCAAGAGAGGGAATAGTCTTCCAGCTCTTCCATGCTTTTCCTCAACGTTTGCTCTTCAACTTTTCCGTAAATACATCGGTCTATCGCTTTCAACGGGGCTTGCATGCTCTCTGCAATTCCATTTTGAACAAGTTCTTTAGTAGTAAGCGAAAGATATGGTTTGTTTTCTAGCTTGCCGAGGTACCCTTTCCATTTGAGGAGTGCTTGTTCTGTTGCTTTGGCATCGCCATCTTTCATTACTTGACCCATAAGTTGGCTAAACTCATCTGAGAACTTTAAATATTCTTTTCTAAGCCTCTTAACTACGAAGTAATCCTTGATTTTTTTTCCAAATCCAAGATATAGGCCTATTCCTGCGGCTAATAAAACAATGAATCCAATACCAATATACAAGTAATTGGTAGCCTTCAACACTTGAAACCAACTTACATCTGACTTAACGCTAGTGTTTTGGTCCAGCTCAGGAATGCTAGTTTCAAAAAGTACTTGGTCTTTTTCAGGGCTCAAACTAGTGCTATCACCTCGTTTCATCAAAAAGACTGGAATGCTTAACTGTTGAATGGAGTCTATCTCAAAGGAAAGTAATGTGTATACTACACTATCTTTGAGCTCATTTTCAAGGACTTTCGTTTTAAAATATGTCTTTGAAAGAAATTCAAAATCGCCGAAGTTATATGTAGAGTCTGGAAAGAGTACGTCAAATTCGTTTGGATACTGAATGGACAAGGAATATTGTACTGGCTTACCGATGCCAATATAGTCTTCAACAAAATAACCTCTTGGAGCAAGATTACCGACCTTAGAGTTTTCTTTCGAAATGTTAGCAGCTGTTGGGATTGAATAAGTCCCACTTAGAAGTGCTACTATGAATACAAGAGATTTATGCACTTTTCTTCGACTTATTTCTGACTTTAAATAGCTTAATAAGTTTTGGAACATAGTCTTCCGCTGTATTGATGTACAAATAATCAATTTGATTTCTTTGACATAGGGTTTGCAAGGCTTCTTGATTTATCCCAAAGGTACGATCTAATTTTTCCCGAAACTGTGATGACGATGAGTTGACCCAAATGGTTCTGTTCGTTTCACGATCAATCAATGGTATGATACCCATTTTAGGTAAGTTCGTTTCTTGTTGGTCGCCAAGGTGAATAATGACAAGATCGTGTTTGAAAGCTAATTGCTTCAGCATATCCTCATATCCTTCATCAATAAAGTCAGAGATGAGGATTACAATACTTCGGCGCTTGAGCATTTTCAAAGAGGTTTTAAAGGCCTCCTTAAGGTTTGTTTTCGATGAACTTGGGATTAATTTAAAAATTTGGTTAGCTAAAAGATGAGCATGTTTTTGACCTTTGCCTGGTTTAACATACTTCTCCTTTTGGTCTGAGTAGCATAACAGTCCTGCTTGACTGTTTTCTTTGATTGCCGACATGCATAGCAGGGCGCAGATCTCTTTACCAATATCTATTTTCTGTTTTCCAGGTTTTCCTATCTTTTGCGAAGCACTCACATCGAGCATGAAGAAAACAGTTTGTTCCTTTTCTTCTTTAAATGTTTTCACGAAAGTACCATGTCCTTTAGCCGATACGTTCCAGTCAATGGTTCGAACATCATCCCCGTACTGATAAGCACGCACGTCGTCAAATTCCAATCCTGATCCTTTGAAGATAGAATGGAAGTCGCCTTGCATCTGATTATTGATGGCTTTTCGAATTCGTATTTCGTACTTTCTTAGCTTTTTGAGGATTTCCTTCATGAACGCTAATTTTGTGGTCCTTTTAGTGAATACAGTAATTTTGATTGACTGATTAGTAGAGCAATCCAATCTATCCACCTAGACAAGGTGGGTAAAATTAGAATAAATTAATTTTTTGTTTAAGTGGTTAAACGTTTTTTAGCATTTCTGACTTTTGTTTTAATGCTTTTCACTGCTTGTGAAAAGAAAGACCCGGGTTTCAAAGTTCTTTCCAAGCAGGAAATGAGTGCTTTGTTGCAGGATATTCATATTCTCGAAGCTCAGGTAGGGTATTTGCCAATCTCGCTAGACTCACAAGGCATACTTTACAATGCTCTGCTGGAGGGAGTATTCCGAGATCATAGCATTACACAGACAGATTATGATTCTAGTTACAGCTACTACATGTTTACAGATACAAAAGCGCTAAAAGAAATTTATACGGCTGTCTTGGACAGTTTAATAGTAATTGAAAAAACGGATCGGTTAAAAGATGCAGTTATATCCGAACAACTTTGAACAAAAAATTGGGTTCGATAAAATAAGGGTGCTTCTAAAGGAGAAATGTTCAGGTAAGCTTGGGGCTTCTTTTGTGGATAAAGTAAGACCTGAATCATTAGTAGATCGTATTCAATATAAGCTTCAACAAACCGCTGAGTTGAAGCAGATATTAGAGTCTGGAGATCTATTCCCAGATACGCACTACCTCGATGTATCGCACCACTTAAAGTTAGCACGAACACCAGGTACATTTGTTGAACTTGAGGGGTTTTATGAGATCAAAAGATCATTGACCACACTCTTTTTATGCACTTCTTACTTTGAAGAAAATGAGGAACGATGTCCTGAGATGTATAAGGCTAGTAAGCGCGTTACAGTTGATCGTACATTGCTTTCAGCGATAGAATTGGTAATTGACCAAAAGGGGCAACTTCGGGATGATGCTTCTCCACGGCTGATAGAGATAAGAAATGAAATCGCCAACGGTCAAATTAAAGCTAGAGGGTTGCTGAACAGAATCCTTAAAGACTCCCAGAGTAAAGGCTATTGTCCTGAAGATGCCGGTTTGACCATTCGCGATGGACGGATGGTAATACCCGTTTTAGCAGAATTCAAACGTCAGGTAAAAGGGTTTATTCACGATGAATCAGCTACAGGTCAAACCTCATATATAGAACCTGGTGCGGTGTTAGATATTAACAACCAGATTCGGGAGTTAGAATATGAGGAGCGTCGCGAGATCATTAAGATTCTGACGCAACTGACAGATTATATCAGGCCTTTTATTGATGATTTATTAAAGGCATATATCTTTTTGGCGATTGTCGATTTTAGTAAGGCAAAAGCTCGTTTCGCCATGGAGACGGCTGCAGTTCTTCCAGAGGTGACAAAAAACACAAAAATAGAATGGAGCAAAGCCAGGCATCCGTTACTTGAAATGAAGCTTTCAGCCGAAGGTCATCGAATCATTCCTTTGGATATTACACTTGATTTTGATAAACGAATACTGCTTATTTCTGGTCCCAATGCTGGCGGGAAATCTGTGTGTCTCAAGACTGTTGGCTTATTACAGTATATGTTTCAATGTGGTCTTTTAGTCCCAGTTGAGGAAGGTTCATCGTTTGGTGTGTTCAAAAATATTTTTATCGATATTGGAGACGAGCAGTCGATTGAGAATGACTTAAGTACCTATAGCTCTCACCTGACGAATATGAATCATTTTGTTCGCGGAGCAGATAAAAAGACACTCGTACTTATTGATGAATTTGGTACGGGTACCGATCCGCAGTTTGGAGGTGCTATTGCAGAAGCTATTCTGAACGAACTGATTGAATTGAAGACTTTTGGTGTCATAACCACGCATTATGCTAACCTGAAAAAGGTAGCGGATAAGAAGAAAGGTATTGAAAATGGAGCCATGCGGTTTGATCTTCAAAACCTCGAGCCTAAATATGTGCTTGATGTGGGCAAACCGGGTAGCTCTTTTGCACTGGAGATTGCCGGTAAAATAGGTTTGCCTGGGCGGATTATCAAAAGTGCTAAGAAGTTCACTGGATACTCGCAAGTGAAATTTGAGGGGCTAGTACAACAATTGGAGCATGAGAAGGAAAAGTTTAGAACGATAAATGACGATATCGAAACCAAGCAACAAAAGCTGGAAACCTCAATAAAGGAATATACCGATTTGCGTGAGTTTCTGGACGCCGAGAAAAAGAGGATCCTAAAGTCGGCCAAGTACGAAGCACAACAAATTGTGAAGGATTCTAATAAAAAAGTTGAGGAGACCATCCGTACCATCAAGGAAGCTAAAGCGGCTAAAGAAGTAACCAAGGCAAAACGTCAAGAGCTGGAAAAGTACGTCGAGAAGGAGCTCAAAGTCTCTAAAGAAAAAACTCCGGTTGCCAAAAAAGGTAAAATAGAAGTCGGAGACTATGTGAAGTTATCGGATGGAAGCTCGACTGCCGAAGTCATTGAAATAAAAGGAAAAAAAGCTCTTGTCGGAACCGACACGATTAGGACCTATGTCCAACTAAGCCAGTTGGTGAAAGTTGGAAAAGTTCAAGATAAAGGGGGAATAAAAAGGTCATCATCAAATTATGATGTGGCGCAAAAGCAAGCTGAGTTTTCAAATACCATAGATGTACGCGGACAACGAGCTGAAGAGGCGATTGTAAAGGTCGAACGATTCATTGATGAAGCCCTGCTACTTGGACATTCAGAACTGAAGATTTTACATGGAAAGGGTTATGGTATTTTGAGGGATGCACTTAGGAATTATTTTCGATCGAGCAGTTTTATCACCTCTATGCAAGATGAACATGTTGAGCGAGGAGGAAGTGGTATAACTATCGTTAACTTAAAGAGCTCATGATAGACATTACCCGACGTCAACTATCCCTGCGTAACGGTCAGGAAAAGGAAGAGATATGGGTAGCCTATGAAGGACTGGTTTATGATATGACAAATTCACGCCTTTGGAGAAATGGAAAGCACTACGAGCACTGGGCTGGACAGGACTTGACCAATGAAATGAAAGATGCTCCTCATACCGAGAAAGTTTTTGAAAAGTTTACGCCAATCGGAAGACTTCTAGCTTCATGAGTATACTAATAGCTGATTGTGGAGGTACCAAGACTGATATAAGGTTGCTACAGGATGAGCATGTATCACAGTTTCAGTGTTCAGGTTACAACGCACTGACGCATCCAAGCCTTCAGTTTTTAGATGAACTTAGACTGTTTGGGGAGCTGGATAAAAAATCTATTAAAGAAGTACATGTTTACGCTGCTGGTCTCATTAATAATGACATCGGTGTGTCATTAAGAGAAGCGCTACACCAAGAGTTTCCGAAGGCAGTTGTCGAGACGAATGGTGATTTGCTAGGTGCCGCTCGGGCCTTGTGTCTTGATCAGCCTGGAATTGCTTGCATATTAGGCACTGGGTCCAGTTCTTGCTTTTATAACGGGGAAAAAATAAAAAATCAGGTGCCTTCGTTGGGGTATATTCTTGGAGATGAAGGGAGTGGAGCATCCTTAGGTAAAGCACTGATAAGAGGAGTTTGGAGAGGCGAACTGTCATCTCGTACCATAAGCAGGTTTAAAAAGAGATATCCGGATGATTTAGGGGTAATGTTGACAACATTATATCAAGGAGAAGTACCAGCGCAGTTCCTTGCCGGCTTTTCGAAGTTTATTTTCCAAAATCTCGATGACCCTTCTGTCTACAAGATGGTTTATTCCAGTTTTGAAAAGTTATTCGATAATGTGCTTTCCCAATATGAGTTGCAAAAGCACATGGTGCATTTTAGTGGTTCCGTAGCATTTTATTACAGTAATATTTTGAGACAAGTAGCCAATGATAAGCATATCGCGGTTCGCAATATTCTCGAAACCCCAATAGCGGGGTTAACATTATTTCATCAAAAAAAATATGACCGATAATTCTCTTACCACAGAGTCTTCATCCAAATATAATAATTTGGAAAAAATGACTACCTCAGATCTTTTGACTTCAATCAACGCTGAAGACGCTACTGTGCCTACTGCGATCGCTCGGTCAATACCTCAAATAGAAGCTTTGGTTGACAGGGTTGTAGAACGTATACAACAAGGAGGAAGGTTGTTTTATATCGGCGCCGGAACAAGTGGTAGACTTGGGATAGTGGATGCCTCGGAATGCCCCCCTACCTATGGTGTTTCACATGGTTTGGTAGTGGGGTTGATTGCAGGGGGGGATGGAGCAATCAGGAAGGCAGTGGAGTTTGCAGAAGATGATGATAATCAAGCTTGGATCGATCTAACAAAACATGAAATTTCAGAAAAAGACATTGTAATTGGTATTGCAGCATCTGGAAGAACGCCATACGTTATTGGAGGGGTTAAACAAGCAAGGCAGACTGGACTTTTGACAGGTTGTATCTGTTGCAATGAAGGTTCCGAGCTTGCAAAGGAAGTGGAGTATCCCATTGAGGTAGTGGTGGGACCTGAATTTGTTACGGGAAGTACAAGGATGAAAGCCGGAACAGCGCAAAAGCTCGTGCTCAATATGATCTCCACAACGACTATGATTAAACTAGGGAAAGTACGTGGAAATAAAATGGTCGATATGCAACTGTCAAATCATAAACTCGTAAATCGAGGGATTGAGATGATTATGGCAGAAACAGGTATGTCCGAGATAAGTGCAAAGGCTGCATTAGAGAAATATGGGTCCGTAAGGAAAGCAGTTGACTTCGTTTTAAAGAACCAACATCATCGCGATTGACTACGTAGTATGCTTACAAACGGGTAACTATTTGAATGAGCGTCATCAAATCATCACTTTTCTGTAATAATTTTTAATATTAACCATTATTTTGAGTCGACTCCATCGTAGAATCCCATTATTCTGGTTAATTTAACGATCTTTATTGACTCAGTTATTTATTGAATTAATGAGAAACATATACGCTCTAACGGTTCTATTGGTACTTGTTACGGCCTGTGGTCCTTATAAGAAGGGGGCTGGTGATGAGAGTAATAGTACAACAGATACTCCAAAACTTGAGCAAGCAAAGAATGCCATAGACTCTATGAATATAGAAGTGTTAGAGTTTAAGGGAAAAGTGAAGCGATTCAAATCGCAGATCGATAGTCTTTATGAGGTTACGAAGCCTATGTGATCTTATTGTAATATGTTACTAACAAAGCAATCATGAAACACAATTCTATCTGTGTAGTTACTCTATTACTGATAACCATATCATTACTTGCCCAGGGGACTGAAAAAAAGACTACACGAGAAAAGGTTCAAAATAATCTGAGCATTATCGAGTATCAACTCGGGTCTATCAATAGTAGGATTGGAATAATCCAACGAAACATCAAAGACCGAAAGAAGAAAAACGAAATTTCCGTTACTGAATACCAAAAAGCTATTAGTCTTTTGAAGGATTTTGAGCGTAAGTTTAGGTTGTTGGAAGCTGAAAAATACAAGTTGGATTTAGATTTCAAAAAGTTAAAGTAAGTTAAGTCCTAAATTATCAACTTCATATTTCGTGGTTTGTCTAGGTCCAATCGCGAACTTCTTATTACCTTTGATAAAACTTTAGGGGTGCCATTCGGCTGAGATTATACCCTTTTACCTGAAATCGATAATGCGATCGTAGGGAAAAGTTCATGTTAGAGAATTCCATCTCAGCCCAAATAATCCCCTTTATTATTTTATTTATGAACATTACGGTGAATGGTGAGGTTATTTCCGTTGGGGAAAACGACACGCTTAACAAACTGATTTGCGATCGTCTTCACCTTAAAACAAAAGGGATTGCTGTGGCAGTTAATAATGCAGTAATACCGTCTGATAATTGGGTTTCGATCCAGTTATCGGATAATGACAATATTGTTATCATTCAGGCCACCCAAGGTGGCTAAGTATTTGACCAAAGAGATTATGAGTAAAATCGAAAAAACACCAAGTCAGGGCGCAATTACCCGAGACCCTTTCCCGAAGTCGAAGAAAGTGTACGTCAAAGGAAATATTCATGATATTTCCGTGGCCATGCGAGAAATTGAATTGTCAGATACTGTTGATAAATTCAATGGGAAAGTGGAGAAGAACGATCCGATTACGGTATATGATACTAGTGGTCCCTATACTGACCCGAATGTCGAGATAGATGTGAAAAAAGGGTTGCCAAGACTTCGTGAACAATGGATTTTAGATCGTGAGGACGTTCAGGAGTTAGAGGGTATTACGTCAAATTATGGCAAGCAGCGTCTTTCTGATCCAAAACTGGATACCTTAAGATTTGAGCACCTTCAAAAACCTTTGGTCGCTAAACCAGGACAAAATGTTTCTCAAATGCATTACGCTAAAAAGGGAATCATAACACCAGAGATGGAATATATCGCTATTCGCGAAAATCAAAAGTTACAAGAGGCTAAAGAATTGGCCAAGCAACATCCTGGAGAAAGTTTTGGGGCAAACATCCCTAAAGGTGAAATAACGCCTGAATTTGTTAGAGATGAAGTGGCGTCTGGAAGGGCTATTATTCCCTCAAATATCAATCACCCAGAGACCGAACCAATGATTATTGGTCGAAATTTTTTGGTTAAGATAAATGCCAACATAGGTAACTCTGCTGTATCCTCGTCAATAGAAGAGGAGGTCGAGAAGTCAGTATGGGCTACTCGATGGGGCGCTGATACGGTGATGGACCTTTCTACTGGTAAGAATATTCATGAAACGAGAGAGTGGATTATTAGAAACTCAGCCGTGCCTATTGGTACCGTTCCGATATATCAAGCGCTTGAAAAAGTGAATGGTAAAGCAGAAGATTTAACATGGGAAATTTACCGTGATACGCTAATTGAACAAGCCGAACAAGGTGTAGACTATTTTACCATTCACGCAGGGGTATTATTGAGATATATTCCATTGACCGCAAAACGTGTGACGGGTATTGTATCAAGAGGTGGTTCTATCCTTGCGAAATGGTGTTTAGCGCATCACAAAGAGAATTTCTTATATACCCATTTTGAGGAGATTTGTGAAATTATGAAGGCCTACGATGTAGCCTTTTCTCTTGGGGATGGCTTACGACCAGGATCACTTGCAGATGCGAATGATGCCGCTCAATTTGGCGAACTCGAAACCCTTGGTGAGCTTACAAAGATTGCTTGGAAACATGATGTGCAAACGATGATCGAAGGCCCTGGTCACGTACCTATGCATATGATCAAAGAAAACATGGATAAGCAGCTAAAGCATTGTGGAGAGGCACCGTTCTATACGCTAGGGCCGCTGACAACAGATATTGCTCCAGGATATGATCATATCACCTCTGGAATTGGCGCGGCTATGATTGGCTGGTACGGTACGGCAATGCTTTGCTATGTGACGCCGAAAGAGCATTTAGGCCTTCCTAATAAAAAGGATGTTAAGGATGGGGTGATTACCTACAAAGTTGCTGCTCATGCAGCTGACTTGGCCAAAGGACACCCAGGTGCTCAACATCGTGATAATGTATTGAGCAAGGCACGATTTGAGTTCCGATGGGAAGATCAATTTAATCTCTCTTTAGACCCAGATACTGCCCGAGAATTCCACGATGAAACATTACCTGCAGAGGGTGCTAAAATAGCCCACTTTTGCTCTATGTGTGGCCCTAATTTCTGTTCCATGAAGATCACTCAAGATGTCCGAAATTATGCTGAAGAGCAAGGACTAGGAGGTGAAGAAGCTATTGAAAAAGGACTTGAAGAGAAATCTAAGGAGTTTTTGGAGAAGGGAGCAGAGGTTTACCTGTAAGAGATAAGGCCAATAGATGACGAATAGATCGTATACGCTTAGTATCGCAGGTTTTGATCCTTCTGGTGGTGCAGGACTATTAGCTGATATCAAGACGATGGAGTGCTTAGGCGTTTACGGTTTAGGCGTTTGTACGGCTAATACTTTTCAAGTTGATAACCGGTTTGAAGGAGTTCGTTGGACGAGGCCCGGTGATATACTTTTCCAATTAGAAATGATCTTGGAGCGTTACGACATCAAGTACGCCAAGATAGGGTTGATAGAAAGTGCCGGTGTTTTGTTGAAGGTACTTCAAGTACTTCGAGAAAATAACATCAGCGTTATTTGGGATCCCGTTCTGACTGCGTCTGCAGGCTTCCAATTTCATGATGGCTTTGAAAAGGGTGTTTTAAGCCAAATACTTGAAAGTGCCTTTTTGATTACCCCAAATCTTGATGAAGCACAGGTGTTGTTTGGAGGTGTTACGAAACCAAGTTTTAGTAATTGGAACGTACTACTAAAAGGAGGGCACAGTACTGGGACTAGTGTAGAGGATGTACTTTTTATGTACGGAAATGAGCCTAAAAAATTTATTTCCGATAGATTGAACGGCACCAAACATGGGACAGGTTGCGTGCTTTCATCAGCAATAGCAGCTTACTTAACACTGGGGTACAGGATAGCCGAAGCTGTAGAGAACTCACGACAATATGTTCATGGGCTCATTCAAAGTAATTCAAGCTTATTGGGGTATCACAATTTAAACCCTATTGCACAAAATGCATAAGTCAGCCATTTGTTCGGAGTGATACCGTAAATGGTATTAGTCTTTAAGAGGAGCGAAGTGATAAAAATGAAATGCTGCAGAAGTCAGATGATTGGATGATGTGGTGTTTATGGAATAAGGAAAGATCATGAAAAAGGAAATATCCAAGTTGCATGTAATTACGCAGGATAGATCAGATAAAACGCATCTTGATCAAATAGTAAACGTGTGTAAGGGAGGGGCTCAGTGGGTCCAACTTCGAGTGAAGAATGTTGATAACCTGATTTGGACTGAAATCGCTAAAGATGCCAAAAAGATTTGCCATCAGTTTGGAACTAAATTAATCGTAAATGATAGTCCAGGACTGGTTAAGGAAGTAGGCGCAGATGGCGTACACCTTGGTAAGCAGGATATGAATCCACTAGAAGCACGGAATATGCTTGGAGAAGATGTGATTATTGGAGGAACCGCCAATACTAAGGAGGATATTTCTAGGCTTGTATCGGAAGGAGTTGACTACATAGGCCTGGGTCCATTTAGACATACTACTACCAAGGGAAACTTAAGTCCTATACTCGGGGTTCATGGAGTTAAAGAAATCCTGACTTGGGCGAAAGAAGAAGGACTATCAGTCCCTATTGTGTTGATTGGTGGTCTTCGTCTCGAGGACACACTTCCGATCTTAAAGATGGGGGTACATGGAGTTGCAGTTTCGTCGGCAATTCATGATTCGGTAAATGCGGATGTTACTACCGCGGCATATTTGAATGCCATTGAAGTTTTCGAGAATGAGTGAGTTAGTAGTTGGAGATAAGAAATTTAGCTCTAGGCTTTTTACTGGTACTGGAAAGTTTAGCTCATCTCCAGAGATGGAAAAGTCACTGCTTGCCTCTGGTAGTGAATTGGTAACCGTAGCATTAAAACGTGTTGACGTGAAGGATGATCAAGATGATATTTTGTCTCATCTCAACCATAAGCATATACACTTATTGCCGAATACGAGTGGTGTAAGATCGGCGAAAGAGGCCGTTTTAGCTTCACAATTAGCGCGTGAAGCACTTGACACCAACTGGGTGAAATTGGAAATACATCCAGATCCTAAGTATCTAATGCCAGACCCAGTGGAGACACTAGCGGCAACTGAGGAACTGGTTAAATTAGGGTTTGTTGTGCTGCCCTACATTCACGCAGACCCCGTTTTGGCGAAGCGTCTTGAAGAAGTTGGTGCTGCCGCCGTCATGCCTTTAGGCTCTCCGATAGGAAGTAATAAAGGACTTAAAACATTCGATTTCTTAGAAATAATAATCGAACAGTCGAACGTCCCTGTAGTGGTAGATGCAGGAATTGGAGCACCTTCACATGCCGCCGCGGCTATGGAAATGGGGGCTGATGCTGTATTAGTAAACACAGCCATCGCGGTAGCTGGTGATCCTGTTGCTATGGGGAAAGCTTTCCGCATGGCGGTGGAAGCCGGCAGAATGGCGTATGAAGCGAGACTTGCGAGCACTTCAGTGATTGCCGAGGCTAGTAGTCCATTGACATCATTCTTAGATTAATTCGAGATTAACTAGTGGATCAAAGGTGTGGCTTTATATGCTCGAGCCATTTATACCATTTAGGCTATATAAGGGTGTGTTAGTTTACGTTAGTGTTTTTTTCTTATTCAAGGCAAAAAACGCAGTCTTAGCAGCGCTAGGTCTGCGGACGGCCTACGCGGCCCGGCTAGTCAAGGCGTTTTAACGAAGAAGAAGGGAAAAAAAGCAGCAAAATATACGCCATTATATAGTTTAAATGGTATTAAAATCCGACTCAATAAAGTAGAAATTTAGCTGTTGTTTAAATGACAGGATTTAGTAAGGTATTTGATCAGCATGATTGGAATGAGGTAAGCTCTTCCATTTATGGCAAAGACGAAGGGGATGTACTTCGTGCTTTAGGAGCGCGGAGAAGGAATCTGGAAGATTTTAAAGCGCTTATCTCTCCTGCGGCAGCGCCATATTTAGAGCAGATGGCCGCTGAGAGTATGCGACTTACGCAGCAGCGATTTGGGAAGACTATTCAAATGTATATTCCCATGTACCTCTCTAATGAATGCCAGAACATCTGCACATACTGTGGATTTAGTCTTGGGAACGGAATTCCGAGACGTACACTGACGGATAAGGAAATTCTACGTGAGGTAGAAGTGATAAAATCAAAGGGGTATGATCATATACTTCTCGTAACAGGTGAAGCGAATCAAAGTGTAGGTGTTGACTATATTGAAAAAGCTGTTAGGCTTATAAAGCCCTATTTTTCTCATATTTCTATTGAAGTCCAGCCCCTTGATCAGGAGGAATATGAAAGGTTAATATTCGCAGGGGTTAATACGGTATTGGTATACCAAGAAACTTATCACAAGGATGATTATAAAAAACATCATCCTAAGGGTAAGAAATCTAACTTTTATTACCGACTCGATACTCCTGATAGACTTGGTAAAGCGGGAGTCTTTAAAATGGGATTGGGTGTGCTCTTGGGGTTGGAGGACTGGAGAACGGATAGTTTTTTTACCGCCTTACATCTTAGCTATTTGGAGAAAACGTATTGGCAAGCGAAATATTCCATTTCCTTTCCACGGTTACGGCCGTTTGAAGGGGAGGAGAAGCTGGGTATGATCAATCCTAAGGTGCCGATGTCTGATAAAGAGTTGTTGCAACTCATCTGTGCATACCGACTGCTCGATCAAGAGGTGGAGATTTCGATTTCAACGAGAGAAAGTGAGAAGTTTCGTGATAATATTATAAAACTTGGCGCTACTACCTTTAGTGCCGAGTCCAAAACGAACCCCGGTGGTTACACCGTAGAACCCGAGTCATTGGAGCAATTTGAGATCTCGGATGAAAGACCTACGGAAGTAGTAACCGAAATGATCAAAAAACAAGGATATGAGGCAGTTTGGAAAGATTGGGATCGGTCTTATCAATAGAATAACTATTGAAATTGGGTTTATATAATACGGATTAGTTGGTTGAATGCCATTATAGGATCCGTACTTTGCCAAACACTTCCTAATACAGCGGCTCCTGAGAACCCCATTTTTTTACATTCGCCAATATTGCTTTCAGCGACTCCTCCCAAAGCAATAATCGGTATGTTAAATTGAGGGATAATGTTAATTAGTTCTTCCCTTACGAATGGAGAGTAATAGCCCTCCTTTGAAAGGCTATTGAATATCGGGCTTAAAAAACCATATTCAAGTGGTGATTTCCAGTCATTAATCTCCTGATAGCTATGAAATGATCTAGATACAAGTTTGCTAGGGATCAGCCCCTGAAAACTCGATTTTAGGTGATTGCCTTTTAGCCCAAATAAGGTACTAAGCTCATAGTGCTGGTGTACGACAATTCTTGAATGATAGGCGCTTGGTATTTTGTTCAAGTATGAGATAAGGTCTGCCTTTGAATGGAATGGTTTTCTTAAATGAAGTGTTTCTAGGCCGATATCAAATAGCCGTGTTACAATCTCGGACTCTCTATTAAAGTCATGTTCAGGGGTGAATATTTTGATGGAGAAGGTCATAAACGACACTTGTTGTTAAAACAAATGTCGTTTATAATCATATAAATGGTATTAGAAGTTATAGGAAAGATTGACAATTATTCGGCGCGGCACTACAGTTTGACCATTTCCTATTCGTCCCTCATCGCTTGGGTTAAGCTGTTTTTGAAGTAAGGCATCACCGGTGTCTGATAAGTAGAAAATACGCATTACAGCATTACTATTCAAAAGATTTTTGATTCCGGCTCCTAATTTCAATGAACCCTTGTTAAGCGAGTATTTATAATAAGCACTAAAATCAAGAAGAGAATATGCCGGAAGTTGATAAATATTAGTGGCATCGATATAACGTTTTCCTCTAAAGTTATAGGTAAGCCCTGCACCAAATTTACTATGCTCATAGTTGGTGATTACTGAAGAAAGAACCTGAGGGACTCGTGGTAACTGGTTTCCAGAAACATCTATATTATAGTTTTGAGTGGTTTGATTGGTAAATGGGTTAAAACTAGTGCCCACTAACTCAATAGGATTTCCGTAGGTATCAAGATTTGGATCTAAGTTGCTTTCAGCGATTTTAGATTTGTCTATTCTTGAATTTTGTATTGTTAGACTTCCTCTGATTTTGACCCCTTTAATTTGATTTGGCTTATAGGTAGCTGTAAGTTCACCTCCCATAATTGAGTTGTTGCCGATTGGGATTGAGGAGGTAACATCCTCTCCTTGAAATACTACCGATAATCGATTTTTAATATTCGTTCTGAATAGTGCAAAGTCAATATCTATGTCACCAAAAGTGTTACGATAGCCGAGTTCCAAGTTTTTAATGATTTCATTTTCTTCAACAGTCGGGGTTTCGGTAAGCGAGCTCGCTGTAACACTGGCATAGGTACTGTAATCTGGCAATCGAAACGCCCGAACATAATTTGCATAAAGTGCAGACAAGCGGTTGATTTTGTAATTCAACCCTATTGAATAGCTGAAGTCGGAATGTACCTCTGTCGGTCTGACAATTACACTATTTATGCCGTCCAATACACCAAGAGTGTCAGCATCAAACGTGCCTTGTAGATCCATTGTAATTTGGTCCACTCGAATTCCTGTATTTACCCGAAGGTTTTGTCCGATTTTTGACTCAGTACCAAAAAAACCTGCAATTACGCTGATATCGAAATCATCGGAGGACCCCTGAAATGTACTATTAGAAGGGGAAACAGCGAGTGAATTGACAAAGACAGGTCTTTGCTGTATAGGGTCAAATTGTAAACCGAAAGTTCCTACTTCAAATGAATTTGGATCTAGTGATCTAAGATGAACCCAAGCAAAGTTTTGAAGATCATATGTGGAGAGTGATCCGTATAGCCCCATTGTCAAATCGTGAGATGTTTTACCCAAGACTATATTCTTTTGTATCCTGCCCTCTCCAAGTGCTTCTGTTTGGCTCGACTTTCCAAACGTATACATGTTGACATTAGCAAGCTTATTAGTAGCCTGGTCTAAACTATAAAATGGGAGAATAGGGATGTTTGTAGAGAACCCAAAGTTGTTACGTTGTAGTCGGCTTTTGCCGACCAGTTTCCAACCATCAGGTAGTGCTATGTCACCGTTAAAACCGATATAGTACCCTTCTGAGAAGTTTCCATTTCGCATTTGTTGATCGAGATTAACCTCTTCTAGTTCATTATTCTTTTTTAAAATGTTCACCGTTCCTGGCGTATTTTGCAAAAATGGATTCTGCCAAGTCTTATATCCTTCGTGATAGTAGGAGTCTTCGGGGTTCCATCCATCCGCTAGTTCAAAGTTGTCCATTCGGATGGGCTGAGAGATTTGAATCTGGTTGATATGATCATTATATCCGAATGTTATGTTCAGTTTGCTTTTTGTTGCGGGAAGTAGTAGATCAATATTCCCTCTGATCTGCTTGCCTTTATCAGGGTACCCGAGGTTTCTAGCTCCTCGGTCTTGAAGTAAAAAGCCTCCTAAACTGAATCGAAGATTTTTCAGTATTGCCCCCTCAATATTGAAATCAGTTCGGTAGTTAAGCTCGCTATGATTATAACTAGGGATATAGTTAGTGAAACCAATGCTTCCTGAAAGTTCTTCTCCACCTACCTTCGAAATTACGTTAACAACTCCCGCTGCTGCGCTACGTCCGAATAGGGTGGAGGTGCTTCCTCTTACGACTTCAATATGATCTACATTGTTATCTAAGATAAAACTAAAGTCTTGTTGTCTAGCAGTAGTTGCAGATAATGGTAATCCATCAAGTAATAGTCCGGTATAAACAAAACCAAATCCTTCGCGCTCCGGAAATCCACGCATGACAATAGTTCCTCTCGTTCTTGTTTGATTTTGTTCAGTATAAACACCAGGTGTTGAATTAATGGCTTCGGCGATGGTTTCAGGCCTTTTGGTTTGTAGCTCTTCTCTACCAATAACAGTCGCGGCGGTAGTAGCTTCTATTTTTCTAATAGGGTATCGGGAAGCTGAGACGATGACATCTTTTAGCTTGTTGACACTAACGTTCATTACGATGTCAATGAGTTCTTTGTTGGCAATACTCACTTTTTGATCTTCGTAACCTACTGATGAGATGATGAGTGTTTTATCGTTTTCCTTTATGTCTAAAGCAAATTGTCCGTTGAAATCGGTAAGTGTACCACGAGTTGTTCCTTCGAAATATACATTCGCGCCGATGATACTTTCACCAAATGTGTCTTTTACCGATCCAGAGATGATTTTTTGTCCAAATGCTGGGGTTAAGCATAGTATTATGAGGGCAAACGAAATACTTCGTTCCCATTGAGTACGTTTTTTCAATTGATTCTCCATAGTTGATACCTAATTCTTTAAATCAGATATCTATGTGTACCCGTTTCTGAAGTTTAGGATTGTGCTTTTCGAAGATACTTTTAGATACTTCGTTTACTATGCTTTTTTAAGAGGTGAAATAAGTATACTAAAGAGGGATATGGCTGGTTGATAAGAGGTTACATTAATCTCTGGTGATGTGTTTATAAATTTCTTGGTTATCAGGGTGAAATGAATTCATTTAAATTAGTATTCGGTTGATATAAAACCTTGCAATACACCGTTCAATCCAATTCTTTGTGTAATGAACAAAGGGATGTATTGTTGTGAATCGTTTGTTAAACTTGAATAGAAAAATCTGTGTGATTGGTTGAATTGGCTGTTAGTCGAATTAATTATATGCTTTTAAATCCATGAGGTATCTTTTTATTTTTTTCTTAGCTCTATTTTCTTCACATCATGTGGTTTATTTGAAAAGAAAGCAAACAAGTCCATTGACTCGCTGTGGGTGACGAATGCTGAAAAGCCCAAGCTACTCTATAAAAACTACTATCCAGATTCGCTCATTGAAGCCCCCAGTACGTTTTTTGGATCTGCTACAAGCAATCTTCAGTTGGGTTATGTGTTTAATACTCCTAATTACTTAGAAAGGCATAAATATGGTTTGGTTCGTGTTACGGATACAGCAGTGCATGATTTTTTGGCTGCTATTCCTTTGGTAAATTCATGGACTTTCATGCAAGGTGTTTTTGATTGTCCTTATCCCAAAGACTATAATTACTTCGTGAAGGAGAGAGGTAAAGACCTCAAATTCTATGTGAGTAAAGTAGATAGATCTCGAAACGATGTGATATTGGTCGGTATATTGGTTTATGATGATTGCTTGGATGATCAAGAATTTACTTTTCAATACCTTTTGGCATTTAAATCCAACACGCTAAGATCTGTTTGCGAAGTTTCTTTTCACTTTAGTCAGGTTGACCACTCGTTTGGACATACAACTGCCGTTATTGGGGATAATCGGTTTAAGACAACCACTTCCAATCTTGATGACGATGGAGACAGAGATTATAGGAAGTTGTGAATTTGAAATAGAAGTGGACGGAACTGTTCGGGTAATAAATTGATGGACATTAGTGCGGTAGTTGTCGTACTTGAAAGTTCTATCTTTTACGGTATTGAGACCAAATTCGCTCGATAGTGGTAACTTATTCGTCTACAAACTGGTATGAGCTATAGGCATTGTGGTAAGAATCACTATTTTTGACTTTTATTTATTAGCACAACATGGAGTTCGACTATAATACGACTAAGACCCCAATTATTTTACGAGAATACGGACGCAACATCCATAATCTTGTCTACCATATAAAAAATACCGAGGACAAGGAAGAGAGAAATAGGTATGCGAATACGCTTACTGAATTGATGAAACAACTGAACCCAAACGTTAGAGATAATAACGAGACCTCTCAAAAGGTTTGGGATGACTTGTATATCATGGCTGAATACGATTTGGACGTAGATGCTCCTGTTGAATGGCCTGAAAAAGATATTAAGAGTCAAAAGCCTCAGCGAGTTGAGTATAACTACAATAATATTCGATTCAAGCATTATGGTAAGAATGTTGAGCTTTTGATCAAAAAGGCTATTGCCTTAGAAGATCTTGAAGAAAAGGAAGCAGCAATCATTCATATTGGACGTTTGATGAGAACGTTTTTTGCTGCATGGAATAGAGATTTTATAGAAGATAATATCATTATCAGGAATATAGAAGATCTTTCTAAGGGCAAATTGACCATTGCTTTGGAAAAGGTCCAGGAGGGTAATTTGTTTGAGCCTACTAAGCGTGAGCGCAACGATTACGATAACAATAACAACCATCGGGGTGGTGGACATGGACATAGTCACGGTAGAAATAATCGTAACAACAGAAATAACCGCGGTA
>CAYMST010000006.1:0-45299 GCA_964393115.1 uncultured Roseivirgaceae bacterium | reverse complement strand
AATAATCTCAAATGCCAAACTCACCTTGTTAAGAAGCTCATCATTAGTTTGCGCCGATTTAGGATACTCAGCAACGATCAAAGCCTCTTCTGGAGTCCTGTCATTAATCTGATGCCAGATCTCTTCGGATAGGAATGGCATAAACGGATGTAGAAGTCGCATGAGAGACTCTAAGATCTCCGTGGTCTCTTCGTATGTTTTTTTGTCTATTGGCTTTCCAAACTCAGGTTTTACCCATTCCAAGTACCAACTACAGAAGTCATTCCAGACGAATTTGTAAATAGTCATCAAAGCATCTGAAATACGATACTTTGAATAGTGATCTTCCATTTCCGCTACTTTGGTAGGAATTAGACTTTTAAACCACTCAACTGCTAGTGTATTGGCTTTTGGTTGTGAAATGTTCCCGTCGATTTCCCAACCTTGAATTAAGCGGTAAGCGTTCCATATTTTGTTTCCAAAGTTCCATCCTTGCTCACAAAGTTTAATATCAAAAAGCAAGTCATTTCCGGCAGGAGCGCTGAAAAGCATTCCAGTTCTAACCCCATCGGCACCATATTGAGCCATTAACTCAATAGGGTCAGGAGAGTTACCTAATGACTTTGACATCTTTCTCCCTTGCTTGTCTCTTACTATTCCGGTGTAATAGACATTTTTGAAAGGTAATTCCTTTTTGATATCATATCCAGCAATGATCATCCGTGCTACCCAGAAGAACATGATCTCTGGAGCCGTTACCAAATCATTGGTAGGATAGTAATAGTTGATCTCTTCATTGTCAGGGTTCAACACGCCATCAAATACTGAAATAGGCCATAACCAAGACGAAGCCCATGTATCAAGAACATCTTCTTCTTGACGTAAGTCATCAATAGTGTATTCTGAATTTTTGGCTTGTGCTAGCTGAAGTGCTTCTTCGATGGTTTCTGCGACCACAAAAGTTCCGTCAGGAAGATAGTACGCTGGAATACGATGTCCCCACCATAACTGTCTCGAGATACACCAATCCTTGATGTTTTCCATCCAGTGTTTGTAGGTATTGATAAACTTAGGAGGATGAAACTTAACGTTACCATTGACGACGTTTTCTAATGCCGGCTTAGATAAATCTTCCATTTTCATGAACCACTGCATAGAGAGCTTAGGTTCAATTACTGCATTAGTACGTTCTGACCGCCCAACTTTATTGATCAGATCTTCAGTTTTGATCAAAAAGCCTAATGACTCAAGTTCTTTAGCGATCTTTTTTCTAACAACGAAACGATCTTCGCCAATATAGAATTGCGCTTTTTCACTAAGCGTACCATCATCATTTAAGATGTCGATGACTTCTAAATTATGACGAATACCTAGTTCGTAGTCATTAATGTCATGAGCAGGAGTAACTTTCAAACACCCTGTACCAAACTCCATGTCTACGTACTCATCAGCGATGATAGGTACTAGTCGGTTAACAATTGGGATAATACATTTCTTACCTACCAAATGTTGATAGCGCTCATCATTTGGATTAACACACACCGCGCTATCACCAAGTATAGTTTCGGGTCTAGTAGTGGCGATAGTAACCCACTCGTCCTCTGTACCGTCGATTTTATACTTTACGTGGAATAGCCTAGAGTTTTCTTCTTTGTGAATTACCTCTTCATCAGAAAGGGCAGTTTTACCCTGAGGGTCCCAGTTGACCATTCGAACACCTCGATAGATCAGCCCTTTATTATAGAGTTCCACGAAGATCTTGATAACTTCTTTGTAGTAGTTATCATCCATAGTGAAGCTTGTCCGTTCCCAATCACAGGAGGCACCTAGTTTACGGAGTTGCTTTAGGATGATCCCGCCGTATTTTTCTTTCCATTCCCAGGCATGTTTAAGGAAATCTTCTCGACTAAGCTCTTTTTTAGCAATACCTTGTTCCTTGAGCATAGCCACTACCTTGGCCTCGGTAGCAATAGAGGCGTGATCTGTACCCGGTACCCAACACGCATTTTTTCCTTCCATTCGTGCTTTACGAATCAGGATATCTTGAATAGTATTGTTTAGCATATGTCCCATATGCAAAACGCCCGTTACGTTGGGAGGAGGAATAACAATAGTGAACGGCTCTTTGTCTGGATCAGGCTCAGAATGAAAATAATTATTGTCAAGCCAGTACTGGTACCATTTATCTTCTATTTCGCTAGGAACATATTTTGTGGCGAGTGACATCGTTTTAATCTTGGGGTTATTAGTTTGAACTCGACTCTAAAAATGAATATCTTCGATTTTAGCCGGCAAAACTAGTCTACATTATTCATAATACTGACCTAATGAATTGTGAAATGATTGAGGCCTAATTGATCGGAAGTATATTGCTTATGTCAAAATCATAAAATAGAGACTCCATTTAAAAGTCAAATCTGTTTAATTATATTGATAATCAGTTGATTATGAGTAATCAATGATGATTTTAGATTTGTTGGATCCGAAAGAAACACTATATGACCAATAAAAAATTCAACGTTAATCAACTGGCCAGTCTAGCACTTCTTTACGGGAGCATTATAATTGGCTGGATTGCCTATTACAACTATCAACCGAGACTCTTACGAGAATTTAGATTGAATGATCTGATAGAGGAGTTATTCGTGGCTCAAGGTGTCTTGATGTTTCTCACGCCAATATTAGCTGGATGGCTGGGAGATAAGTTTCGAAAAACTAAAGGACATCGCCTTCCGGTTATTTCTTCGGGGGTGACTTTAGCTTCTATGGTATTCATGACGGTTGCTTTCACGCTGCTATCTGGTGCTAAGGATACTATTGCCACGGTCCTACCCTTTATGATCATCATTTGGATATTTTCCATGGCACTCTTTACCAGTCCGGCAGTTTCATCAATAGAGTTGTATGTGCCGGAGAGCAAGCTTCCTCGGGCAACAGCAATTCTGACACTCGTGTTCGGGCTACTATACGCCATTGAGCCTATTATCATAGACCTTATAGACATGCTTACTGCTCCAGGAACGTTTGCTTTTGGTGGTGTTGCAGTAGGGCTTTCTGGCTATCTTTTGCACAAAACTTCTAAAGGAGTTTATGATAAAGTAGGAAATAGTAATCCTTCTAACCATAGAAACGATTTTCTAACAGTTTTTGTATTTGGTGTTGGTTTTGGATGTGTACTGACCGTAATCATGAATTTGGTTCCTGAGAGGGTTGAGGATTTGAGTTTCTTGGATATAACGGGGGATTTCGGTGCAACCATTTTTTTGGGTATTAGCGCTGTTGTTGCACTGCCAGTTGGATATTTGATTACAGGTAATAATGCTTATAAAGTATTTTTATGGTCATTTTTTCTTGGAGGTTTATCATTGCTCATGTTTTTTGAAATAGACTATCTAATGGTTTGGGCTATTGCTGGCTTGGTCAGCATTCTATCATTTACAGCTATGTCCGTATCTTCTTTGCCCTTAGTGGTTTCAAAAATTACAAGCTCAAGGCGCGTACTTGGTGTTGGTGTGTTTTATGCAGGAGTTGAGTTTCCTAATGGTCTCTTAGAAGCGTATTTAGTGATATATACATAAAAAAACTCCGCCCAAGACGGTACGGAGTTTTCCATTGAGTACAAAACAACCTTCATTAATTAAGAGTGTCTTTCATTTCTTTATTTATCAAACCAATTATATTGTTAGTTAGTCAAACAAGTTTTCAAGAATTTCGTCTATCATATTTTCTCCTGCGTCTTCAATTCGGTTAAAGCCTGTAGAGAAGAAAGTATCTGCAGACACTTGGCTGCCATCGCTAAACGTCATAATTAAATCAACTTCGGGTTGAAAGTAGGTGAGCTCGTCTTCGTTATCGACATAAAGATCAAGTGATAAATCAGCCATTTGTGTTTGGTCATCTAAGTAGACTACATTCAAATCCATGTAACTATTCAAAATGGCTTCGATATCTTCCGTTAGCTTATCATAAACGCCTTTAATATCACCATCAACATCTGGTTCTATTGCTTCAATTGCACTCAGCATTTCTTGGAGATCTGAAAGTGAATAGCTCATTTTAATGTCTTTTGTTTTTAGGCTGTAAGTGAAACTCTCGATCTCGTCTAATTCATCTCCTCCATCGAACAACTCGAAATCAAGAACATCATCATTCAGTGATCTTACGTCTCCTGTTAAATAAAACTCACTTTCGAAAATGCGTTCTGATAGCTTATCTAGTCTGACTTTGTGTAATATATTATTGTAACCATAATTTTCTTGGTTTGAATATTTAAAATCCCCCACTCCAACTGAGTATAAGATAGATTCGAGATCATCATGATTATTATAATCTGCATCCAATTCAATCGTCATTTCTTCGTTGCCATCTATAAGCATGGTTGCGTTCAAACTAGTTAAGTATTCCATTGCTGAAACGCCGTTTGAGTCTAATACCTTTTGGTTTTCGACTACATGACTTGCAAAATTTGAAATGGTCAAAGTGACATCGATAGCATTTGGAGTCTCAAGGTTAGAGGGCCATTTGATAATCACCTTATCGGTAGCACCACTTCTCGTATTAAATGCATTGGTTGCAGGGTCATAGACATATTCGAAGCCTACTAACTCTTCCCATTCATTGCTATATGAACTGGTGTTTTTTGTAGATTGGTTTACCAACTCTCTTGCCGTAGGTATAGAACCTCTGGACTGTTCTTGGCTCAGTTTATAAACAGGTTGAATCAATGCGATGGGTATTGCAGGATCATCACTATTTGCATCAGGCCTAAAACCCAAGTCAAGGATGGAGATTAGGGCATCGATTGCTTTACTTTTCGAGATTTCGGTAAGGCTTTCCATGACGGCTATACCGTTGTCTTGGAGTATTTCCTTGCTCATAGATGGTGTTCGTTCAGATAACTGGGCACCTTCAAGTATGACTTCGTCTTCTTCCTTGCAAGATGAAAAAATAGTGGTTGTCAAAACTGACAGTAGAAGAAGGCTAAAGCATATTCGCTCAGAAAAAGTACGTTCAGGATATTTCATATGTATTTCTACAGATCTTTTATAGTTCATGGACACATCATTTTCGGGTTTAGTTGTGTCCTTTCTATCTATTAATGCGATCCTTCTTAAAAGCGTCAACAATATCCATCATATAATTTTAGATTTTGTTGAAAGCGAAACCTGATGAGCAAAGTTTTATCAGGTTTCGCTTTTAAACTTTAGATCAATCAAAATCTTCATCGAGATCATCAAATAAATCTTCAAAAGCAGATTCAAGTGTTTCGAACCCTACTTCTACGAATTCTTCAGCGGTCATAATTCCGCCATCAGCAAAAGTCATGGTCAAATCGGGCTCTGAAAAAAAGTTGTAGGTACATATTTCATCGACACCACTATTAAAACAGTAGGAGTCGTTCAACTGGGGAATGACTTCTATTTTGGTGTCTGCAATTTTCTCGCCATCGCTTATAAAAAACAGATCGAAAGCAATATGATCGTCGATGACCTTTTCCATGTCAGCCGCATACTTCACTTCTTGAGCAGCTGCACGAGCGGAGTCCCGCATGATCTCATAGCCATAGTCATAGTTGTCATCTATTTCGGTAATATCATTGACCATCCCTTCGATGTTTGAAGCGGTGGTTCTCAACGCAACATCAAATAGGGAGATCTGGAAATAAGCGGACTCAAGTTTTAAAGGATCAGGTTCTTCCATTTGGGAAGCTTGATCTATGCTATTCCAGGAGACATCTCCTTGCAATGATGCCAGGTAGGAATAAATATTTGTTTCGCCATTAACAAAGGCAAGACTTGTTCGAAGCTCTTCACCATCATTAGAAAAGCTTGTTGAGATGGTAAAAGGATTAATAAATGTAGTAGTGGAAAGTGCTGTGGGGATATCGTCAGAACCATAAGCTATATTGATGCTATAACTCATCTCTAGTGTTCCATCGATTGTCAGCGATGCTTTGAGACTTTTAGGGAAGTCAAAGTCTGGTTCCGTAACCTCTAAATCTTCCTTTATGTCTGCGTTGGTCACCACATGACTTGTGAATTCATCAATGGAAAATACCACGTTATTGCTTCCACCTTCTACTAATGGGAAGAGAATCTGGAATTTGTTCAGATCATTTTCGGTTTCATTAAAATCATCTTCTAAAGCATCGTATGTAAGTGTGGTTCCTCTGAAATCATTCCAAAGTGCTTTAAACGTACTGAAGTCGTCATCATCTTCTTCAGGTGCTTGTAGTGACCGCATACTCTGACCAATTTCTTCAAGAGTGCTATTGCCGTCAATGGCCTTGATGACTGGGGTTATAAATACGGTAGGTGAAGACCCTTCCGATGATTCTATTTCAGCGTTCTCTGAGATATTGATAAATGATACGAGGGCATCTGCAGTTTTGGTATCGGACATCTTTTGCATCTCTTCATGCATCAAAAGCCCATTTTCCTGTAAAGTAGATCTTAATTCGGAGACAGACTTTTCAGACGTTTCAAGCGTTACCTCGGATAGATCTTCGACGGTAGTTGTAGGAGTGACCTCTTCATTTTCATTACATGAAATAGACAAAGTGAAAAGTGATAAAACAGATAAAATGAAAAAAAATGATTGCCTGAACATAATTGTTGTTTATTAAATAAGACTATATGGTTATTTGTACGATAAAATGTGTTTTTATTGTTTCACGAAACTTCTTTTGAAATAGAAAATGCCGAAGTCATTCTTGGTTTTAGCCTTCCTCTTAAGTTATACAACTAACTGGGCCTCTCCCCCTCATATACTACATATAAAAGTTTTAGACGCGGCTACGCTTAATGTTTTGCCTAGTGCTACGGTTATCATCAATGAGGATAAAATAGTAGTTACAACGATAGACGGTTTGGCTACGGTGTCTATGGAGAAATTTCCTGCGACCATAGAGGTAAGATATGTTGGTTATGAAGCGGTGAAACAAATACTTGAAAAACCCCAAGAGCAACTGCGAGTCAAACTTAGGCCAAATACGCTGAAGACAGACGAGGTCATTGTTGAGTCTTCTCGTTTGGAGCTAACTGAAAAGCTGAATACCCATTCTATAGATATAACATCAATTAAGTTAACACCGTCCATGTTAGGAACGAACGATGTCATGAAGTCAGTTCAGCTATTACCAGGAGTCAGTGCCGGTAGTGAGGGTAGTAATGGCTTTTTCGTTCGTGGAGGAGGGATCGACCAAAACCTTATCTTATTAGATTTTATTCCAATATATAATGCCTCTCATTTTTTTGGTTTTTTCTCTATGTTCAACCCTGAGTTTATATCGGGTTTAGATTTTTATAAAGGTGGGTTTCCGGCTTCTTTAGGAGGTAGAGTTAGTTCCATTCTTCGTGTCAGAACAAGTGATCAAATGCCGGATGAGAGCTCTCTTGCGTTAGATATAGGGCTTTTGTATTCTGGAGTTAGTGGTAAACTGAAGCTGTCTAACAACTGGTTTCTTCAAGGGGCTGCGCGAAGATCATATATTGACATTATCGCTCATGAGCTCTTTAAGAATAATGACGAAATAAAGAATCAAACAAATTCTTTTTTCAACGATTTCAATCTAAAAATCTCAGGTAGTTTATCCGATAAGGACCAACTTTCCTTTCTAGGTTTTAGGAGTAAAGATGTATTTCGGGTCAGTAGAAGTGGCTTTTCCAATCGTATAGCGTGGTCTAATTTTTACGGAGGCGTAAAATGGAAAAGGAATATTAACTCCACCACTTTTCTGAAGACTACCGCGTATACTGGAACTTATGATGTTGATTTTAACCTTGATTTGATCAGTTACAATTCGTTTATCAAAAGTGGGATACGTGATTTTGGAGCGAAATGGAAAGTGGACAAAATCACCGAGTATGGTGAATTCACTTTAGGCCTTGAGTATCAACGTCAAACTATCGAGCCGAATAATTTTGACGTATATGTAGAAACTACCCAGTTTGACACTGGAGAAAAAATAGTCGTTAACGTGCGCAATTGGGTTCCCTTTTTGGGAGTAAAGAAATCATTCGGTAAGGTAAAGGCGGCACTGGCACTTCGATGGAATAATTATGGGCACGTGGGTCCGTTCCTAAGGGTTAATGGAGACGGAGTAATCGGCCCTGCTCGTGATACGATTAGATATAAAAGCGGGACACGTATCGCCTCATATTCATCTTTAGAACCTCATTTTAAACTTTCTTATGAACTTAATGATGCCTCAGCGCTATCCTTAACATTGGATCGCTCTAATCAGTTTATTCATAGAGCTGTCATGTCAGCCGTTTCCGCACCCACTGATGTTTGGCTTCCAAGTACAAGTCAATTGCGACCTCAACAAGGTGATCAAGTCGCGCTGGGATTAAGTGGTAAGAAAAGTAAATGGCAGTATACCTCTACTATTTACTACAAGAGAATCAGCCGACTCATTGAGTATGACAACGGTGTTTTATTTGGATATGGAACAGGTGCTAACTTCGATGACAATTTTGTGTTTGGAAAAGGGAGATCGTTTGGTATTGAAAGTAATATCAAAGGCACGTGGAAGAGTATTGAGATGAATATCAACTATACCCTATCGAAATCAGATAGAACTTTTCCAGACATCAATAACGGTCGACGCTTTCCTGCGCGGTACGATCGACGGCACAACCTAAACTTATCGCTTACTAAATCATTTGGTAAGCGAAAGACCTTGTCTATGTTATTTATTTACATGGATGGAGTTCATATTACTATGCCTACAGGTAGATATGTGATTGGAGGTAATGTCATTGCCGATTACGATACGCGAAATAACGTTCAAATGATCCCATATCATAGAATGGACGTAGCCTATAATGTCGAAAGTAAGTCTGGGCGTTCAACTTTATCTTTTGGGTTGTACAACGCTTATAATCGAGCAAACGCCTACTATATGTTTTTTGATATCAATGGAAATTTTAGCAATATCCGAGAAAGCATTAATAGCGATGTTCCCGTATTGGATATCAGTGCACAGCAAATATCGTTATTTCCGGTGTTACCATTTATTTCATTAAAAAAGAGATTATGAGGCCATACTATTTGATTATATCATACTTGGCTTTGATGAGCTGTACCACGGAACGTGAAGTAGAGTTACCGGCCTATGAGCCAAAGCTGGTTATCGACGGCGCGATCGAAGCGGTTGTTGAAGACGGTAGAGTAGTGGGCAGTGTAGCTAAAGTGGCTATTACTAACTCTGTTTCATTTTTTGAAAGCATATCAGGAGCTGATTTGGCAAGAGCTTCAGACTTAAGCGCATTAGTCTTTATTTCAAATGGAAATCTTGAAGAACAATTAGTCTTACGGTTATTTGGTAATGATGAAGGCAGTTTTCCACTAGATATCTATGAAAGTCGAAGAATAAAAGGGCAAATCGGAGGAAAGTATTCGATCCGTATTCGTTTTGGAGACCCTTCAGCCCAGTTTTTTGGAAGCGAATACATAGCAGAGACGACTATTCCTTCTCCAGTTACCTTAGACTCAGTATGGATGGAAAGGGAGGAGGAGAATGATTTCAGGCTAAGAGCACGGTTAATTGATAATCCTAATCAAGAAAACTTCTATCGCGTATTTACCAGAAGGAAAAACAAGGATAATAAATTCATTCCCATGCATTATTCCACGCTTGGCGACCAGTTTTTCAATGGAGACACACTAGACCTGACGATACTTCGAGGCTTGGAGAGTTTTTCGGATGTCAATAAGGATCTTTTTTTTACGGAAGGCGATACGATTGAGGTAAAGTTTTGTGCTATCGACCGCTTACATTTTGATTTTTGGAGGACACTTGATCGAGAGTTGTATGCTGCTGGAAATCCCTTTTCCTCAAGTGGAAATACTATTGAAAGTAATATTCAGACGATCAGCGGAGAAGAGGCATTGGGTGTTTTTGGAGGGTACGGAGCGACCCTGTACGAAGTGGTAGCTCAATAGTAAGGTTCTACTCTGGCCATTTCTAGCACCATAAAGCGCCTACCGGTGCTCTTTTCAGTACACAGAGAGCGAGTTCGTTTTTTTTCACCTTTTACGAAAACCCTGTTGTTGAGTCTGAATTGATCCCCTTGTTGCAATGTCTTGAGATACACCAAATCATCTTTTTGTTGATCGTATTGGCCGAGTAGCATCATCAAGGACGAATCAGCGTAACTGCTTGCTTTGGGGTTTTTGAAATATTTCATTAATCCTTCTTGTACTTCATAGGGCAAAACCTTCAACTTAAATATTGGAAGCATGAGATTTTTAAATGTCGACTTCCATTCTTCCCCGTGTGGTTGAACTTTGGATCCATAATTTTCTTGCACGACTAAGTGCGCGACCTCATGAAGGTAGGTCACTAAAAATGAATAAGGATTTAGGTCATTGTTGATGGTAATTGTGTGTTGTCTGGATCGTCGATCGAATTTATAGTCTCCTAACTTGGTTTGCCTCGGAGGTTTTATTTTGAAAGTGAAGTTATGTTTTTCCCACAGCCCAAAACAATACGCAGAGGTCCCATTTGGTAAAAAATGATCAAAATATTTTCGAAAAGAAGAGCTATTCATGCATCTATTCTAAGACAACTATGGGAGACGAAAACGTACGAATCCGAAGGAATAATCTAAACAATGATATTGAAACTGAATCAAAATTTTATTTTTGCCGGTAAATTTTTGAAGTCATGGCGGAATACAATTTCAGAGAGATAGAGAAAAAGTGGCAGAAGTACTGGAAGGAACAGAAGAGCTTCGAGACTAAAATCGACCCTTCAAAGCCTAAATTTTATTCCCTGGACATGTTTCCATACCCATCAGGAGCAGGGTTGCATGTAGGGCATCCACTTGGATATATTGCTTCCGATATAGTATCTCGATATAAAAGAATCAAAGGATTCAATGTATTGCACCCTATGGGGTTTGATGCATTTGGATTGCCAGCTGAGCAATATGCGATACAGACAGGTCAGCATCCGGCGATTACCACAGAGACAAATATTAACCGATATAAGGAACAACTCGAGAATATAGGGTTCTCATTTGACTGGTCTAGAGAAATTCAAACCTGTGATCCATCATATTATAAATGGACGCAATGGATATTCATGCAACTCTTTGATCATTATTATGATAAAGATGCGGATAAAGCCTTGCCGATTAGTAGCTTGATAGAGCGTTTTGCAAAAGAGGGTAATGCTGGTGTTAATGCCGTTTGTGATGAAGATACAACCGTCTTTTCTGCTGAAGATTGGAATGGTTACGATGAAACAGAGCAACAAAAGGTTTTGCTCAACTATCGACTTACCTATCTAGCGGATACGGTCGTAAATTGGTGTCCTGAGCTAGGAACAGTATTGGCCAATGACGAGGTAAAGGATGGGTTTTCAGAGCGCGGAGGGCATCCCGTTGAGCGCAAGAAAATGAAGCAATGGATCATGCGGATTACAGCGTATGCTGAGCGTATGCTTCAGGGACTTGAAACAATAGATTGGCCAGAGCCGATGAAAGAAATGCAACGCAACTGGATTGGAAAGTCGAAAGGTTGCTCGCTTGATTTCAAAGTAGAAAACAACGATTTGACGCTTACGGTATTTACCACGCGAGTCGATACTACTTTCGGAGTGACCTATTTGAGTATTGCTCCTGAGCATGACTTGATACCAACGCTTACCACTGAGGAGCAAAAGCAAGCGGTTGAAGCGTATGTCGATACTGCCAAAAATAGATCGGAAAGAGACCGAATGACAGATGTGAAAACTGTCTCGGGAGTTTTTACAGGATCATATGCCATTAACCCTTTTAACAATGAACGAATTCCAATTTGGATTGCGGACTATGTGTTAGCGGGATATGGAACAGGCGTAGTGATGGCTGTGCCGTCTTCTGATGAGCGAGACTATCGCTTTGCGAAGCACTTTGACTTACCAATTATTGCGGTACAGGAAGGAAAAGGGTCTGATATTACCAAAGATGACTTTGATCCGAAAAAGGGAACCATGATCAACTCGGATTTCTTGAATGGTCTTGAAGTTCCTCAAGCCATTGATAAAGCCATTGAATGGGTAGAGGATAAAGGAGTAGGTTTTGCCAAGATCAATTATAAGATGCGTGATGCGGTCTTTAGCCGTCAGCGATATTGGGGAGAACCAATACCTGTTCACTTCAGCAATGGAGTTGCTAAACTGATTGACCAAGAGGAACTACCATTGACGCTACCAGAGGTAGAAAAGTACTTACCGACTGAAACGGGTGAGCCGCCTTTGGGAAATGCAAAAGACTGGAATTACAAAGATGGTTCCGAATATGAGTTAAGCACCATGCCAGGATGGGCAGGCTCGAGTTGGTATCAATTCCGATACATGGATCCTTCCAATTCGGAAGAATTAATTTCTCAAGAAGCACAAGAATATTGGCAACAAGTCGACTTATATATTGGTGGTTCTGAGCATGCAACAGGCCATTTATTATATTCCAGATTTTGGACTAAGTTCTTAAAAGATATAGGAAAAGTATCTGTTGAGGAGCCGTTTAAAAAGTTGGTTAACCAGGGAATGATTCAGGGTACTTCAAGCTTGGCCTATCGGATTAATGGAACAAACAAGTATGTATCTTACAACTTAAGAAAGGACTATGACTGTGCGCCTATTCATGTGGATATTAGCATGGTTAAAAATGATCAGTTAGACACCGAAGCCTTTAAAGCATGGAGACCGGATCTAAAAGACGCAGAGTTCATACTTGAGGGGGATAAGTTCATGTGTGGCAGTGAGGTCGAAAAGATGTCGAAGAGATATTTCAACGTGGTTAATCCTGACGATATGGTAGAGCGTTATGGAGCAGATACGCTTCGTCTTTATGAGATGTTCTTAGGCCCACTTGAGCAGTTTAAGCCTTGGAATACAAACGGTATAGATGGAGTGTTTAAGTTCTTGCGCAAGGTATGGCGATTATTCTATGACGATAAAGGAAACTTGATTGTAAAAGATGATAAGGCCTCTGATGCGGAATTGAAAGTCCTTCATAAGGCGATAAAGAAAGTAGAGCATGATATTGAGACGCTTTCGCTTAACACTTCTGTATCAACATTCATGATTGCTGCTAATGAATTGTCTTCCTTGAAATGTCATAAGCGAGAAATCTTGGAGCCATTTCTGATCATCCTTTCACCGTTTGCCTCACATATCGCTGAGGAGCTTTGGAGTGCTCTAGGAAACGATAGCTCAATACTACAGGCCCGTTATCCGCAATTTGTCGAGAAGTACCTGGTTGAGGCTTCTCATGAGTATCCTATTATGATCAACGGAAAGATGAGGGCAAAAATGCATTTTGCGCTGGACATGCCACAAGAGGATATGAAAACACAGGTGCTGGCCAATGAAACAGTGCTGAAGTGGACAGAAGGAAAGACGCCGAAAAAGGTAATAATTGTGCCGAAGAAGATTGTGAATTTGGTGGTGTAAGAATTATGTCTTCAATAATCTTGATTTGCTTTTCTAAGCAATGATCAGTGACTATATTGCCCGATATTCTAAAAAAATAAAATTTTGAAGGGATTTTATATTCTTTTTTCAGGTTTTCTATTGTTGATACAGCTAGTAGGATGTGTGGATTCCAGAAAAAATTACGAAAGGCAACAAGTCATTATGGAATTTACTGTAGATTCCAGCTTGGTGAATAATGAAAAAAGTAATTTTCCTGAGCTGGGTTTTACAATCAATTTCCCATTGAATTTTGCTAAAATTGAAACTAACGACTCATTGGTGAGAAATGTCATTGCAAGAAATCAAGAACAAAATGTAACGCTTAAAGAAGCGTACGCCAGCTCTAATAATAAGTCATTTTCATTTGTTTTCGATTTAAGGGGAGTTACACCTAATGAATATAATATTTATCGTCAAGGCATATTAGATACCGCCAATACCGTGGGTTCTATTTGGAATTCGACCTCAGTTTCTACTTATAATTATTCTTGTTTAAGCATTGAACAGTTTCTCTTGTACAACAATGACTATGTGTGTTTCAAGTTAGTTTGCCAAGATAGGGTTACTGAATTTGAGAGAAGAGATTTTGAAATTGTATATTTATTAAGTCGCGACTTTTATCAAGAAAATATCAAATCCGTAGAGTCCTCGATTGGCTCAATTAATTGCATAAACACTCTAAATTATTAATACTATGAAAAATCTAAAAGTACTTTTGGTCCTAGCAATTTTAACAGCGTCATTAAGCAGCTGTTATACCTTAGAACATGTTGTGGGGAACGGTCCTCAAACTGGAGTTGTCCAGAAAAAACAACAATGGTATGCCCTTTATGGCTTAATCCCACTTAATACAGTGGATTCAAAGGCAATGTCTGGAGGTGCTACTGACTATAAAGTAAAGTCTCAACATACTTTTTTGGATCAACTTATTACTGTAGTAACAAGCTTTGTTACTGTGACTGTACAAACTGTAGAAGTAACCAAATAATTTAAAATATTATCGGGGACTTGCGGATTGATATTTTTATGTAGAGCTCATATTTCTAATATTAGTATGGTTTAAAATCGAGCTTCAATTAGACTGTTCTTTATTATTTAGTTGGCTGGACTTGTTGACGTGACAAGTCCTTCTGTCATATTTAGGCCAAATAATTATTGTTCATTTCGATTTATTCGAGTAATCGGTTCAGAAAGAACGTTCATTTTTTCTGCCGGTTCATATTCCCTTTCAGTCCTAAATTATTCCCGTTCATCCCGATTTATTATTAGGACCATTTTGTTATCTTTTCATTTGTCTTGTATTCAAAACTGAAGAAGCAATGAACAAGAGTTTATCAATGTGGCTAATAGGTGTTTTTGTGGCTTTTACTTGTCTTCCAGTAAAGGCTTTGTCGGATGACGAGAGCACTCAAACGTTAAGAGGAAGGATTACCGATTCGCAATCCAAATTTCAACTGATAGGAGCGAATGTTGTGATTCAGTCTAATGATCCAAACGCCTCTATTTTGGGGTCTACCACAGATTTGGAGGGGTATTTTGAGATTAAAAATATACCTGTGGGCCGAAAGACCGTGGTTATTACCTATTTAGGTTATAAAAAGCGAGTAATAGACAACGTCTTGTTGCTAGTTGGAAAAGAGACCGTTTTGAATGTAGAGCTGGAAGAAGAAGTGATTGTAGGTCAGGAAATCGTTATCCGCGCTGATAAAACAGAACCACTCAACGAGCTGACCATGGTTAGTTCTAGGCAGTTTTCTATTGAAGAGACGCAGCGGTATGCTGGAAGTAGAAGTGACCCAGCTAGAATGGCTGCCAACTTTGCTGGCGTTAGCGGTGCAAATGACGGTAGAAATGATATTATCATAAGAGGTAACTCACCAACAGGTGTGTTATGGAGACTTGATGGCTTACCGATCGCTAACCCCAATCACTTTGGAGCTCTAGGAAGTACTGGAGGTCCAGTCAGCATGCTTAACAATAACTTGTTGTCTAATTCTGATTTTTTGACTGGCGCGTTTGCAGCCGAGTATGGTAACGCTATCGCTGGGGTCTTTGACTTACAGATGAGAAATGGAAATAGCGAAAAACGGGAATACCTGGGCCAGATAGGGTTCAACGGTTTTGAGTTTGGAGCAGAAGGACCGTTTTCTAAGAACTCACGGGCTTCATATTTGGTTAACTACCGCTATTCGACACTTGGTTTGATGTCAAATTTAGGTTTTGATTTCGGCACGGGAGCTGCCATTCCGCAATACCAAGACTTGTCCTTTAAAATTAATGTCCCTACCAAAAAAGCTGGGATTTTCTCACTGTATGGTATTGGAGGCGTGAGTGATATTGCTTTCTTGGATAGTGAGGCAGATACTACCCAAGAGCAGGGAACAGACCTTTATGGGCAAGATGGATTTGATAACACTAGTGACTTCGGTTTGGGTATTCTCGGTTTCAACCACCGGTACTTTATTGATAAAAACACATATACGAAATTTGGTATATCCTTTAATGGTTCATGGACAAACTTTGAGCAAGATTCGCTCGGTTTTCTGGTTATCGATGGTGATACCACCAGAAGGCTAGATCAAGAAAATATCACCAATGTATTTAAGGGCCGAGACCGAGAAAACAGAGTTACCTTTCATTTAGGGCTAAATAAAAAGGTAGATGCAAGAAATACATTTAACACCGGAGCATATTTACACCATATAGATTTTGCCTATCGATCTGATACTTGGAATCCTATTTCGGAAACCCGCGTACAGCAAAGTGACCTAAGTGGCAGTACACAAATTTTAGAAACCTACGCCCAGTGGCTTCATAAGTTTAATAACAGGCTGTCTATAAACGCAGGATTGCATTACCAACGATTCTTCTACAACGGCGACCAAGCCGTCGAACCTAGGTTTGGCGTTAAATATGAGCTTAAGAATGGCGATAAGTTCAATTTTGGATATGGGTTACATGCCCAAGCATTACCGCTTTCGGTTTATACAACGATCACTCATTTAGAATCTGGTTTATCAACTTTAACGAACAGCGATTTGGGATTTGTGAGAAGCCATCACTTTGTCTTAGGTTACGAAACTAGTTTTGCTAAAAATTGGAGACTAAAAGCTGAAACATATTACCAATCCATATTCGATGCAGCTGTTGAGTCTTCACCTTCAGCGGTCTCTATGTTGAATTTTGGAGCTGATTTTGGACTGCCAAGTGTTGATAGTCTTGTGAATCGAGGGACAGGTTATAATTATGGAGTAGAGTTGACCATTGAAAGGTTCTTGAGCAAAGGATTTTATACATTGGTAACGGGTAGCTTTTTTAACTCTCGGTATGAAGGAAGTGATGGGATAGAACGAAATACGGCTTTTAACGGTAATTATGTTCTTAATACTCTAGCGGGTAAGGAGTTCAACTTAAGTAAGAATAGAACACTAGTTATTGACTTAAAGGTCACTTACGCAGGCGGACGTCGATTTACACCTATCGATCTGGAAGAGTCTCGTAGACAGGGAAGAACTTCTGTAATTGAAGAACTAGCCTTTAGCGAAAGGCTGGACAATTATTTTAGAGCAGACGCTAAAGTAATGTTTCGTAAGCAGGGCAAAAAGGTGACTCAGGAGTGGGGAGTCGATATCCAAAACATTACGAACAGAGAAAATATTTTTAGTCGAGATTATAGCCGGACAGAAGATGCTATTACAACCATTCCGCAGATCGGTTTTTTTCCAGTCCCTCAATACCGCATTTTATTTTAGAGCGTGTGTAATGCCAGTTGAAGGACAAAGGACATAAGTTAAAAACGTAATTATTTTTACATGTATAGATGGACTGGACTGTTTAATTGAAGCGTTTCAGTTCATCTTTGTACATAACATGGTAACGTAAGATGGAATGTTAAGAAGTATCTGGAATAAAGAAAAGTTTGTGATTCTTGGTATACCATTTGTCAGTGTTATGTTGCCATTGGTTAAACTGTTTCCAGAGTTTGACATCACCTTCAATGAGTTTCTCGGGTACGTTTTAAATAGCTTCATGCACACGGCCTCTATTTGGCTGGGAGCGAATTACATTTTCTTTAAAATAAGTAAAAATCACCCTTCCTACCAGGAATCCTTGAAAAGGGTTCTGTTATTAGTAGGTGCAATAACCATTTATACAGCTTTTGTTGTAGTTATATTGGTGTATGTAACCTGCTGGAATTATGGAATGAACGTAACCTGGGATCTATACCTAAAGGATTTCAAGACCAGTTTTCTAGTTACCTCAATGGTATCTGCGGTATTTGAGGCTCGATTCTTCTTCAAAAATTGGAAGGAGGCCATGCTAGAAGCGGAGAGACTACAAAAGCAAAATGCCATCTCGCAGTATGAAACATTGAAAGCTCAGGTTAACCCACATTTTTTGTTTAATAGTCTGAACTCGCTTTCGTCACTAATTCATATAGACCTCGAGAAATCGGAAAGATTTATTGAGGAGTTTGCAAAGGTCTATCGCTATTTACTGGATACCATGGGGCAAAATGTAGTGTCACTAGAAGAGGAATTGAATTTTGTGGACTCGTATGTTTTTTTGCAAAAAATAAGGTTTGACAAAAACCTAAGAATCAATATTGACATTGACGAAATCTACCTTGACCATTTCATTTCACCTGCCTCGCTACAGCTATTAGTGGAAAATGCTGTGAAACATAATATTATCTCCCATGCATCCCCCCTTACCGTAAGGGTATTTATTGACAACCAGTTTTTGGTTGTCGAAAACAATATTCAGCTTCGAAAAGACAGGAGTGACTCAACAGGAATGGGACAGAAAAATCTGATCGTTAAATATCAGTATATCTCAAATCAACTTCCGTCTTTCGAACAGACTGAAACTACCTATCTGGCCCGAATTCCCTTGATAAGTGGTAAAGCAGAGTAGCCTTAAGATCAACTTCTAAGGTTTAAATTCGACTAGAGACTATTCATTTTTTGCCGTTTTTCCAATTAGATTTGATTCTGTCAATATTTGGAAATGCGTATACTTATAGTTGAAGACGAGCATCTGGCAGTGGAGAAGCTGAAAAGAATGATCCTCACGGCACGACCACAAGCATCCATCGTGCACCGAACGGAATCAGTCTCTGAAACAGTGAGTTGGTTGTCTACTCATCAGGTGGATTTAATCTTTATGGATATTCATTTATCTGATGGAAGTGCCTTTCAGGTTTTTGAAGAGCTGCATGTCCAAACCCCAATAGTCTTTGTAACGGCATATGATAAGTATGCGATCAAGGCATTTCAGAATAATGGTGTAGACTACCTGTTAAAGCCCATTAATCAAGAAGACTTAGAGCGGACATTCGTTAAAATTGAACGCATAAAACAGCTACCAGTTCCAAACGGAGACGAAGCGCAAACAACTTCTATGCGAGAGCTGATCTTAGAGTTAAGTACGGAAAAAGTTATTTATCAAAAACGCTTCTTTGTCCAGTCGGGACAAAAACTGAGTACCATCAATGTTCAAGATGTTGCCTATTTCTTTTCTGACCAAAAAATGACCTTCTTAAGAACTACGGCTGGTTTTGATTATATCTTGGATGACGCTTTGGATAAAATCGAAAGTAAGTTAGACCCAGATAATTTTTACCGCATCAATAGAAAATTTATTATTTCCATTCAAGCCATTGATTCAATGGTTGCCTATTCTAAGAGCCGTGTTAAGCTAGAATTATCACCTTCTTCAGACCTAGAGACCATTGTTAGCGTGGAGAAATCTGGTGCTTTCAAAAAATGGCTGAACAAATAAATGCCTTTCCTGTTGAATAGACTGGTAAGGTATAGATAGGCTTGGTTATACGTCATTAAGATAACTGCGTTTCAAGTAACTTTTAGAGACTTATACCATTTGTGGTGTATAATGACGTATTAGTTTACGAAACTATTTTTTCTTATTCAAGGCAAAAAACACAGGCCTAGCAAGCTAGAGTGTGGACGGCCAGTCGAGGCTTTATTACGAAGAAAAAGGGAAAAACAGGAGTAAAATACACGTTACTATATAGTATAAATGGTATTATTATCCAGTATTGTTGATCTATGAGGAAAACAGTAATAATTGGTAGTGGAATTGGAGGTATTGCTGCCGCCATTCGTTCCCGATCTCAAGGACATGATGTTACTGTTTTCGAGGCAACAAGTAATCCAGGAGGAAAACTAAATCAACTGGAAAAAGCGGGTTATAGGTTTGATGCAGGCCCATCGTTGTTTACTATGCCAGACCAGGTGGATGAGCTTTTCGAGCTTTCGGGGGAGAATCCACGAGCATTTTTTAACTACAAGCGCAAACGTACGTTGTGCCATTACTTTTGGGAAGACCAAACCCGTTTTCAAGCTTCTGCTTCCTTTGAAACTTTCGAAAAAGATGCGTTGGTTGCCTTTGATACCACGAAGAGTGAATTACGTCGTTACTTGCACGGAGTAAAAGCCAAGTATGACGCAACTGCTAACTTGTTTTTGAAGAATTCCCTACACCGAACTTCTACATACCTAAGCCGCAAGACGATCAAAGCTATTTTAAGCATTCCGAAGCTAAGCTTGACGCAAACCCTAGATAATTTGAATAGTCGAAGCTTTGGTGACCCTAAGCTTGTTCAGCTTTTTAATCGATATGCGACCTACAATGGGTCGAGTCCATACAAAACACCAGGTATCATGTCGATGATTCCGCATTTGGAAATGTATTTTGGTACGTATATTCCAGAAAATGGGATGTATGATATTACGAAGCAGCTGTATGAATTGGCTGTTAGAAAAGGTGTAAAATTTTACTTTGATCATAAAGTAGAGGCTATTAAGTTATCAGGTACTAGCGTTTGTGGAGTTAAGCATGTAGGTGGTGTGGAAAAATGTGATACCGTAATATCCAACGCAGATATCCATGAAGTATATACCCATCTGCTTACACAAATAAAGCCACCGAAGGCGACTATTAATCTAGAGCGTTCTAGCTCCGCACTTATATTTTATTGGGGTATTGGGACAAAATTCAAGGAACTTGACTTGCACAACATCTTTTTTAGTGATAATTACAAGGAAGAGTTTCGCCACATTTTTGACCTAGGAGGTGTTTTCGAAGATCCTACAGTTTACGTTAATATAACAGCAAAAGACATTGAAAATGATGCCCCAGCTGGTAAAGAAAACTGGTTTGTCATGATAAATGTACCCAGTAATAAAGGCCAAGACTGGGATGCACTCATCCATAAGGCTAGAAAATATATTGTCAATAAGCTAAATAGGATTTTATCAACAGATATTGAAGCACTAATTGAGGTAGAAGAACATTTAGATCCGCGAAAGATTGAGCAAAAAACAGGCTCATATCAAGGGTCGCTTTACGGCACTAGTAGTAATAATCGTTTTTCAGCTTTTCTTAGGCACCCAAATTTTAGCCGGAGCGTAAAGGGATTGTATTTTACGGGCGGTTCGGTACACCCTGGTGGCGGTATCCCTTTGGCTTTAAACTCCGCGAAAATCGTTTCAAATTTAATGACAGGCTAATGTTAAAATTCTTTGCTGCTGAAAACGAGAAAATCTCAATTGTGTTTTTATGGGTAGTGCACGTGGCAGCTATGGTAGGAATAGCGATTGGTTACCTCGATTGGTTTGCTTCCAAGACGCCTTTGAATTTGTTACTTGGGTTCTTTTTACTCGTATGTTACTATCCAATTCAAAGGATACGACAAATGATGTTGATCATTGTGTTTTTCGCGCTTGGTATGGTAGCTGAGTGGATAGGCGTACATTTTGGGATTATTTTCGGAAGTTACGAATATGGTGATAACCTTGGTTGGAAGGTGTTTGAAGTCCCCATATTAATAGGTGTCTATTGGGCTGTTTTGGTTTTGGTTACTGGCGAATTGGCTAGGCACACTACCAATAATTATTATCTCCGAATCCTTATTGGCTCACTTTTAATGCTTCTGTTAGACATACCTTTGGAAATTACGGCACCAATTTTTGATTTTTGGAACTGGGAACTGGGATATGCACCTTTGAAGAACTTTATTTCGTGGTTTCTATTATCTCTAGCGATGCATACTGTTTTTCAATGGCTTAAAATGAAAGGGAATTTTAGGTTTTCCTTAAATTTATATTTGGCCCAACTGATCTTTTTCACCTTTTTCTATCTACTTTTTCATTTCTAACCCCATGCAGAAAACCTATGATTACGCCATTGCAGGATTAGGAGCCGCTGGTTTACACTTGATCTGTCAAATGATCAAGCATCCATTTTTTGCTGATAAAACAATCTTGATCATTGAGCCCGATGATAAATCATCTAACGATAGGACTTGGAGTTTTTGGGAAGGAAAGAAAGGAAACTGGGATGATTTGGTAGTCAATAGTTGGAACAGAGGGCTCTTCGCTTCCCATGAGTCTCAGCTTGACTTGGATTTTGGTGAATATTGGTACAAAACTATTCGATCAGAAGATTTTTATGCCAAAATAAAAGGAATGATGGCTGATCATAAAGGGGTCAATTGGGTCAAGTGTGACTTGGTCGATTGTACTGAGCAGCAAGATGAAGTTACGCTTAAGACAACAGTAGGGGAGTTCAAAGCCCGTTTCTTATTTGATAGCACTATGCCAGAAGCCCTAGACTACACCTCTTGTACTTCACTAAAGCAGCATTTTCTGGGGTGGTTTGTGGAGTTTGAGCAAGACGTTTTTGATCCTGATAGGATGACTATGATGGATTACCGGTTACAATATCAAAATCAGACTAGCTTTACTTATGTACTTCCGTTCTCGCCAACATTTGGCCTTGTGGAATTCACTTTCTTCAGTCATAACCTTGTGAATAGGGATGTATATAAGCGCTACTTATCTGAATACATAACTGAGTTTATAGGTATAGGCCGCTACAAGGTGCGTGAAGAGGAATATGGGGTAATTCCCATGACCACTTATCCCTTTCATCGAGGAAAAACACCTGCAACGCTCAAGATTGGTACAGCTGGAGGTTGGGTGAGGCCATCTACCGGATATTCATTTAAGCGAGCAGAGACATACGCAAGAAAAATTGTGCAAAATATAACGCACGATCAACATCCGGGAAATAAATTGATCTCAAGTCGATTTAGAATTTATGATCAAATCTTTTTAAGAGTGTTGGCCAACAAGAACTACCTAGGACCATTGCTTTTTGAGAAGATGTATTCCAAAAATGACTCATCACTAGTTTTTAAGTTTTTGGATGAAGAAACAAGTCTTAGAGAGGATATTCAAGTGATTTCAACGTTCAAAGGATTGACTTTTATGAAAGCCTTATTCGGAGTTTGAAGTTAGGAAAGACCGCGGTGGACACAGGTCTTTCCCTGATAATTGTGTTGACAAATAGTAGTTTTATCATTTAGGCTATATACGGGCGTGTTAGTTTACGTCAATGTTTCTTTCTACTTCAAGGTAAAAAATGTAGTCCTAGCAGTGCTAGGATGTGGACGGCCAGTCGTGGACGGCTAGTCGAGGCTTTTTCAACGAAGAAGAAGGGAAAACAGTAGCAAAATATACGCCGTTATATGGTTTAAATGGTCTTACTTCCAAGTAAAAGAATACACAATGCTTGCAATAACAGAAGAGGTGCTACTATTAACTTGGACGTTGTCCAATTCGAAAATGCCTTGCTTTACGTTGATTTGGGTTGATAGTGAGGGGATGGTTTCTAAACTTAAGTAAAAGTTGTTTTTAAGGTTATATTTCACACCAAGTGCATATCCTATGCCTGGTACGATTACCCCACCAAGGCTACTACCATAGACCAGCGCTAGCTGAGGTTCCCAACCATGAAGAAGTGATATTTTCTCATTAAGCTGTTTACGCTTCTCCCATCCATAGGCTAAGTTTAGCGATGCTCTTGACGACTCAGAGCTTTGTCCAGATTTTGCGCGTATATCGAGATTAGCCAATCTAAGCTTTCGGTAGTTTCCCTTCTTGTTTTCAGACTTGCCGATGAAGTCAAAGTGGAAACGAGTGATATCGTTTATCTGAAGACCAATTTCCTTTTGTTTCTCTTGTGCTAAGGAAATGCGCGCGGTAAATAGAATTAAGGTTATGACAACCAGTTTAGTAGTGTTTATCATGTGTTTAAAATTTGTAGGAACAGCATTTATTTCGTGCCAGTTTTCATTATCCCCATAATCGGGTAAAGTCAATGAGGTGCGACATAATGCTCATTCTGTTGGAGTAATGCTTTTATAGTTCAAATGGTTTGAGCAAGTATTGTGCCATAATCGTTTTGATAACGTTTAATGCAGAAAATATGTGTTTGAAAATGATAATATTTGATTTAGCAACTTGATCTGTGGCAATTAGTTACTTTTGCGAATTGTTTCAAAGTAAATAGGTCGTGGCGAATATTGTAGCAATTGTGGGGAGGCCAAACGTTGGAAAGTCAACACTTTTCAATAGGTTGGTAGAGAGGAAACAGGCTATTATGGATAATGAGAGTGGTGTAACGCGTGATCGTCATTACGGATATGGCGAATGGGCGGGGAAACACTATACTGTCATTGATACTGGTGGATACGTAGAAGGGTCTGAGGATATTTTTGAAGGAGCTATCCGTGAGCAAGTCAAGCTTGCTCTTGATGAAGCCACAGTTATCCTTTTTATGGTGGATATTGATGCGGGTGTCACCGGATTGGATAAGGATTTTGCGAATATCTTACGCGAAATCAATAAGCCAATCATTATTGCAGCGAATAAGGCTGATACTTTTGAAAAAGGCATGGCCTACGGAGAATTTTATGGCCTTGGTATCAGTGACGAAGTATATCCTATATCTTCTATGAGCGGTTCTGGTACCGGTGAAATGCTTGATCAGGTAATTACAAAATTTGAGTCAGAAGATGATGCCGATCCGGATGCCGGTATTCCAAAAATTGCCATATTGGGAAGACCAAATGTTGGGAAATCCTCATTTTTAAATGCCCTGCTAGGAAGGGAAAGGAGTATAGTTACCGATATTGCGGGTACCACTAGGGACGCAATTAACACAAGATATACATTATTTAACAAGGACTTTATTCTGACAGACACAGCTGGAATTCGTCGTAAGAGTAGAGTAAAAGAAGATATTGAGTTCTATTCGGTTTTACGATCTATTCAAAGCCTTCAGGACAGTGATGTCTGCATCGTTATTCTGGATGCCACGTTAGGTCTGGAGTCACAAGATATGAATATAATTTCTCTGGCGAATAAATATCGCAAAGGAATTATGATTATGGTGAACAAATGGGACTTAGTAGAAAAAGATTCAAAAACGGCGGATAACTACAAAAAGTTATTAGTTGAGAAGTTAGGACCTCTAGCCTATGTCCCGATAATTTTCACTAGTGTAATTAACAAAAAGAGAATTTTTCAGGCCATTGAAATGGCGATGGAGATATACGATAATAGGCAATCCAAAATTGCTACATCAGCACTTAACGATGCCTTATTGCCAGAAATAGAACGATATCCACCGCCAGCATTAAAAGGAAAATATATTAAAATCAAGTATATCACACAGCTTCCGACGCACGCTCCGACATTTGCATTTTTTTGTAATCTACCTCAGTACATCAAAGAACCTTATCAACGGTTTCTGATGAATAAACTAAGAGCTCACTTCAAGCTTGATGGGGTACCGGTAAAGCTGGTATTTAGAAAGAAATAGTTTTTTGGAGCCTTTTATAAGGCTCCAATGGCTTTTGTTAATCTTAAGTCGTCACCGTCAACTACCTTGGGGACAATGACTTCGTGTTTTTCATTAAATACGATGTATCGCGGAATCCAATCGAGGCCAATATAATTGGTAAGCGGAGTCTTCCAGCCTTCTTTGAGTCTATAATGTTCTCCTTTGATAGAAAACCGATTTATGGCATTTTTCCATCTTACCTCTTCTTTATCCACCGAGATATAAATGAAGGAAGCTTTTTTTCGGCCTCTTTTAATCAGCGATTTGAATTTTGGTAATCCTACAATACAATCTTTGCACCATGAAGCCCAAAAATCGATAACTATATTTTTGCCTTCATGTGCAGTAAGCATTTCTTGAATCGTGATACTGTCGCCATCAATAGATAACATGGCGAACTGCAAGACGCTATCCGGCAACTGCTTACCATATAAATATGCGGGTGGTATTCCGTCTTTTTGAGCAAATACAAAGCTAGAAGGAAGGAATACAGAGAAAAGGAAGTAAAGTTTCATGTTTCTCATATTTTCAATATTTCTATTTAATTCTTGTTATTTAAACTATCAAAATTGGTGTCGTCCATACTAGGATTGCGCTTACGCGATGCGTTATCATGCTCATATTGCGTGAACTTCTTCGCGCTGGTTTTATCACTTCTTATCAGTATTGGTTGATAGCGGTGCATTTCGCGATTAACTAAAGGTTTGTTTAAGCACTTAGATGAATTTTAACAATATATTGTCCAGGCCAACTCTTTTATGAAATAATCTTATGCATCTCTTATAATCACATCCACACCTTTAAAACTATTACTATCACCATAGTAACCAATATCCATTTGATATATTTTTCTCCCTTAGCGACAGCCCACCTGCTACCAAGCCATCCACCGGTGGCGGTGCCTATGGAAAGAATTATGCCCCATTCCCACATGATTTTGTCTTGAAGACCAAAGATTACTAATGAGCAAGTGGTATAAATGGTGATAACGGCCAGCTTTATGGCGTTAGACTGAATTAAATCAAAGTTGAAAATGCTGCTTAAACTGGATAATATCAGAAAACCTACCCCAACTTGAATTAGTCCACCATAGACCCCAATGAAAAAGAAAATTATTGCTCCAATGATTTTCTTTGATTTTGTTGGTTTTCGAATGTGATGGGTTTCGCCTTTCTTCTTGATAAATGTTGTTAAAGTAATTAACAATATAGTAATGGATAAGATGCGATTAAAGAGTACGTCAGAAATATCAAGGGCAATATTTGTTCCAATAATAGCTCCAAATAAGGCCGCACTGCCTAAATAATAGCCTTCTGGAAACGCCGACACTTCCTTAGAGCGGTACCCAATTATGCCAATGGCTCCTTGAACAAATACGCCAATTCTGTTGGTAGCATTGGCAACAGTAGGGGGTAAACCTGCGAAAATCAACATGGGTACGGTTAATATAGAGCCTCCTCCTGCTGTAGAGTTAATAAAGCCTGCAATGACTCCAAAAAAAAGAAGAAGCGAAATATTGGCTAAGCTGATGTCCATTTATAGGGTTAATTTCTCTATTTATGTGTTATTATTTTCATTTTATCTATTTTTTTGTTGATTTTTAACGCAGAATCTTATATTTGGTTAAAACCACGTGCAAGCTATGAAAACGAAAGAAATTCAAGATAAAAAGATTATTCGACTATTTACAATATTCTCAATTGGTCTAATCATACTGAACTTACTCAATTCGATAATACTATAAATTAAGGTTATCTAATTGTTCTTTTCTTGTGATTTTTCCGTTATCGGGACATTTATTAAGTAAATAAGAACTTGTCGTTTTGGTAACTGGATCAACGAACTCTGGTGCTATTTCAACCAATGGTACGAGAACGAAATTCCGGTTGTAAAGTTGTCCATGAGGAATGGTTAAGGAGTCAGCATTGAATATGAGCTGGTCCATATATAAAATATCAATATCTATCCTTCGAGGTCCCCACTTCTCAAATCGTTCCCTGCCTAATTCTTTTTCTATCCAATGGATTTTCGTGAGCAACTCATTAGCGCTAAGGTGTGATTCTATGTTGACAACAATATTGTAAAAATTATCTTGATCTTTAACTCCCCAGGGCTCAGTCTCATAGACTGCCGATATTTGCAGTACTTTTCCCATTTGCTCTCCAACTAGAGTAATAGATGATCGAAGTGCTTTTACTTTGTTGCCTAAATTACTTCCGATCGATAAAAAAATGTTTTGCATATAAACCTAACATGTTAAATACTACTGGTTGAAACCTTTATTAACTTTCGTCAAGACAAGTAGTAGTGCTAATATTTAAACAAATCAAAAAATACTACTTTCGGTAGACCCGGATGTTTTAGTCCAAGGATCTGTGAATCTAAGGTTTATCCTATAGTTTTGTCAGCGCAAATATGTACTCAAATAAATGGCTTTTTTAAGAAACCTTTTAGCAACAATACTTGGTATATCCATATTTTTTGGATTCGGTTTTTTGGTATTGATAGTGATCGTCGCTGTGAGTTCAGAAGAGACTAAACCAACCGTAGACGACAATACGGTGTTAACGTTTAACTTGAGTGGGTTAGTTAAGGAACGTGTAGTAGAGAATCCATTCAGTGATTTCTTGATGGAAAACACTCCTAACGAGATTGACCTTCACGAAACGCTAAAAGCGATAGATCACGCAAGATCAGACGCTAGAGTAAAGGGGTTGTTTTTAAAGCCTGGTTTCTTAGGTGGTGGATACTCGTCGCTGTGGGAGATAAGAAGAGCCTTGGTTGAGTTTAAGTCTTCAGGGAAGTTTATCTACGCATATGGTAATAATATTAATGAAGGGGCTTTTTATGTCTCATCAGTAGCGGATAAGTTTTTCGTTGAACCAGAAGGCTTATTAGAATTTAATGGTCTTGAGGTTAGTACGATGTTCTTCAAAAAGGCTTTAGAAAAACTAAATATCAAACCAGTAGTATTTAGGGTTGGAGATTATAAAGGTGCGGTAGAACCGTTTATAAGAGAAGACTTAAGCTTGGAAAACAGCGAACAACTGGGGGCCATCATTAATGATATTTACAACCGAATCTTATCAGATATGTCAGCGTCGTTGGCTATTTCTCAAGATAAATTGGAGGAGATATCTGACAACATGCTCGCTTTTATGCCTCGTGATGCGCAAAAGTTAAATTTGATCACCGCAGTTCAATATCAAGACTCACTCAAGTCCATAATTGATTTGAAGTATGATAAACCCGAAATGCTTTCGCTGAATAGTTACGCACTTACCATAGATAATGATGGCCATGATTTACCAGAGGTGGCGGTAGTGGTTGCAGATGGCCAGATTATGATGGGGGGGGAACAAGCGATCACACCAAAAGAAATTGAGCGAAAGCTTAAAAAGGTTAGAGAAGATGACAATGTGAAGGCCATTGTCCTAAGAATTAATTCCCCAGGAGGTGATTTAACGGCTTCTGATCTGATTTGGAATGAGGTGAAAAAAACAGCAGCTGTGAAACCTGTTATTGCTTCTATGTCTGATTTAGCTGCTTCAGGAGGATATTATATGGCAGCAGGTTGTAGTAAAATAGTAGCTTCACCTTCAACTATAACTGGATCTATTGGCATATTCGGCTTATGGTTTAATTTAGAAGAATTTCTAAATGAAAAAATAGGAATCACCTTCGATGTGGTGAAAACCGGACAACATGCCGATATCATGAGTACGACAAGGGAACTGTCTGACTTAGAAAAGGAACTGATTCAAAAAAGACTTGAATCAGGCTATGAATCATTTGTGGACAAAGTAGAAGAAAACAGATCGCTTACAGAGAAGCAAGTGAAGAAAATAGCCGGAGGACGGGTTTGGACAGGAAGCCAGGCGTTAGAGCGAAAATTGGTAGATGAAATTGGAGGAATAAAGGAAGCTATTATACTTGCGGCTCAAGAAGCTAGTATTACGGATTATCAAACGCAGTACTATCCAGAGAAACCGAATATCATGGATCAGATTTTCAATAGAGTAGACGAAAAGATCAAGGCTTTGGTGATGGTTAAAGCACCATTGCAAGAGTATATAGAAAAACTAGAGGGGATTCAAAACTATCAAGGCCTTCAGGCCATTTTACCACTAGAATTTGAGTTTTAATTTATTAAACGGATTATGCTAAAAGAGGGAATGTCTTCTGACAATTCACTGAGGACAAACTGGACTCGAGAAGAGATTGAGAAAATTTACAATAGCCCAATCTTAGAATTAATCTATGAAGCGGCTACGGTTCATAGAAAGTATAATGATCCTTCGGAAGTACAGGTATGTACATTGCTTTCAATCAAAACTGGCGGATGCCCAGAAGATTGTGCTTATTGTCCGCAAGCGGCTCGATATAACACTGGTGTTGATGTGCATAAACTGTTGGAGGTAGATACGGTGATCAATTCAGCCAGGCAAGCTAAAGAATCGGGTAGTACCAGGTTCTGTATGGGCGCAGCGTGGAGAGAGGTTCGAGATAACAAAGATTTCGACAAGGTAATTGATATGGTTAAGGGTGTAGCGGACCTTGGCTTAGAAGTGTGCTGTACGCTTGGTATGTTGAGTGAAAAGCAAGCAGAGAGACTTAAGGACGCAGGCTTATACGCCTACAATCATAATCTGGATACTAGTGAAGAGAATTATGATGATATTATTTCCACAAGGAATTATGGCGATCGATTAGAAACACTCCAAAACGTCAGGAATGCCAAAATATCTGTTTGTTCAGGAGGAATAATTGGTCTTGGAGAGACTACTACTGACAGAGTTAGTATGTTGCATACACTGTCGACGCTCCCTCAACATCCAGAATCAGTACCCGTGAACGCTTTGGTACCTGTCGAAGGAACACCACTGGAAGACCAACCAAGAGTTCCGATTTGGGACATGGTACGTATGATTGCGACAGCAAGAATAATAATGCCAAAATCTCAGGTAAGGTTGTCCGCTGGAAGATTGCAAATGAATATGGAAGAGCAGGCTTTATGCTTTTTGGCCGGAGCAAGCTCAATTTTTGCCGGTGAAAAGCTATTAACTACTCCAAATCCTGAAGAAGATATGGATAAGCAGATGTTCCAGGTACTCAACTTGAAACCGAGAAAGTCATATAAAGAGTCAGATTCTTTAGTGCAAATGGAGTTGCAAGACTAAGATATTTTGGGATACCACTGAGGTAAATTAGCTTTCAGTGGTATCCCTGTTTTATTTACTAGAATAGGTTATATCCTATTGAGAGCATCCAAATATTGGTCCTCTGGTCTGTACTAAAACTAGTATTTGTTCCTGGAATATTGACTTGAGGCGAATAATCGCCTAGGCTAGCCTCATAGCGAGCGTCAATAGAAAACGGCCCTGCATCGATTCCTATACCGGCTTGTAGTGCAATAATTAGCCCCTCATAAAGCTCAGATATATCAGTGTCGTCACCGATTTTATCCTTTGCGGAAAGTGTTTGAGAAAAAACAGGCCCACCATTAACTCTAAATACTCCACCAATATACTTTCCTACCAACACAGGAATATCGAGTCTTGTGAAAGTAATGTCTTTGAAGTTTTCTACACTATTTCCGTTATCCAAGATTTGATATTCTCCACCTGAGGTAGAAATATAAATTTCTGGTTGTATATAAAGGCTTGCTACGTTGAGACGCAAAAAAGCACCTGCTTGTATACCAAATTTTCCATCACCAGTACTCACATCAGTACCTTTGACCTCCAAATTTGAGGAAGTGAGTCCTAACTTTGGCCCGAAATAAAAATCTTGTGAATTCGCGGTATAGGCCGCACATGACAATAGAACCACTATGATTTGAATTTTCATCAGTATTAAATTTGTTTTCAAGTTATAACTGTAATTCAGTAGCAAATTAATCATGTTTTATCGCAATATGTTGATAAATTTTGAATACTATCAAAACAAAACACGTGTATCTAGGTATATGGCTAAAATCCAGAAATAAGTATGGATTGGTTGAATAGCAGAATCAAACAAACACTCGATGCACGGCATAAATCTGGTAATTATAGAGTTCTGGGAGGTATTCATGAACTTATTGACTTTACCTCAAATGATTACCTTGGTTTGGCAAGGTCTTCGATAATTAAAGAGGCTGTCAGGCACCGTACTGATGATATAGGTATTAGGAATGGATCTACTGGATCTCGTTTGTTGTCAGGTAATTATAGCCTAATAGAGGAGCTTGAGGAACTATTGTCTCGAATATTTGATGCGGAGGCTTGTCTCGTTTTCAATTCTGGTTATGTAGCTAATCTGGCGCTTCATGCTACATTAGCGAGCAAAGGTGATTCAATTATGTATGATCAATTTGCTCATGTATGCATCAAGGAAGGAGCCGCCATGAGTAGAGCCAGTTCTTTTCCCTTTTATCATAATGACCCTAATGATTTAGAAAATAGATTAAGAAGGGCTGAAGGACGATCCATCATTTCGGTGGAGTCAATCTACAGTATGGATGGGGATGAATGTTGTTTGGATGATTTGATTTCTCTTTCTCAGAGATATGAGGCGCCCATATTTATAGATGAGGCACATTCCACCGGTGTAATGGGACGTAGTGGAAATGGGTACGCTTGCTCTAAGCGCAAGCAAGAAGAAATATTTGCCCGAATATATACCTTTGGAAAAGCCATCGGAAGTCACGGTGCCTGTGTTTGTGGAAGTCGATCATTGATCGAGTATCTTAAGAATTTCGCAGCTCCATTCATCTATACCACCGCTATGTCTCCACATAATGTACTTACGGTAATGGAAGCTTTTTACTACCTCAGAGAAAAAGGAGAACAATTACAACTTCAATTAAATGAGAATATTCAACAATTTAAGAAGCTCATTAAAGTATATGGACTGGAGTGGATGCAAGTAGGAATCAATAGTGATAGTGCTATTCAACCATTGATAGTGTCTGGAAATGAAGAGATTAAAAGGACTTCGGCTCAGTTGTTTGATGAGAATTTCGACATTCGACCTATCTTATCACCAACAGTAAGAAAAGGTGCGGAAAGGTTACGGGTATGTTTACACGCCTATAATACTCCAGAGGAAATAGAAGCATTATTACGAATATTATCAGCAGCAAATCTAAGAAAGGGTGAGTAACAAATACTTTGTGACAGCTATTGGTACCGATAGTGGAAAGACGGTTGTAAGTGCTATTTTAGCGTATGCGCTAAAAGCAGATTACTGGAAGCCAATACAAGCTGGATATCCAACCGATACTACTACCATTAAAAATTGGATAGGTGAAAGTATTTATTATCATCCAGAAGGGTATTTGTTGGAACAACCTATGTCTCCTCATGCAGCTGCTAAACGCGATGGAGTAGAGGTTAATTTGAATAAAATCAAGGTGCCCAAAACAAATAATGATTTGGTTATTGAGGGAGCAGGGGGCTTACTCGTTCCAGTAAATGACCAAGATAACGTGGTTGACTTGGTCAAGAGATTTGAAGCGGAGATTATACTTGTTTCAAACCACTATTTAGGGAGTATTAATCATACGCTTTTATCATATGAGTATCTTAAGCAAAATGGATACAAGGTCTTGGGAATCGTTTTCAATGGGGAGGAGAATGAGGAAACGGAACGTATTATTTTGAAAAGGACTAGGTTGCCGTTTTTATTTCGAGTGGATCAAGAAAAGGTAGTTGATCAGGAGATGCTGGAGAAATATAAACCATTTGCTTTGAAGGCTTTAGAAAGATAATTAATTACGTTTTGTGTGTGAAAAATGCTCAATTGCCTTTACTTAATACGTCGTTTCTAGTGAACAATTCGCTTTTCTGCCTGGTTATATGTCTGATTTTAAAATGAATTGCAAGAATGACTAACGTACTTTGGAGTCTTATACTTGTGTTAAACTTAAGTTTAATGGTTGAAACTGAGCAAAAAAGCATTTACGATTATTCAATAAAGAGGCTAAATAGTGAGGAAAAAATTAACCTCTCAGAATATCGTGGTAAAAAAATACTATTCGTAAACGTTGCGTCAAAATGTGGTTATACCCCACAGTATACCGGATTACAAAAGTTATATGAGGAATATAGTGATCAGTTAGTCATTATTGGATTCCCTTGCAATCAGTTTTTATGGCAAGAGTCTGGTACAGAAGATAAAATTGCTCAGTTCTGTAAATTGAACTACGGTGTTACCTTCCCTATTACTACAAAAATTAATGTTAAGGGCAGCAGCAAACATCCCATCTATCAATGGCTCACTTTAAAGAAATTCAATGGGAAAGGTGATTATGGCGTTTCATGGAACTTCAACAAATTTTTAGTTGATGAAGAAGGAAACTTATTATCTCACTTTTCATCTGGAGTAAAACCATATGACCCTCAGTTATTGAATTTTTTAAATAACTAATGCACAATTAAAGAGCTACTAGCACTCCAATTCTATAGTCCATGTAATCTGTTAAAGATCGATAGGTATCTTGACCATTTGGCAATGGATTAGGAGAATCCATATTTCTATATGAAGTCTTTGAACCATTATGGGCACTAATTCCTAAATCGAATTTAATATTCGGAGAATTCTTAATTGGAGTTAGTGTCAAACCTCCACCTAATGCACTGTTAAAAGCACTGCCATGAAATTCAAACTTATCTTCGAATTGAGGGTGTGATTCAACAGCAATCTGTGAACTAAAGAAGGTAGTAAAACCCAGTCGTCCCTCCATATAAAGTGTATAGAAATCATTAGACTGTAGATTATATCTTGCGAAAGCATGTCCCGTCCAGAAACAGTCTTCTTCGTCCACTTTGATATAAGTATTTGAGTTTCCTATTTGATGATCATATGTATCGTTAGTATACATACTTACGCCAAGCTCGGCACCTAAACTAATGCGTTTATTCATTTTCCGTAACCCAGTAATACTAACACCTAAGGGTGTACCAGTAATATTGTTGTTTAAAGCTCCTAATGGAGAGTAAACTTTCATATTTACTCCAACTTCGTATTGAGCAAGAACAGAATGACCAAGAATAAATAGAAGTAAAAAGGAAGGTAAAATTGTTCGCATGTCTAAAAAAATTAGTTAGTAATAAAGATAAGAAATTCTTGTTTTAATATGAAGACAACTTTTGTAACTGCTACCTCTAAAAACTGTATGAAGAAAAAATATTTAGTTTATTTTCATCATTAATTAAGCGCAATAGTTTTACTTTTAACCAAATAATATGAATATATGAGGAAGATATTGTTGAATTGCCAGTACAAACTTAAAAACTTAATGGTATCAGCTGTATTAGCGGTTACTTTTCTTGGTTGTGATGCCATCAACGAGTCGGACTTACCAATATCACTTGGTGGGCTCTCAGACTCTGAAATTGTTGAAGGCTTAGTTGAAGCCTTGAACATAGGTATTTCATCATCTGTAGATGACGCTTCCAAAAATGGCTACCTTGAAAATCAACTCATTAGAATTGCTTTGCCCTCTGATATACAACAACTACGAAATGACATAAGTACTAAGTCGATACCTGTTTTTGGGGTAAACGTAAAATTAAACACCGTTTATCAAGCCTATCTTCTTGCCAACCCGAACATCCAAAATGATTTGTTTGATGATTTGATTACTGCTATGAATTTAGGTGCTCAACAAGCGGCCCCAGAGGCGGCCAACATATTTGTTAATGCACTAACAAATATGACCTTTACTGATGCCTTGGGTATTTTACAGGGATCCGATACAGCAGCAACTCATTTTTTTAGAAATAATACTACTCAAGGTCTATTTAATGCGTTTAATCCGATATTGAAAAATGAACTTGATGATACAAGGGCAAACACTATTTATCAAAGTGTAGTTTCATTTGTTGATTATCAATACCTTGGGGTGAGGGTAGGGGATGTTATCCAAGTTGGTAATTTATCGCCCAGTATTGACGCATTTGCTACTAACAAGGCGATAAACGGTTTATTCACACTGATAGGAAATCAAGAACGAAATATTCGGGAACAACCACTTTCGTTTAACAGCATCATTGAAAAGGTGTTTAATTCCGACGAAGCTAAAAGTGGTCGCGAGTAACAATGCCTCTTAGTTGAACTCAAAGTCTTCTTTTAGACTTAGAGCTTCTTCAAAGAACTTATTGAGCGGTTGTGCCACCTGAAAGATCGTTTTGATCTCCTCGATAACATTATCTTTCATTATGAATGCCGGAGACTCTTGTCGAAAGTAATAGAAGTTTTTGTTAAAGATCAGAGGTTCTTCTTTCGCGGCTTCTATAAACTCAGAGGGTATCCTTTTGTTTTTATCACCATGCACTTCTCCAAATACCTTTTTAAAAGACGAGTCTTCTACTAAAGACCTGAATTCGTCAATGTTATACATGATGTGATATCTTATGGCTTTTAAGTCATCTTTGTCAATAGAATAACATCCGGAGTATATTCTGAAATCAATATGGTTTGCTTGAATATACAATGAAGGCATCGTCATGTTTTTACGGCCATAGGATGAGATTGCAGCAGCAGAATGGTTTTTGTAAGGTTTTTTATCTTTACTGAAGCGAACATCTCTATAAATGCGAAATATGGCCTCTTTACTGGTCATGGTCATTTCTGGAAAGATATCATGAAATGACAGGATTAGGTCATTCACAAAACTTGAAAACGGAGTCTTAACATATTCCTCGTACCTTTTCTTATTCTCTTGAAACCATTCTCTTTCATTATTTTTTTCGAGATCTTCAAAAAAATCTAAATACTCCTTTTTAAAATATGCCATTATGGTTGGGTTTCAATTTCAGAACTAAGGTAAAGCTAATGGGTTACTTGATCCATTAGGCTGATTTCTTTAATTCTGCATTTTTTCGAGATTTAGGATCAAACTTCCTGATAATTAACCGGGTTCCTCTATCGTAGGTGAAGTAATTCCAAATCCAATTGATAAATACAATTAGCTTCCCTCTAAAACCCATTATGGAAAAAAGGTGAATAAACATCCAAAAAGCCCAGGCTATAAGTCCACCAAATTTTATGGTTTTAGATAGGTCTACTACTGCCTTATTGCGACCTACTGTAGCCATACTTCCTAAATCGCGATATTCGAAATCTATTGTGGCCTTATTATTAACGATTTTTGACAGGTTTTGACCGAGCAACTTGCCTTGTTGTATGGCGACTTGTGCAAGCATTGGATGTCCATTTGGATAGGTTTCCGTCGGCATTAAGGCAATATCACCAATAGCATAAATATTATCTACACCCTCTACTTGATTAACTCTATTCACTAATAAACGCCCATTTCGTTGCGCTTTATCTGGTAATCCTTCTATCATATTACCAGTAACACCAGCTGCCCACACTAATGTATTTGAAGTAATAATGGATCCATCATTAAGACGGACAACTTCACCATCATAAGAGCTTACAAGCTTGCCAAGTTGCACGTGTACATCAAAGTTTTTGACATAATCGAGAGCTTTCTTTCCAGCGTAATCTGACATACCATTTAGAAGTCTTCCACTACCTTCAATAAGATGAATTTGCATTTCATCCAAATTAAGCTCAGGATAGTCTCTTGGTAAAACATGCTTTTTGAGCTCTCCTAGGGCTCCTGCAACCTCTACTCCTGTAGGTCCCCCTCCGACAATGACGAAATTCATTAATCTTAAAACTTCCGACTTATTTTTGGCAATAGCTGCTTTTTCGAAATTCTGCAAAATATGACTTCTAAGATCCAGGGCTTGTGGAACCTGTTTTAATGGAAATGCATTTTTAAAAATTTCCTCATTGCCGAAGTAATTGGTTTTAGACCCATTTGCAATAATCAAAAAGTCATAGTCAATATATCCCGTTGACGTTTCTATACATTTGTTTTCGGGCACAATTCGTTCCACATTTCCATATCGAAACACGAAGTTTTTGTGCCTTGACAGTAATTTTCTTAATGGCTCAGCTATTGAGTCTGGTTCTAACCCAGCTGTTGCCACTTGATAGAGTAGGGGTTGGAAAGTATGGTAGTTGTTTCGATCCACTAAGACTACTTGGAAGGGTTGCTTAACAAGTAGCTTGGAAAGGTTTATCCCTCCAAATCCACCACCCACGATTACTACTCTAGGTAGTGCACTTTCTGGAATTTTCACTTGTTCGTTCATGTGTGCTCGTTATACGAAATATTATACTGTCTATACTGGTAAAATGTTTCCGTTTTGAGTGTTTGTTCTAAATTAATATTGGTATGTGAAATTAAGTTCTGCAAAGATAGAATTCAGTGTAGTAAATAAAAACTCATTTCAGAGCAAATCGACCAGTTAAAACCTAAGCTAATCACAAGGGACCGTAATTTATAGCGTGCAGCATTTAGTTAATTCTAAGTGCTAAAGTCACTGTGAAAAAATGGTATGGCCAAATTGATCGATTCCTTAGTGGTTTAGTCCAATTTTCACTAGTTTACCTTACTGTAAAATCAAAATAGCAATGGATAAGTTTGACCTATGTGTAATTGGTGCAGGGCCTTCAGGCTATGCCGCCGCGATGAGAGCGATTGACTTCAAAAAGAAAGTGGTTTTAATTGAAAAGAAGCAAATAGGAGGAACAGGAGTACATCATGGCGCATTGAGTAGTAAAACATGGTGGGAACTCTCCAGAGAAGCCTATAATACTTATCAGCAAAGTATTAAGCTTAATTTTGAAGCACCTAATTTCAGTTTTAAGAAAATTAGGGCGGAAGTGATTAGCGCTACTAATGAACGCATGGAAATGTTAGATCATCATATGCTCAACCTTAACATTTCTATCGGCGAAGATTTATTCACTTATAAGAACGGTTTTGCTAAGGTTTTGAACAAGCACGAAGTAGAAATTAGTTCTACGGATCGCAATGAGGTTGTTTATGCTGATAATATTATCCTCGCCACTGGTAGTAGACCACGAATACTACCCGATATTCCAATTGATGAAAAAACGATACTCACCAGTGACGGAATAGATAAATTAGAGGATTTCCCTGAAAGTATGGTAGTCTTAGGAGCTGGAGTAATTGGTTGTGAATTTGCGACTATATTCTCCAACTTTGGGCATACCAAAGTGCATTTAATTGATAAAGGCACCAGAATACTTCCTTTTGAAGATGAAGATGTAGTACGTATCATCGAGCATAATTTAGAACAAAAAGGGGTGCTTATTCACCGCAATTCACGGCTCATTGATATGCGCAACGACCAGGGGATGGTAGTCTACACACTTGAGTATACAGATGGTTCAAAGGAACTTTTCAGGGTTGAAAAGGCCTTGATCTCAGTTGGTAGAGTTCCAAATTATGAAAATTTATTTGATGACTCACTTAATATCGAAGTTGATAAGCGTGGCATAATTGATCAAGAAACGCAAACAACGATTTCCAATATATATGCAGTAGGAGATGTGACTGCGGATATTGCCTTGGTTAATGTAGGTGAGTTGGAAGGAAGACACGCGGTAGAAAAAATATTTGGAACCCCCTTAAAACCATTGATTTATGATAATGTGTCAACCATTATGTTTCTAAGTCCTGAGGTTGCTGGTGTAGGATTGAACGAGATACAAGCACAAGCACAAAAGCTTAATTACAAAGTAGTAAGTATCGATTATAAGTGTATTTCACGAGCTATCGCAATGCGTAATACTCAAGGATTTATTAAGATCCTCGTCTCTAATGATGATGATATGAAAATTCTTGGTATGAGGGTTGTTGGTGAGCATGCTTCAAGTGCCATTGAAGCCGTAGCACTTTTGATTTCAATGAATGCTGGTGTAGAAGAACTAGCAGAACTAATTCACCCTCATCCATCAATTATAGAAGGTATTCAGGAATGTGCTCGAGTGCTGCTAGGAAAGTCTATTTTGAAACCATATGTTTTGAAAGGAGATATGATGTACAAAAGTTTCGTTGATGGGCACTACAGGAACTTGATTTAACGAAGTAGGATTTCGGAGTACTTGTATCTGGTGGCTGTGGCAACACAAAAAGCAGGAAGCCAATTGCTCCCCGCTTTTTAAATGTTTTAATATAAGCTATTAGGCCAATATTTTACCCCTTAGCCAAAATCTCATCTGGAATTTGCAATCCATAAAGATCGCTAATGGCCGTTTGAACAGTCCCTACTTCATCACCTTTGAAAAACATTTCATCAGATGGGTTTTCCAATTGAGTCAATCCATAACCGCTGTCTCTTAATTCCGGAAGCACCTTGATGACCACCCTTTGCCATGCTAATGGTGTAATAGTTTCGGTACACCAGCTCTTCAGAGCAACTAAATTCACTTTCATTTTTCGAAATTCAAAAAAATTTAATTCTTACACTTTTAGCCTGAACCCCATCAATTGTACATCGTCAGTCTGAGGTTCATTTCCCATCCAGTCATCGAAATATTGATCGAGCAATTCTTTTTGCCTATCTAAGGGCTTTTGAGAACAGAATTTTAACATTTCCTTAAATGGTCCTGCACCAATTTTCTTTCCCCTCTCTCCACCATATTGATCTCTAAAACCGTCAGAGGTCATATAAAAGGTTATTGTTTTGTCATACGTTAATATGTGATTAGTATAATCTCGCTCTACTTCCGCTACACCACCAATCGACATCCTGTCTCCCTTGAGCATTAATAATTCATCAGAACCTTCTAAAAAATAATACAAGTCCTGCTTTGCTCCGGAGTATTGCATTTCCTTTTTCTCCTTATTGATAATCACAATATTGGCGTCCATTCCATGTTGACTGTCATTCTGAGCTTGGTTCAACATGTCCCTTACACCAGCACTCATGTTATTGAGGATCTCATGCGGCTCAACTATTCCCTTATCATATATGATTTGGTTTAATAAACTTTCACCAATCATACTCATAAGAGCACCAGCAACGCCATGTCCGGCACAGTCAATCGAGGCAGCAATGACGAGCTCATCTCCTTCTACAGTAAGCTCTCCATACCAATAAAAGTCACCACTTACGATATCTCGAGGTCTATAGATTAGAAAAAACTCATCGAACGACGAACTAATGATATCAGGCTGAGGTAACATTGCGCTTTGTATAGTCAACGCGTAATTTATACTCTCGGTCATACGCATATTGGCTTCCTCAAGCTCCTTAGTACGTTCTTCAACCTTGTGTTCCAGCGTTCTGTTCATTTCCTCTAACTCTTTGATAAGATTTAACTTATCCATTTTTAAGTCATAGGACTCAAGCGCCTTATCCAAAGTGAGTTTCATCTCACCTTTATCCCAAGGTTTGGTTATGTATTTATATATACCGCATCGGTTAATAGCTTTTACAATTGCCTCAACATCTGCGAAGCCAGTAAGAATGATGCGAATAATTTCAGGATAATCTGGAGCAACCTTTTCAAGGAGTTCGGTTCCGCTCATTTCCGGCATTTTCTGGTCGGTAATGATCAAATGAATTTCATTCTCCTTTAATATATCTATGGCTTCATGCCCGCCAGTTGCTGTTAAGATATTAAAGTGCCTTTTGAAGGCCATTCGAAATATGCGAAGGTTACTTTCTTCGTCATCGACATATAAAATATTGTGCTTTGGGCCTTCCCTGTCTCGTCTACGTTCGCGACGGTCTCCTCGAGCCTCTCTATCTCCTCTCTCTCTTCTTTTGCTCCTTTTTTGCTCGATACCAGAGTCGGCAGCACCTTCGGGCATGTTTATTTCTTCTCCAGAATCTTCTTTCATTTTAGATGGCTTTCAAATTGAGACATTATGATTGAGCTTCTTTCTTTTGTACGCCAGCTACATTTTTTGGTAATTGTATTACGAATTCCGTGCCAACACCCTCTTCGGAGTTAACAGAGATCTTACCACTATGCTTTTCAATAATACCAAAGGAAATTGACATACCCAAACCAGTTCCCACACCTACAGGTTTTGTAGTGAAGAAAGGTTCGAAAATACGATTCATGACATCTTCTGACATCCCAGAACCATTGTCTTTCAATCTTACAACCACATCAGCATCGCGATCCTCGGTGTAAAGTTGTAGCTCTCCGTCTTTTCGCTCCTCAGGAATTGCCTGAACCGCGTTGTTAAGTATATTCATGAATACCTGATTCAACTGACCAGGGAAGCAATTAATTTCACCAAGATCTTTGTCGTAGAATTTTTTGATAGCTACGCGATTCTTTGTTTTATTTCTCAGAAGAATGAGTGTGGCATCCAAGGCATCATTAAGGTTAGCCGGCTTTCTCTCTTCTTCATCCAGTCTTGAGAATACCCTTAGCCCTTTTACGATTTCCATTGTCCTAACCGCACCCGTTTTAACGTCTGATACTAGTTCTTGTATGTCTTCTAGTAACTCCTCGTAAGCGACTTCGTCTTTTAAATCCAATACGTCATCACGGAATTCCTCGAAGTCTACATCTTCTTCTTCCAGTTCGTCATATTTATCGAGCAAGGTCATCAGCTCGTCAATGGACATTTTAAGTGTGTCGATACCGTTGTAAACGAAGTTAATTGGGTTATTAATCTCGTGAGCAATACCCGCTGTTAGCTGTCCTAGAGAGGCCATTTTTTCCTGTTGAACCAATTGGCCCTGAGTATTCTTAAGGTGATCCATCGCATTTGCTAGATCATCTTTACTCTTTTTCTCTTCTTCAAGTGCTTGCTTTAATCTTCTTTCGGCAAGCATAAGTTTTTCAGTTGCTTCCAACTGTTCTTGAGCAATTAATCGGATACGCTCTTCAGATTCTTTTACTTTGGTATAGGCCTCTTTTAGTTCAACTTGTGCTTTCCTTCTATCTGTAACGTCGGTTGAAACCCCCATGATACCAACAACTTCTTTAGAGTTGTTGAATAAAGGTACAAAATGGTTTTCAAAAGCGTTCTCCTTATGAATAGCTTCTGATTTAACTTCATGACCGGTGAAGGCCTTTTTGATGTCTTTGGCAATCGACGGGAATTCAGTTTCTATTTCAGAGAGGTGTTGACCTACAAAGTTAGATGAGTTAATACCCCATGACTCTAGTCCTTGACCGTCGACAAGATCGAATACTTGATCTTTATTAATCGAGAATATTGCAATAGGAGCATTTTCAACTACCGTTCTAAACCTAATTTCACTTTCTCGAATGCTCTCTTGCGCTTTTTCAAGTTTAATATTGATCTCCTTCTGCGTTTCTAAGTTTCTTTCTATTTCATCTTTAGAATCCGAAAGTTCCTTCTGCGCCTTAATCAATTTCTCATTTACTTGAATTTGCTGCTGAGTACTTTTTAGTAACTCCTTTTCTGAACGCTGGAGTTTGGTATTCTTATCTTCGAGTTCTTTTTGAGAAAGAATTAGTTTCTCGTTTATTTCTAATTGCTTCTCTGCACTAGCCCTAATTTCAGATTCAGATTTCTTTAATTTTTGAAATGCTGTATTAGCAGCTAGGAAGTTTTTGTTAGCTAATGTAATTGCTGGTCTAAACACAAATATTGCTTGAAGCAATAAGAGCGCCACCAACGCGCCAACTACTGCGAGTTCTGATTGCGTAAATCCTGCTTTATGTTCTTCCGCCTGTTTTTCGTATAATTCGATGATATCGTTCATTTTACGACTGAAGGGCTTTTCATATTTGTACAATGAGTTGATACTTGCGATAATCGTACTACGTTTTCTAATGACGTGCCTTCTATCTTTAGGGTCATTAAATTTTAGTTGCAAGACGGATCCAACAGCGTCAGAAATATTAATGAAGAATGGTTCGAGCTGCTTGTACAGCTCCATAATTTCATCTGTATTCTTAATTGGTGATAGTCCAAATTTTGGGTCTCCAGCTTTAAGAGCATCATGATTCTCACGAAATTCTATTAGACGAGATTTTAGAGCATCTTGACTTTTTTTGAATTGATTTTTGTTTGTCGCCTCATTTAAGGCGAACACTTCTTTTGTTAATGCCTGACTTAGAGTGGCTTGTTTTGAGGAAAGGGCAATGGTTCGTGAATCATATTTACTGGTGCTCATGGTTGTATGTACCAGAACCTGACTAGTAATAACGAGCGCAAGAACAAATAATAGTGTGATAATGTAAGCTCGTATAAACCGATTCTTTTTCATATCTACGTGGATTACCTCTATAAAATTTCGTTTTAGGAAATGATGTTATAACATCATTTCCTTGGTCGTTTCTTTAGCGGGTCACTAGCCGAGAAGCGCGACTGATTCCCTTTTTTTTTACCTCGTTTTTTTCAGCTTCCTCGAGAATTCTCTTTTGCTCTCTTTTCATAAAGTAGCCTTCAAGTCCCCCTTCTAGGAATTTTAGGCCTAAAGCAATTATACCTTTGATACCGAGTCCAACAAACGGAAGCTCGATATGCTCTTCAATAACTGGCGACAAAACATGCTCTTCAGAAATGAACAGTACTATGGCTAGGGTGAGCAGAACGGTAGACGCCTTTTTACTCACCCTTGCTTGCGTGAGTTCTTCAATCGTATTTTGAAGCTCGACGTTTTTTTGTTTTATCTCCTCGTTTTGATGCTTAATCTTTTGGTTAGCTTGATCAAGTTTCTTTTGAAGTCGATCGCTAACCTTGGTTATTACTTTACTTTGATCTAATAATTCTTTATAATAAAGAGCAAAACTGAATGCATCCTCGAGAAATATTTCTTCTCGTTTTACTTTTTCTAAGTAATCGGATAGTATTTTTTGCTCTTCGTGATATAGTTCTTTCATTTAATTGGGTTGATCAATTTGGAATTCTTCGATAGCACCTTAATCAACGGCTACGAAGTTGAATTCCATATCTAATAAGTCGCTGAAGTCTTCTCCTGCTTCCATCATATCATCATCACCATCTTCATAAACCCAGTTAACAGAGACATCCTTTCCCACATCTCTCATTCCCGCAATCTTTTTCAAAATATCGAATAGACACTTAGAAGAACTTGTGTTGAAATATTCGAATTCGAGATTTGCCGTGAAATTTGATTGACCGTTTTGTGTGAACTCATCCAATTTGCTCATTAAGGAAGAGTACATTTCAACAGGATTTTCCGGGCTTGAACGTCCTTTTATTTCCAATATTCCTTGACCAGTATCGAAGTTGATTAACGGAGTGACCTTCGAAGGTTCTAAATAGTAATTTTCCATAATTTTTTTACTCTCTCTACACCGATTCTTTTTAGTTGTATAAGTTGACCCCTGTCATTGTTGGTACCCGTGATATTCTAATTTGTAATGTAAAATAAGAATATTCATCGTTCACTGGCTGAAACTTGTAACTTAGTTTCTGGCCAGTTTTCCGAGCTATTTCAACAAACCCTAATCCAGCGGTACCTTTATCAGAAAACTCACCATTATTCAATATCTCTTTATACAGCGCTCTTAGTTCATCTTTTTCCAATGAATTAATTTTATCCAGACGATCCTTCAGGCCATCAATTTTATAGTTAGGAATAAAGTTTCCAGTTAAAATGCTGAAATATTTATCCCTAGCAGTGACTAAAAGAAGACCAGACTTTGAATCGTAACTTGCTATGGTCTCATTATCAGCTTTAACTTCTTCCATGTGGTGGTACAGATTTTGAATACATTCTGTAGCCGCACTATAAAACTTTCTAATGACCTTTTTATCTAATTCAATTTCAGCGATTCTGTTTTCCAAAGACTCAATTACTGATGATACTAGGTCAAACGTTAGTTCACCCTTGTACATCAACATAATGTTAGAGTCGTAGATGTTTTTGTAAAGTCTTAAATAATCCATTTATTTTTTTTTTGGTGCCCTGAGATCAATCAGATATTTCCAAAACGCTGTATATCCTTGTTTAGAGCTAAATCAAAAATAGATAAAGTTTCAATAATAAAAAAAGTACTAAATCTATCTTTCTTTTATATAAAACGGTTTAATCGATGAAACGTGCCAAACTCTACATCAACGTAGAGAATGCCGCGTTCCTCAAAGTGGTAAATTATTGTTTTTCCGGATAATTGCTGCTTTTTTTTGTAAAATTTTAGTGATTTCGATATAGAAAGTCTTTTAAATCTTACAATCTTGAAAGTTTAATCTCAATTGTAAAATATGACACTTCATCATTTACCTCGAGAAAGTCATAATGGATTTTTTCTCCCGACTTCCTAGCAATATCAATAAACCCGAGTCCACCTGTACCTT